>JBKOWZ010000278.1:0-26013 GCA_046724665.1 Actinomycetota bacterium
GCAGAGGGGTGAGGAAGTGTGGGGTGGGTGGGTGGGTGGTGGGGTGGGGGTTAAGCGATGGTGTAGGTGTATGGGATGGCGGCGACCTCGTCGCCGTTGACTAGGAACGGCGAGAAGGTGTCCACGTAGACGACCGCGTGAACGGTCGTACCGGGCACGCCGGACGGCGTTACGGTGACGGTGATCGTGCCGGTGCGGCCGGGGGCGAGGGTGAGCGTCGTCGGGGCGGGTGCCGCTGCGTCGCGGCTGGCCAGCCAGAGGTCGCCGGTGCTGGACGTCACGCTCGGGTCGAACTGCTGGGTCGTGACGGTCGCGCTGAGCGTGGCACTTCCGCTGACCGCACCGTTGTTCGTTGGGCCGAGTGGGGTAGGAGCCGCAGCCCACTCGCCCTGCGTCACTCGCGCGGCTGACACTTCGGCGACTGCTGCACGTCCGTTGCCGCCGGTGGGCACGCCGAGCAGTTCCGGGACGCCGTTGTCGATCGTGGACGCGTCGAAGCCGGCCGGGATTGTCGAGGTCTGCGAGATCCGCAGGTTGGTTGATTCGGTGGGGACCAGCCATGTCGTGCCGATCGCGGTCGCCGGGAAGGGTAGCGAGATCGTCGGCTGCGACGGCGGTAACGCAGCGAGGGTGTACGTGGCCAGCGCAGTGCGGCGCGGGTCCGCGAAGAACGATGCGGGGGCCGCACCATTGTTGGTCACTCTGATCGTGGCGGTGATCGGCTTGCCTGCGGCCACCTTGCCGCGCGGTAGGCCGGAGACGTGTACGTCCGCAAGGTTAAAGCGCAGGTGGCCGGTGAAACGCTCCGTGAGGGTCGTGCCCGCGACCGGGTTGTCGATGTCAACGAAGAGCGTCCAGCGGCCGACGGACGGGGAGCGTACGAAGCCTTGCAGCGTGCGGGTCGGTACCACGTCGCCGGATGCGTTGGCCGTCAGGTTCGTGTTGAGCGAGAGGACCTGGCCGTCTGGGGCCATGGCCGCGGCGAAGACGTTCTGGTTCGGGGTACCTGCGAGGGTCAGGTCGATGCCTAGGTTTTTCTTGCCGCGCGGCACGTCGAAGAGGTACGCCTGGGTCTGTGCGCCGGGGTTGCCGCGGCCGTTGCCGCCGGTGAGGGTGTCGGTGAAGGTGCCGCCGTTGGTGGTCGCGGAGAGGAGGGTGCGTAGGGTTAGGGGGATGGTGGTTGTGGTGGATGGGGTTGAGGGTGGGAGGGGGGTTGAAGGGGCGGCGGAGCGCTGGGTGGTGGCGAAGACGACTGCGGCGGATACGTCGCCTGCGGTGGCTGGCATGCGCGTGCGGACGTGGAACGTCGCGCTGGCGCCGGGTTGGAGTGTCACGCTGCGCGGGGAGACGCGGGCGAAGGCTGCGTCGGTGTACTTCGTCGCGGTGAACTCGTAGTTGACGTTGCCATTGAAGCCGCTCGCGCTGGCCGAGGCGAAGAAGACCGCCGTCCACCGGCCGGGGGCCGGGTAACGCACGTCGGCTGTGCCGTGGTTGCCCGTACCCTGCGGTACTGAGTGGTTCTCGTACTCGCCGTGCGGGCCGATGAGTGCCAGGCGCACCAGCGACTGGCCGTGCGCCGCGCCGCCGGGCCAGGTGAGTTGCGCCGCGAGGTGGTCGGCGCCGGGCGGCACGGTGAATGTCGTCTGCGCGAATCGACGCAGAACGGGTCCGCTGCCGGTCGCGATGCCGTCCGGGAAGCTCGGCGTTGCGGCGGACGTGACATCGAGCGGGATGGATGCCCTTACGTCCGACAGCGTGCGGTTCAGGATCCTGGTGTGCGGCGTAACGGTTTGCGGCGTCGCGCCGGTGTTGGTGACGACGAGCGGCAGGTCGCGCAGGTGGTTCGCCGACGCTGTGACGGCGAGTTGGGTGTCGCCAGTCGGCGTGGTGATCATCAGACCATCGCCCTGCGGAGTGGGGCTCGCGCTGGAGTCGTGGACGGACATCGCTTCCCGCACCGCGCGGTACGCGTTCAGTTCACCGGCGCCCTGCTGGGTCGCGGGCAGGCCGAGGTCGGTGGCGGTGCCGGTGAGGATCTGCTTGACCTGCGCGGGGGTGGGCCGCGTGCCGCCGTGGGTGTGCTCGTACGCCTCGATCACCAGCGCCGCGGCGCCGGCCACCAGCGGGGCGGACTCGCTGGTGCCGCCGAAGTCCTCGATCGGGGAGGGCTTGCCGCTGAACGCCGCGCAATCGGCGAAACGCACCGGGTCGGGCGTGCACAGCGCCCAGCCGTCCTGGCCAGGGGCGACCAGGTCCGGGACTCGGCCGCGGGCGCTGATCCCGCCGGAGGAGAACGGCGACGGGTTGTCGCCGGCCCAGGAGGTGGCGAAGTCGCGCATACCGGCGTAACCGGTCTGCGCCTCGACGCGGAAGCTGGTGGTCGCGCCGACCGAGATGACCGAGGGGTCGGCGGCAGGCGAGCCGATGGTGTTGGTCGGGCCTGCGTCGCCGGTGGAACTGACCACGGTGACTCCTGCGGCCACGGCTGCGTCATCGGCTAGGGACGTCGGGTCGGTGCCTGTGGTCGGGTAGGCATTGCTACCGAAGGACTCGTTGATCACGTCCACCTTGTCCACGGTGACCGCGTAATCGATCGCCTGGATGATGGACGAGTTGATGGCGAAGTGGGACGAGCCGAACACGTTCAGGCCGACCATCGAGGCGCCGGGTGCCATGCCGCGCACGGTGATCGTGCAACCCTTCGGCAGCGGATGGGCCGAATCGACGAAGTCCGACAGGTCGTACACCTGGCGGCCCTGCGCGGCGATCGAGCTCGCGTCGCCGAAGGCCTCGCCGCCGGAGCCGCCGAGGCTCGGGTCGGTGCCGGAGAAGTCCTGGTAGTCGGTGAAGACCGGGGTGCCGTCGGCGCGGATGAAGTCGGGGTTCTTGGTGTCGAGGCCATCGGCGATCCAGGCGACCTTCACGCCGGTGCCGTCCACCAGGTTCTGCGCCTGCGGGACCGAACTGTCGAGGAACGCGGTGTGTGTGGCCTGCAACGCCTCGGGCTCGAGCAGCGGCTTCGCCGGGTCGGCGGGGCAGGTGCCGGGGATCAGGTGGTCTGGTGGCGCGGCGCTTGGAGACTGCGCGTTGTAGTCGGTGGCGGCTTTCTCGTCCCGCGCGGCCAAAGGGGTGAGGCGCACCATGCGGTCGGGTACGACCTCGGCCACTGACGGGTCGGCACGCAGGCTGTCGGCCTGAGCGGCGGTCATGGTGGCCGCAAAGGCATTGATGATGGAGAACGTCTTGATCCCGGTCGCGCCGCCGGTGCGGGCCCGGCTGACCAGTGGCGCCTGGTCCTGGCCGACGACGCGCTCGCGGGTGGCGGCCCTCGCGGATACGTCAGGATGCTGATTGGACAGCACCACGATGAAGGGGCTTCTGGCGGCGGCCTCGGTGGCTGCGGTGGCTGGGCCTGAGCTGAGGGCGATGGTGCTGAGTGTCATCGCCAGAGCCAGGGCCGTGGTGATCGGCAAGCGGCTGGCATTCTCACGCACACGCATCGTGGATCCATCCCTCAGAGGCGGCAGGCCTCAACGAGGATCTCCGGTGTACGGCGGTTGATGGTGGCGGCGCGCTCGCCGGGGCGGCGGACTTCGCTCAGCCGCAGTAACGCGGCGGGGATACTCCGTGTCGGTGGCATGTCGTAAGCTGCACGCGTCCGAGAGGGGAGTTACATGTCTAGGCGTGGCTGGCTGCTGTTCGCCATGATGTCCGTGATCTGGGGCATCCCATATCTGTTCATCAAGATCGCGCTTGAGGGCGTCAGCGCGCCGTTCCTCGTGTTCGCCCGGACCGCGATAGCGTCGGCGGTCCTTCTGCCGATCGCGCTGCGGCGGGGGCTGCTACGGCCGGCGCTGCGTTCGTGGCGGCCGCTGCTCGCCTTCGCGGTGCTGGAGATCGGCGGGCCGTGGCTGCTGCTGGGCGACGCCGAGCAGCACATCAGCAGCAGCCTGGCCGGGCTGCTGATCGCGGCGGTGCCCCTCATCAGCACTCTGGTCACCTGGCGGCTCGGTGACCACACGGCGCTCGACCCGCGGCGGCTGCTGGGACTGGTCGTCGGCATGGCCGGCGTGGCGGCGGTCGTCGGCTTGAACGTCGGGAACTCCTCGCCGACGCACATGGGCGAGGTACTGCTCGTCGCGGTGGGTTACGCCGTCGCGCCGATCATCGCGGACCGCCGACTGGCCGACGTGCCGACGCTTGCCGTCCTGTCGCTCGCGTTGACCGCGGTCGCGGTGGCGTACCTGCCGGCCGCGGTGTTCACGTATCCGGACAGCTGGCCGCACGCGAACGTGGTCGCGGCGATACTCGTGCTGGGCCTGATATGCACCGCGGCGGCGTTCCTGCTCTTCTTCCAGCTGATCGCCGAGATCGGGCCGGTGCGGTCCACGGTCATCACATTCATCAACCCGGCGGTGGCCGTGCTGCTCGGCATGGTGGTGCTCAGCGAGCGGTTCACCATCGGTGTCGCGGTCGGCTTCCCGCTGGTGCTCGCGGGCAGCTGGCTTTCGACCCGCAAGACGGAGGCGAAGGCGGACTCGAGCACGCCGGAACGGGAGCGGGAGCGGGTCGTCGCCCTGTCAGCGGGCGAAAGTCAGCTGTGAGACGCCGAGGTAGCCGGAGGCGAAGCCCGCTTCGCAGTACGCGAGGTAGAACCGCCAGGTGCGGTGGAAGACCTCGTCGAAGCCGAGCGCGCTGACCGCCGGCCAGTGCGCCTCGAAGCGCTCGCGCCAGGTGCGCAGGGTGCGTGCGTAGTCCTCGCCGAAGTCGAGCCGGCGTACCAGGCGCAGCCGGGTGCGGGCACGCAGCGCCTGCTCGATCGCGGGCACTGAGGGGATGAGGCCGCCCGGGAAGATGTACTTGTGGATCCACGTGTACGTCTTTCGGGTGGCCAGCATCCGGTGGTGGGCCATGGTGATCGACTGCACCACCGCGCGGCCGCCGGGGGCCAGCAGCCGGTCGATCGCCTCGAAGTAGTCGCGCCAGTAGCGCTCGCCGACCGCCTCGATCATCTCGACCGAGACCACCGCGTCGTAGCCGGGGGCGCCCCGCGGCGGCCCGACCTCGCGGTAGTCGGCCAGCCGCACCTCGATCCGGTCGCCGAGACCGGCGTCGGCGATGCGCTGATCGGCCAGTGCCTTCTGCTCCCTCGAAAGGGTGAGCGTCGTGACCTGCGCACCCCGGTCGCCTGCCGCGCGGATCGCCAGCGCGCCCCAGCCCGAGCCGATCTCCAGCACCCTCGAGCCCTCGCGCACGCCGGCTGCGTCGAGGACCGCGTCGATCTTGCGAAGCTGCGCCTCGTGCAGGGCGCGGGCGTCGGCGTCCGGCTCGTATTCGGTCGCGGCCGGCGGACCGCCGTAGAGTCCGCTCGAGTACGTCATCGACTCGTCGAGGAACAGCTCGAACAGGTCGTTGGACAGGTCGTAGTGCCGCTCGATGTTGCGCCGCGCGTTGGCCGGCGTACCGTCCTCTCCCGACGGGAAGCGGGCGACGTAAAGGCCGCGCAGCTTCTGTACGGGACGGGGCACCACGTCGGCGATGCGTCGGGCGAACGCACCGAGCACGGCGGCCAGGTCGTCGGCGTCCCAGGCGCCGGTCTGGTATGCCTCGCCGAAGCCGATCAGCCCGTGCACGCCTACCCGAGCGAAGAACTCGCTCGGACGGTGCAGCTTCATCACGGCGGAACGCTCATCTCCACCCCCGCCGAGCCGCCGGCCGGACGGCCCGACGACACGTAGCGGCAGGTGCGCCACAGCCCGCGCGAAGACCCGGCGGGCCAGCCTCGCCTTCAACCCCGCGGGCGGTACGCGGACCAGATCCGGCCACCGCTGGGGATCGACGGCGAATGAAGGTGCGGCTCCCACAACAGTCACAGGACCATTGTGAAACGCCGCACCTACAGTTGCAGCAAAGTGTCTACGAACATCCGGGTATTGAACTCGAACGGAGTCAACACAGCCGCCGACCGGCTCAAACGGACGCCGTCTCTACCTTCTTCTCCGGGGTCCTTCCGTTAACCTGCTCGATCACCGCGGGGGCCGCGGGCTTCGGCAGCGCCGTCGGCACGGCCGCCACCGCGAACTGCTCGCGCGGGTTCTCGAAGGAGGTGAGCGACACCGCCTCGCGCCGGAAGAACCCGGCCAGCAGCCAGTCGGCGCACACGCGCACCTTGCGGTTGAAGGTGGGCACCCGGCTGACGTGGTAGGCGCGGTGCATCAGCCAGGCGGGCCAGCCGCGCAGCTTCATGCCGTACACGTTCGCCACGCCCTTGCCGATGCCGAGGCCGGCCACCGAACCGACGTGCTTGTGCACGTAGTCCTGGACTGCCTTACCGCGCAGCGTGGCGACGATGTTCTCGGCGAGCCGCTTGGCCTGACGCACGGCGTGCTGTGCGGACGGGGAGCACCAGGCGCCCGGGGCCTTGGACAGGTCGGGTACCTGCGCGCAGTCGCCGGCGGCCCACACGTGGTCGAAGCCGGTGACCCGCAGGTTGGCCTGCGCGTCCACGTGGCCCTTCGGGCCGAGCGGCACGCCGAGCTGGGCGACCACGGGGTTCGGCTTGACGCCCGCAGTCCACACCACCGTCGAGGCGTCCAGCTCGGTGCCGTCGGACAGCACGACGTGGTTGTCCACGCAGGAGTTGAGCAGGGTCTTCATCTTGACCTGGATGCCGCGCTCGCGCAGTTCCTCCGCGGTCCACACGCCGAGCTCCGGTCCGACCTCGGGCAGGATCCGGTCCGCGGCCTCGACCAGGAGCCAGCGCATGTCCTCGGGCTCGACGTTCGGGTACCATTTGGACACGTCCCTGGCCATGTCCTCCATCTCGGCGATGGCCTCGACCCCGGCGAAGCCGCCGCCGACGAAGACGAAGGTCAGCGCCTTGCGCCGCAGCGCCGGGTCCTTGATGGAGTCGGCCAGGTCGATCTGGCCGATCACGTGGTTGCGCAGGCTGACGGCCTCCTCGACCTGCTTGAAGCCGATGCCGTGCTCGGCCAGGCCGGGGATGGGCAGGGTGCGCGGCACCGAGCCGACCGCGACGACCAGCTGGTCGAAGGACAGCTCGTACGGCTCGCCGGTGTTCGGGGCGATCCGCGCCGCCCGGCGGCTGTGGTCCACCGAGACCACGCTGCCGGTGATGACCTCGGCGTTCGGGCCCTTGAGCACCCGGCGCAGCGGGGCGACGATGTTGCGCGGCGCGATCGAGCCGGCCGCCGCCTCGGGCAGGAAGGGCTGGTACGTCATGTAGGGGCGCGGGTCAACGACGGTGACGACCGCCTCGCCGCGCTTGAGCTGCTTGAGGATCCGCTGGGCCGTGTACATCCCGACGTATCCGCCGCCGATGACGAGTATGCGCGGCGGGATGTTGGAGGCTGTGGTGTTGGCGGCTGTGGAGGCAGGAGTCAGCGCAGTAGTCATGGTGGGCTCGCTCACGTTCCTTCGACGCGTCCTACTCGGCTCGTCCATCGCTCTGCTGAGCGGAGGTGGCATAGCGGGTGGTCCTCGACGCTTGCCACGGCGATGGGGCGTTCGGTCGCGGAGGTGGGGAAGACTGCGGTGGCTCCCCACGCAAAGCTTCGACTGAAAGCTTTACTCGTTTACGCCTCGAGTATATGACGAGGGCCACAGTGATCGGCGCGCGGGGTGTTGGCGCTGTGTACCTGACAGGGCGTCAACCGCCACACCTTGTCAAACCGGCGCGGCTTGCCGCTGCGGGCGCCGCGCGGCCGGGCCCGGCGGGAGTGTCAGTGCCGGCCGTTAGTGTCGCGGCATGGGAACGATTCTTTCCGCGGACGAGGCGCGCCGTGCCGCATTGCGCGCGCAGGGGCTGCTCGGCGCGGTGAACCGGCGGGCCGGGGTGTCCGGCGTGCTTCGGCTGCTCGGCGCGGTCCAGCTCGACACGATCTCGGTGCTGGCCAGGTCGCAGGAACTGGTTCCGTTCTCCCGCCTCGGCCCGATCGGGCGCGAGGCGATCCACGCGGCCTACTGGACGCATCAGCCGGGGGCGGCGCGCACCTTCGAGTACTGGTCGCACGCGGCCTGCGTCCTGCCCGTCGAGGAGTGGCCGATGATGGCCCTGCGCCGCCGGGAGTACCGCAAGCGCGGTGGCGTCTGGGGCAGCGAGGGCATCGCGGACGAGTCGTTGCGCACGATCCTCGCCCGGTTGGCCGCGGAGGGGCCGCTGACCACGAAGGAGCTCGGCGGGGCGCGCAAGACTCCGGGCTGGTGGGACTGGTCCGAGGTCAAGCTGGGAGTGGAGCGGCTGCTGGCCACCGGCGATGTGGTGTGCGTCGAGCGGCGCGGCTGGCGGCGGGTCTACGACCTGCCGCAACGGGCGATCCCACAGCGGCTGCTGCACGACGACCTCGACGACCACGCCTGCGCGGTGCGGATGATCGCGCTGGCCGGGCAGGCGATGGGCGTGGCGACCCGCGCGGACCTGGCCGACTACTACCGGCTGCGCAACGCGAAGAACTTCCCGGCGCTCGCCGAGGAGGCCGGGCTGGTGCCGGTCGAGGTGGACGGCTGGGACCGGGACGCGTGGGCGGATCCCGCGGCGCTGGCCGCGCTCGAGGCCGGCGCGGGCGGGCGGCACCGTACGACGCTGCTGTCACCGTTCGACTCGCTGATCTGGGATCGGCCGCGTACCGAGCGGATCTTCGGCTTCACGCACCGGCTGGAGGCGTATGTGCCGAAGGAGAAGCGGATACACGGCTACTTCGTGATGCCGCTGCTGCACGGCGGACAGTTGGTCGGCCGCGTCGATCCGGCGCGCGAGGGCAGCACGCTGATCGGCCGTCAGGTGTCGCTGGCCTCAGTGAAGGCGGTCGAGCCGATGGCGCGGGCACTGCGCGAGGCGGCCGAGTGGGTCGGCTGCGACACGGTACGCGTCGAGGCGGTCGAGCCGGTGCAACTGGCCCCGGCGCTGCACGCCGCGGTCGCCGCGGCTGGGTAGCGCACCGGGGCCAGTTGTACGGATCGTAGGGCTGCTGGTTCAGCAGTCGCGCAGTTCGGGGGACTGGTTGAGCAGTTGTGAGCGCAGGGAGGTGAAGTCGCGGTAGGTGTCGGAGGTCTCGGCGCTGGTGCGGAAGACGGCGACGCGGTGGCAGTTCTGGAAGGCCAGGCGCACGCTGAAGTGGTCTTCGAGTGCGCCGCGGATGGCGTCGCTGGCCAGGGCGCGCAGCAGTTGGCCGCGCTCGGCCTCCGACGGCGGCGCGGTCTGGTTGTCGGCGAAGGGGCGGGCGGTGTCGGACGCGTCCAGTTCCTTGGCGAGGGAGGCGATCAGGTCGTAGGCGTACGGCAGCGAGGTGCGTACGGTCTCGACGAACGCGGCCGGGTCAACGGGGCCGGCCTGGGCTTGGGTAAGCAGTTGCGGGGAGACGTCGAGGGACATGCGGGTCCTGCCTTTCCACGGGGCGGGGTGAGGTGATTTAGGCGGGCAGTGGGTCGAGCGCGTGCTGTCCGTGCTCGAAGTCCGGGTCGATCTGGGTGGCCAGGTCGGCGCCTGCGGCCTTGTTGGCCCAGGCGCGGGCGTTGCGAAGGTGGAAGTCGATCGCCTGGCGCTGGAAGCGGGACCAGTCCTTGGTCTGGCGGTCCACGGCGGCGCGCAGCAGGTCGAGGGTTTGGCGGTTCTCCGGTTCGAGCGCGTCCAGTGGGGCGAAACGGCCCTGTTCGGCGGCTCGTACGTACGCAGACGTGCGGAGGCAGCTCACCGGGTCGTCGGCGAGGTGTGCGCGCAGGAAGGCCTCGTCGTCAGGTCCGGTGATCTTGTTGCCGACCACGGCGATGCGCACGTCGTAGCCGTCGGCGTAGTCGCGGTACTGCCGGTAGACCGACACGCCGCGCAGCGTGGGCTCGGCGATCAGGACGGTGAGATCGAAGCGGGTGAACAGCCCCGAGGCGAAGCTGTCCGCCCCGGCGGTCATGTCCACCACCACGTACTCGCCCGGCGCGTCCACCAGGTGGTTCAGGTAGAGCTCGACCGCGCCGGTCTTGGCGTGGTAGCAGGCGACCCCGAGATCGTCCTCGGTGAACGGGCCGGTGGCCATCAGCCGCACCCCGTCCGCGTCCACGCTCCAGTCCTGGTGGAACGGGTCGTCGCCGCCGAGGCGCAGCAGCCTCGAGCCGCACCCGGGCGGGGTGGTCTTGGCCATCTGCTCGGCCGAGGCGATGCGCGGGTTCGTGCCGCGCAGGTAGTCCTTGATCTCGGTCAGCCTCCCACCGAGCGGCGGGATCGCGGCGGCTTCGCGCTCGGTGAGGCCGAGGGCCGTGCTGAGGTGCTGGTTGATGTCGGCGTCGATCGCGACCACCGGGGCGCCCGCGGCGGCCAGGTGCCGGGCGAACAGCGCCGAGAGGGTGGTCTTGCCGCTGCCGCCCTTGCCGACGAACGCGACGCGCACGGCGGCCTCCTTGCCAATGATGAAGATGAATGTCGTTTTCAATCAGTTCCGATCATGACGGCCTGACTGACGGCGTGTCAAGTCGGCGCAAGGCCCGGCATTCACACAGGCCCGAGGGCGCAGTTGGGCAATGAAGTGGGCAACGTAGCCGGTTGACGCGGGATCGGATGACCCAACTTCCGCACCGTCCACTTGCCGTAACACCTACGCATCCGTAACTTACGGAAACGTAGGGGTCTTCAGGATCCCGTCAAGCGAATACACGTCAGATGATCCGAAAAGCTGACGAGACAGCCGCGCTCGAAAGGGAACCGACCCGCCGATGACTGCTTCCATCGAGGCCCCCGCCGCCCGCACCAGCCCTACGACCACCGGGGACACCGAGGAAGCGGCCAGCGCCGGCACGCTGAGCGGCCTGCGCCAGACCACCAAGGAACGCGTCGCGATCGCGCTGTTCATCGGCGTGCCGTTCCTCGCCGTGCTGGCCGCCGTCCCGTTCGCCTGGGGCTGGGGCCTGGGCTGGCACGACGTGGTGATCGCGGCGGTGATGTACGCGATCTCCGGGCACGGCGTGACCGTCGGGTTCCACCGGTACTTCACCCACAGCTCGTTCAAGGCGGTCAAGGCGCTGCGGGTGGCGCTCGCGGTGGCCGGCTCGCTGGCGGTCGAGGGGCCGGTGATCCGCTGGGTCGCCGACCACCGCCGGCACCACCGCTACTCGGACAAGGAGGGCGACCCGCACTCGCCGTGGCGGTACGGCTCGACCATCCCGGCGCTGACCAAGGGCCTGCTCTTCGCGCACATGGGCTGGATGTTCGACGTCGAGCAGACCGACCAGCGGCAGTACGCGCCCGACCTGCTCAGGGACCGGGCGATCGTGAAGGTGTCGCGGGCGTTCCCGTGGCTGGTGGTCGCCTCGTTGCTGACGCCCGCGCTGGCCGGCGGGCTGTGGGCGTGGTCCTGGCACGGCGCGCTGACCGCGTTCTTCTGGGGCGCACTGGTGCGCATCGGACTGCTGCACCATGTGACCTGGTCGATCAACTCGATCTGCCACGCGGCCGGCGAGCGGCCGTTCAAGTCCCGTGACAAGTCCGGCAACGTCTGGTGGCTGGCCGTGCTGTCGATGGGTGAGTCCTGGCACAACCTGCACCACGCGGACCCGACCTCGGCCCGGCACGGCGTGCTGCGCGGGCAGGTGGACTCGAGCGCCCGGGTCATCTGGCTGTTCGAGCGGCTCGGCTGGGTCCGCGACGTGCGCTGGCCGACCACGGCCCGGGTCGCCGCACGCCGCGCTGTGTGAAACACGCTGCGCGCAGGAGTCGCCACGCTGGTACGGCATGATGACGGGGTGACGACTCACGGACACATCACGCATCGGGTCCGGATGAGCGGTAAGGAGCGGCGCGAACAGCTGCTGGAGATCGGCCGGGCGCTGTTCGCGGAGCGCGGTTTCGACGCGACGAGCGTGGAGGAGATCGCGACCAAGGCGGGCGTCTCCAAGCCGGTGGTGTACGAGCACTTCGGCGGCAAGGAGGGGCTCTACGCGGTCGTGGTGGACCGTGAGATGCGCACGCTGCTGGACATGGTGACCTCCGCGCTGACCGGAGGACACCCGCGCGAGCTGCTCGAACAGGCCGCGTTCGCGTTGCTGAACTACGTCGAGTCGCACAGCGACGGCTTCCGGATCCTGGTGCGCGACTCGCCGGTCGCCGCGTCCACGGGCAACTTCGCGTCGCTGATCAGCGATATCGCTACGCGGGTCGAACACATCCTGGGCGTGGAGTTCTCCAACCGCGGCTACGACCCGGCGTTCGGGGCGATGTACTCGCAGATGCTGGTCGGAATGGTGGCGCTCACCGGACAGTGGTGGCTTGACGAGCGCCACCCGACCAAGGACGAGGTCGTGGCGCATCTGGTGAACCTGTCCTGGAACGGGTTGTCCGGGCTGGAGCACCATCCGCGCCTGTTGACGCGCAACCGCAGCGAGCCGCGTTAGGGCAGCGGCGGCCGACGGTTACCGCACGCGCGCTACCGCGAACAGCCGGCGGTAAGGCAGCACTTGGACGGTACGGCCGTCGAGCAGCTCCGGAGGGTACGCGGTACGCAACGCGTCGGCGTACGCGTCCACGAATTCGCGAGCGGCGTCGGTACCCGGTCCGCCGAGTTCGGCCAGCACGGGGCGTAACGCGGTCGAGGATACGAAGTCGAGGACGCCGGTCACCCCGGGCAGCACGTAGTAGTACGTCGTCTCCCACACCTCCGCCTCGCCGCCGGCTGCGGTCAGCGCGCGCAGATAGTCGGCGGGCTCGTGCGAGAACGGCCGGAACTGCGCGCCGGTGAACCGGTCCGACCAGCGCTCGTCGCGCTGCAAGTCGGCGAGCAGCGTGTGTGAGGGCGCGGTGAAGTTCCCGGGCACGCCCATGGCGAACCAGCCGCCGGGGGCGAGTTGGCCGAGCAGGGTCGGCAGCAGGCTCAGGTGCCCCGGCACCCATTGCAGCGTCGCGTTCGTGATCAGTACGTCCACCGGCGGCTGCGCGCGCCAGTCGCGCAGGTCACTGCGCGCGAACTCGAGCCGTCCGGGGACGGCCCGCGCCTGCGCCGCCGCGATCATCTCGGCGGAGCTGTCCAGCCCGAGCACGTTCGCATCCGGCCACCGCCCGGCGAGCAGCTCGGTGACGTTGCCGGGGCCGCAGCCGAGATCGACGACGCGCCCCGGCCGGTCGGCGGGGATGCGGGCGAGCACGTCTTCGAAGGGGCGGGCACGCTGGTCCGCGAACCGCAGATAGCGCTCCGGATCCCAGGTGGTGGACTGGGCCTGGGTCTGCATGGCGTCTCCAGTTCGTTCCAGTGGTTCGGTCCCTTCGTTCGGACCGCGCCACTTATCTCGACATCAAGATATCGAGGAGATCCTCGCAACGAACTATCTCGACGTCAAGATGCTTGGCATCAAGTGTCTTGATAGAATTGGCGGTGGGATGCGACGGGTAAGAGGGCCTTACGGTCCGGACGGTCCGGCCGAGGAGGGTGGTGACCGGATGGCGCAGTCGGCGCGGGACGAGGTTGACCGGCTGGTCGCCGCATGGCGCCGGGAGCGGCCCGACCTGGACGTGCAGCCGCTCGAGGTGCTCAGCCGGGTGACCCGGCTGGCCAGGCACCTCGACCGGGCGCGGCGCACCGCCTTCGCCGAGCACGGGCTCGAGCCCTGGGAGTTCGACGTGCTTTCCGCGCTGCGCCGGGCCGGCGAGCCGTACCAGCTCTCCCCCGGCCAGCTGCTGACGCAGACCCTGGTCACCTCGGGCACCATGACCAACCGGATCGACCGGCTCGCCGCGCGGGAGCTGGTCGTGCGCGGCCCGGATCCGGCGGACCGGCGCGGCGTGCTGGTGCGGCTGACCGGCGCCGGCCGGGAGATGGCCGACGCCGCGCTGGCCGGACTGCTGAAGAACGAGCGCGAGCTGCTCGCCGCGCTGCCAGCCGACCGGCTTGAGACGCTGGCCGATCTGTTGCGCACGCTGACGCTGCCGTTCGATACCGCCGAGCAGTAGCGCGTTAACGCAGCAACGCGGCGGCGAGTAGGGCGCGTAGCAGGGGCACGGCGAGGCTCGGCTGCTTGGAGATCGAGTCCAGCAGTACGGCGACCATCCACTGCGAGCGGTCCGGTGAGCTCGATCCGATCGTCAGCGCCCCGGTGTATCCGGCGGCCGCGAGCTTGGCGGCGCCGGGCGGCAGCTCCCCGGCGTGGCCGTTGCCTGACCCGCTGTCGAATCCGCCCTCGGTCAGCTCGATGTACTCGCCGCCGTTGAACAGCATGTCCTCGACGCCCATGAAGTGCTCCGGACCGACCGGTTGCTGCGTCAGCGACAGCAGGCCGTCCGAACCAGGCTCCGCGGGCGTGCGGTACACCGAATAGCGCACGACGCTGAGGGGTTCCGACGAACCCGGCTTGCTGTAGATGTACCAAGACGCTGCGTCAAGGCCGCGTGCGACGACGTCTGCGACCACTTCGACTCGGTCCACCGTCGGGACTGCGGAAGTCGTGCGGCGGGCCTCCTCGTCAAGCGCCGAGAAGGCCTCGGTGAGCATGGACTCGACGGGTATCCCGCTGCGGCCCCGGATGGCCCGGCGGTCCGGTACCGGTGCGCCGGGGGTCGGCGGAGTGGTACGCGCACTGGGCAGCGAGAAGACCGCGGCGTCCGGCGGCTGGCCACGGCCGGCCACGACCGGATGCAGCGAGCGCGACCGCTTGGCGCGGTACTGCGCCGCGTCTGCCAGGCGGAAGAGCCGGTCACGGGTGATGACGTCGCCTATCCGGTCGCCGGTGGACGCGACGCCGCACGCCACGCCCTCACCGCCGCGCACGGTCAGCGCAAGGTTGCACAGCTCCTCGGCGACGCGTACCGCGTCGTCCGCGCCGTAGCCCTCGATCAGGACGCAGAACTCGTCGCCGCCGAGCCGCGCGGCCAGCGAGCCGGGCAGCAGCGCGGCCGCGGCCGACATCACGCCGGCCAGCTGCACGAGCAGCGCGTCGCCGTGGTCGTGGCCGTGGCCGTCGTTCATCCGCTTCAGGCCGTTGACGTCGCAGACGATGAGCGAGACCACGGTGCCGTCGCTGGCGTGCCGGTCGATCGCGGCGTCGAGCCGGGCGTCGAAGGAGCGGCGGTTGGCCAGGCCGGTCAGCTGGTCGGTGTACGCCAGCCGCTCGATCTGCCGCACGTGGTCGGCCTTGGCCAGCCCCGCGGCGATCTGCGCGGTCAGCGCGGCGGCGAAGTCCACGTCCTCGCGGTCGTAGACCGGCTGGTCGATGCTGCGCGCGGCGAACAGCTCGCCCCAGGCGCGGCCGTTGTAGACGATCGGGGCGATCAGCGCGCAGTGCCGGTCGCGGCGGCGCAGCATCGAGACGCGCTTGGGGTCGCCGTACTCGTCGTCGGCGACCTGGATCCACGGCCCGAGGTCGTCCTCGCTCAGCAGGATCTCCGGGAAGTCGGAGACCGGGTAGGACTCGTCCTTGGGGAAGGGGGTCTCGCCGGGGGCGAGCTTGCCGTGGTTGGCCAGCACCCGCAGCCGGCCGGTCTGCCGCTCCCACATGGAGATCGAGGCGACCGCGGCGCGCAGGTCGCGCTGGGCCTCGCGGGCGGCGATGCGGATGACGTCCTCAACCGAGTGCGCCGCCGCCATCGACTTCGCGAAGCCGGTCAACGCGCGCAGCCGCGCCGCGGCGTGGGCCTCCGAGCCGGGCCGCGGCCTGGTGACGTCGTGCGCTCCGGTGACCTGACTCACCTACTCGTCGGGAAGGGTGGGGAGGCCGACCGGGACGGAAATGTCCCGGTCGGTCCCGGTGGGCGTCGAATCGTGCCACCGGCCGCATCCGGAGGCGTACGGACTGCAACAATACCGCTCCGCGCCGATCCCGTCCGCCTTCGGATCACCGCGCGCACCGGTGTGCTAGTCCTGGTTCAGATTGGCCGCGGGGTCGCCGGAGATGAGCGTGGCGACCTCCCGCTGCGTCTCCTCGACGTGCGGGATGTCGTCGAGCTCGACCTGGCCGTGCTCGCCGGCCGACTCGACCACGAGCGTGCCGCAGCCCAGCATCCGGTCCAGCAGCGAGTCGTGCCGGAAGGAGACGTCGTTGACCTTCTCCAGCGGGATGTCCCGGCCGACCCGGTGGATCAGGCCGAGCCGGATGATCAGCCGCCGGTTGGTGATCACGTAGTTCGTGTTGAGCCAGGTGATCCACGGGCGCGCCGCGAACCAGACGACGATCGCCAGCGCCACCACGCCGATGGCGATCCAGCTGACCTTGGCGCCGGTCCCGTGCTTGGGCGCGACGGCCACCAGGAACCCGCCGATGCCGAAGGTGAGGATGAGCGTGAGCACCGGCAGGACGAGCGCCTTCCAGTGCGGACGCAGTTGCAGATCTATTCGCTCACCCTCGCTGAGCAGCCGCTCGGGGTACCCCATGACAGTCCTCGTCCCCTCCATGGATGTGGCCGGACCAGTCGTTGATCCGACCACTGCTTCGTGTTGGGCGAATCCTGGCACGTTCGGCGGACCGCGCGCCATTACCGCCGCTACCGCAGGTGCACAATGTCGCCCGCGCCGATTGGCGTTGACGCGCCATCGGCCGTGCGCACGACCAGCCGGCCGTCCGCGTCGAGCCCGGTGGCCTCGCCGGAGACCGTGTTCCCGCCCGGCAGTTCGGCACGCACCCGGCGGCCGAGTGTCGCGCAGGCGGCCCGGTACGCGGCGGCCAGCCCGCTGCGTTCGGCGTCGCCGTCGGCAGCAGTCCAGTCGGCGTACCAGGAGCCGAAAATGCGCAGCAGCATCCGCAGGAGCGTGTCGCGGTCGGTCACCGCGGCGCCCGCGAGGGCGAGCGATGTGGCGTGCGGCGCGGGGAGTTCGTCGGCGCGCAACGTGACGTTGATACCGATGCCGACGACGACGTACGGCTCGCTCCCCGTGCCGCCGCCCTGCTCGGCAAGGATGCCGCCGAGCTTGCGGTCGGCTCCGTAGCCGGAATCGGCGTCGCCGTCGCCGTCGCCGTCAGTCGCGCCGGGCAGGATCAGGTCGTTCGGCCATTTGAGGGAAACGTCCAGTTCGGCCGCCCGGGCGACCGCCGAGCGGGCCGCCACCCCGGCGAGCAGCGGCAGCCAGCCCCAGCGGCTCGGCGGCGGCTCGGGCCGCAGCAGGATCGAGACGAAGAGCCCGGAACGCGGCGGGGCGACCCAGGCCCGGCCGAGCCGTCCCTTGCCCGCGGTCTGCGCCTCCGCGACCACCACGGATCCGTGCGGCGCGCCGTCCGCCGCGGCGGCGAGCAGCGCCGTGTTGGTCGAGCCGATCTCCGGCAGGACGCGCAGCGCCGAGACGAATCCTCCGGGCACCATGAGCGCACGCTGGAGGCTGTGCTCACTCAACGGCGGGCGGTTGAGATCGTTGTAGACGGAGGCCATGGCCGCAGCCTATGTCCCTGCGTATACATTGGCAGCACCCCGGAACGGCGCGTCCCGCCGACGGGAGGACCGACAATCGTTCTTGGGAGTACACGAACGACGATGGCCGAAGAGATCGATATCCATACGACAGCGGGCAAGCTCGCCCTGCTGCGCGCGCACCTGGACGAGGCGGTGCACGCGGGTTCGGCCAGGGCCGTGGAGAAGCAGCACGCCAAGGGCAAGCTGACCGCGCGGGAGCGGATCGAGCTGCTGCTCGACGAGGGCTCGTTCCAGGAGCTCGACGAGCTGGTACGGCACCGTTCCACGAACTTCGGCATGGAGCGCAACAGGCCGTACACCGACGGCGTGGTCACCGGCTACGGCACGATCGACGGCCGCACGGTGTGCCTGTTCTCGCAGGACTTCACGGTCTACGGCGGCTCGCTCGGCGAGGTGAACGGCGAGAAGATCGCCAAGGTGATGGACCTGGCGATGAAGATCGGCTGCCCGCTGATCGGCATCAACGACGGCGGCGGCGCGCGCATCCAGGAGGGCGTGGTCGCGCTCGGCGCCTTCGGCGAGATGTTCCGGCGCAACGTGCACGCCTCCGGGGTCATCCCGCAGATCTCGCTGATCGTCGGCCCGGCGGCGGGCGGCGCGGTGTACTCCCCCGCGCTGACCGACTTCATCGTGATGGTGGGCAAGACCTCGCACATGTTCATCACCGGGCCCGACGTGATCCGGACGGTGACCGGCGAGGACGTCGGCTTCGAGGAGCTCGGCGGCGCGCACACGCACAACACCAGGTCCGGCAACGCGCACTACCAGGCGGCCGACGAGAAGGACGCCTTCGAGTACGTCAAGAGCCTGCTGTCCTTCCTGCCGCAGAACAACCTGGAGGACCCGCCGGTCTTCGCGATCGACGAGGTCCTGTCGGAAACCGACGTGGATCTCGAGCTGAACTCGCTGATCCCCGACTCGGCGAACCAGCCCTACGACATGCACCGGGTCATCGAGCACGTCCTCGACGGCGGCGACTTTCTCGAGGTGCAGGCGCTCTACGCGCCGAACATCGTGGTCGGCTTCGGCCGGGTCGAGGGGCGCTCGGTCGGCGTGGTGGCGAACCAGCCGATGCAGTTCGCCGGCTGCCTGGACATCAACGCCTCGGAGAAGGCAGCGCGGTTCATCCGCACCTGCGACGCGTACAACATCCCGATCCTGACCTTCGTGGACGTGCCCGGATTCCTGCCGGGAACGGGTCAGGAGTGGAACGGCATCATCCGGCGCGGTGCGAAGCTGCTGTACGCGTACGCCGAGGCGACCGTGCCTATGGTCACCGTCGTCACGCGTAAGGCATACGGCGGTGCGTACGACGTCATGGGCTCCAAGCACCTCGGTGCGGACGTCAACGTCGCGTGGCCTACCGCGCAGTTCGCGGTCATGGGCGCGCAGGGCGCCGTGGACATCCTGAACAAGCGGGACATCGCAGCGGCCGAGGACCCACTGGCCAAGCGCGCCGAGCTGATCACGGCGTACGAGGACACCCTGCTCAATCCGTTCATCGCGGCCGAGCGCGGGTACGTAGACTCAGTGATCGAGCCCTCACAGACGCGTGTGTTCGTCGCACGTGCGCTGCGCACGCTGCGTACCAAGCGCGCGCAGCTGCCGCCGAAGAAGCATGGAAACATCCCGCTGTGACGGCTGTGACGTCCATGACGGCTGAGGCTGAGGCGGCTGAGGAGGTAGCGGCGGTGGAGAGTGCTGACCACGACGCGGTCGGCGCGGCCGATGTGATGACCACGCTGCGCGTCGTGCGCGGCGAGCCCACAGACGAGGAGCTCGCCGCGCTGGTCGCGGTGATCACCATGCGTGGAGTCGGCGGCGGCGAGGGGTCGAAGTCGGTGAACGCCTCCGGCTGGACCAACCGGTCGCGATATATCCGCGCCGGTCTGTGGCATATCGCCGACGGCTGGCGTACGTCCGCGTACCCGCAATGACGTCGCGGACAATGCGCCTGGTACTCGCCTCGCAGTCGCCCGCACGGCTGACCTTGCTGCGCAACGCGGGGTTCGCGCCCGAAGTGATCGTCAGCGGCGTGGACGAGGAAGCGTACGACGCGGAAACGCCGACGGAGCTTGTGGCCGCTCTGGCACGGGCGAAGGCGAGCGCCGTGGCGGCGCGCGTGGAGCCGGGCGCGCTGGTGATCGGCTGCGATTCGATGCTCGACCTGGACGGCCAAGCCCTCGGCAAGCCTGCCGACGTCGAGGACGCGATCGGCCGCTGGAAGTCGATGCGTGGCCGTGAGGGCGTGCTCGTCACCGGTCACTGCCTGATCGATACATCGGCCGGCGACACGCACTGGCGTGAGGTCGAAGCGGTTGCGGTGACCTCGGTGCGGTTCGCGGATCTCTCCGACGCCGAGATCGAGGCGTACGTGGCGACGGGTGAGCCGCTGCACGTCGCCGGGGCGTTCACCATCGACGGCATCGGCGGGCAGTTCGTTGACTCGATCGAGGGCGACCCGTCGAACGTGATCGGACTGTCGCTGCCGCTGCTGCGCCGGATGCTGGGTGAACTCGGCATCGCGGTGAGCAGCCTGTGGGCCGGTCCTTCGAAGGACTGAACCGTTCACTCGTTTAGCCGGATCGAGCGATTGGCCGCTGACGTGGTGTCACGTAGGGTCGCTGCGTGAGTGCCCCGGACGACCTGCACCGCACCGACCGCTGGTCGCGCAGGGACACGTTGCGCGCCGCATGGTCGGTATGTGCGGCCGCCGCGCTAGCCGAAGGCTGCTCCACTGCGGCCACGGGCAGCGCCGCGCCGGATACGCCGAAGGCGTTACCGCAGTCGTCGATTCGAGCAACCATCCCGTCTACGGCTGGCACCGCTACGTCACCGCTCGTCCCGGCAGCTGATGCCGTCGCGCTGACGTTCCACGGCGACGGTCCTCCCGCGCTCGCTACAGCGCTCCTGTCGGAAGCCGAACGCGGCGAGGCGCGCGTTACCGTGCTGGCCGTTGGCCGCTGGCTCGGTCAGTATCCGCAGATGGCTCGCCGGGTGCTCGACGGCGGGCACGAACTCGGCAACCACACCGAGCATCACATCGATATCGACGCGCTGAGCCCGGACGCCGCCTACGCTGAGATCGAGAACTGCGCCTTGCGCCTGCAACACCTCATCGGTTCGCGCGGACGGTGGTTCCGTCCCTCGCAGGCACAGCACGCAACGGCCGCGGTGCGCGCGGCGGCCGTGCGTGCCGGCTATCCAACAGTACTCTCATATGATCTTGACTCGCTCGACTACACCGACCCGGGAGCGGACGCGGTGACGCACAATGTGCTGTCGGCGGTTCGCGCTGGGGATGTGGTCTCGCTGCATCTCGGCCACCGCGGCACGGTCCAGGCGCTGCCCGCGATCCTGGACGGGCTGCGTTCGCGCGGCCTGCGGGCCGTCACCGCTTCCGCTCTCTTTCCGCAGCCAGTCTCAGTTCCGGAGGTAGCACGTCGGTGAACACCTACACCCGGCGCCGGTTCGTCATCGGAGGCGCGGTGACGGCGGTCGCCGTCGGCGTCCTCGCCGTCGGCTACACGTTGCTCGCCTCGGATAAGGACGACAAGCCCTCGGGACCCGCGGCGGGTAAGGCGGCGGTCAGTGTCTCGCACACCGGCACGACGAATGCGAGGACGTCGTCACCGTCGCCGACGATCCAGTTGCGCACCGGACTGTCCGGGATGCCCGCGTACAACCCGGCGGACCTGTACTTCGCGGACCGCCCTATGCAGCTGTCGGACGCGGTTAAGGGCATGCCGTCGTTCGTCTACGTGCCGAACAGTGAATCTGACACGGTCTCGGTGATCGACCCATCGACGTACCGGGTCGTCCGGGTCGTACAGGTCGGGCAACAACCGCAGCATGTCGTCCCGAGCTGGGACATGCAGACGCTGTGGGTGAACAACGACATCGGCAACTCGCTCACACCGATCGACCCGCGCACCGGCAAGTTCGGAAAGCCGGTGCCGGTGAACGACCCGTACAACCTTTACTTCACGCCGGACGGCAAGTCGGCGATGGTCATGTCCGAGGCGAACCGCCAGATCGTCTTTCGCGACCCGCACTCGATGGCGATCCAGGACATACTGCCGGTGCCGTGCGCCGGCGTGAACCACGCGGACTTCTCGCCGGACGGCAGGTACTTCATCGCGTCCTGCGAGTTCTCCGCGAACCTGCTGAAGGTGGACACGGCCGCGCACAAGCTGCTCGGCGTGATCACGCTGAAGTCCGGCGCGATGCCGCAGGATGTGAAGATCGCGCCCGACGGATCGGTGTGGTACGTCGCGGACATGCAGAGCAGCGGCCTGTGGACGGTAGACGGCGACAACTTCAAGGTCACCGGCTTCATCCCGACCGGACTCGGCGCGCACGGCCTCTACGTGAGCCGGGACTCGACGTCGCTTTACGTTTCGAACCGCGGCGAGGGCTCGATCACCGTGCTCGACTTCGCGACCCGCAAGGCGCGCGCGGTGTGGAAGATCCCGGGCCACGCGAGCCCCGACATGGGCGGAGTCTCGGCGGACGGCACGGTGCTGTGGCTCACCGGCCGCTACGACTCAGAGGTTTACGCGATCTCGACGATCGACGGGCATCTGATCAAACGCATCAAGGTCGGGCATGGTCCGCACGGACTGTGCGTATACCCCCAGCCGGGGCGGTACTCATTGGGTCACACGGGCATCTTCCGGTAACCGGTCGCCCTGCTCGGGTTCAGCGTCGGAGTCCGGGTCGGAGTCGGTAACGGCCTCGGGCTCTTCCTCAGGCTCAGGTTCTTCCTCAGGCTCCGACTCGGGCTCGGGCTCTGACTCAAGTTCAGGTTCAGGTACCGCTTCTGCCTCGGATTCGGGTTCCGGCTCAGGTGCCGTTTCCGGCTCAGGCTCCGGCTCGGGTTCTGGCACGGCGTCAACCTCTGGTTCCGGCTCAGGTGCCGTTTCCGGCTCAGGTGCCGGCTCGGGTTCTGGCACGGCCTCAGCCTCTGGTTCCGGCTCAGGTATCGCCTCGGGCTCGGCTTCCGTCCCGGCCTCTTGCGCCGCCATCTCGGCCCACCGCGCCGCCTCGGCGGTCTGCGCCGCCTGAGCCCGCTCAACCGCGGCCAGCATCGCCTCACGCTCAGCGCGCAGCGCCGCCCGACGGTAGTAGCGCTTGCGGTACCGCGCCCGATTGCGCCGGATTCCCACGACATACAAAACGATCAACGCCAGCGCGACCACGGCCGTCAAGCCGATCGTGACCACCGCGATCGCTCGCGTGCCGTCGGCGACCGACGTGGTCACCCGGTCGGGCTGCGCGTTGATATGGCCGGAGCCCTGGTGCGCCTTCGTCGAGCCGGGGAGCGTGTACGACCATAGGATCGTCGAATAAGTCCACGTCAGGATCTCCTGCTGACCGGACCGCTCGTCGGCCACCAGCCCCGCGTTCATCAGCGCGTACTGGACGCCCTGGTAGCCCTGGCCCTGCCCCTGGCCTGGGCCGAGCTCGATGTGGATGCACGGGAAGCGGTAACCGGAGCTGGCGATCATCGACAGGTTCGTGGACGCCGCATCGACCGGCCTGGTGATCCGCAGCTGCGCCAGATTCGCCGAGTCGATCTGCGGCGGCAGCATGCCGACCGGGCCGAGGCTGCTGATCGGCAGGGCGCCGACGTGCCCGGCGTCCTTGGACGACCCGGCTATGCCCGGCAGGTCCAGGTCACCGCCCGGGCCCGTGACGGGACGGCCGTTGGCCAGGCACGCGACGCTGGCGGTCGCGGCCGGCGTGGCGAAGACCACCGCCGGCGCGGGCGTGAAGGTCGATATGTAGCCGCCGTACTCCGCGTTCGTGGGCGTGGCCGTCGCGGACTGCTTGCGGTGGTGCGGTGGCGTCGTGCCTCCCGCTACGGAGCTCGGCGACGCGGTCCGGGCAGTCGATGCCGACGGCAGGGGGAAGCTGAGGCTCGGGATGGGTTCGTGCGAGCGGGTCGGGTGGATGACCAGGTTTCCCGACGCCGAGGCCGGGGTCGAGGCGGCGGCCGTCGGCGGGAACGCGAGCAGGGTTCCGGCCACGGCGGCGGCGCACCCGGCGGCCAGCGACGCCTTGGCGGGCGCGGTACGGAACACCTGCGAGAGGGATATACGAGGCATCGGCACGACAGGCGCCATTCCGGGTCGGGATGGGTCGGGGGACGTGGGTACCGGGCTCAGGCGGGCAGTCGCTCCTCGTCGTCGGACCGTTTACGTCGCCGCCACGCCAGCACCGCGGCGAGAATCCCGGCGAGCAGGCCGCTCAGGTGCCCCTGCCAAGAGATGTGCATCGCGCTGACCGTTGAGGAAGGGTAGAGCAGGACGAGCGTCCATTGGTAGTAGATGAACACCGCGACGCCGACCGCGATCTGCCAGGCGGCCTGCCACGGCGCGCGGGCGAACAGGCCGCGGACCACGACGTAGCCGAGCAGTCCGAAAATCAGACCGCTGGCTCCCACGGTGCTCGTGTTCGAGGGCGAGAACAGCCAGGTGCCAAGGCCGCCGACGACGACGATCACGGACGCGGCGTAGACGAACCTGCGGATCCCGCCGAGCGCGGCCAGGAAGGTCAGCAGGGCGAGCGGCGGCGTGTTGCTCTCGATGTGCTGCAAGTTGGCGTGCAGGAACGGCGCGGTGACGATGTGCGGCAGCGATGAGGTGCTGCGGGCGATGATCCCGTACCCGCTGTCGAGCCGATAGCCGTCCGCCGCGTTGAACAGCTGGACCACCCACATCAGGGCGACCAGGATGATCGTGACCTCGGCCGCCGCACGCAGCTCGGCCAGGACTGCGGCGCCGCGCGCCTTGACCCGCTCACCCCTGCCGGTGCCCGACGAGCCGCCGGAAATGGACACTGCGCGGCTACCCTCCTCAAACGCGGCTATCGGCATACTGTGCTGCTTCTTGTCAGGCGGTGCTTCTGTCCGATCGGGTGCCAGGAGGCTCGATACGGAGTCGTACGTTACGACCCCTGTGACAAGAACCATAGCGCTCACCTCGATACAAGGAGACGCACCCTCACGCAGGATTGGTTGTGGGCCGCATACAACAAGTGGCGGCACGTTCGGTGGCGATCCCCGGACGCGGCAACCTTGCGCGCCTGCCTACACTCAAGGGGTCCTCTCCGACAACGAGCCAATAGAGCCGAGGGAGCCAGACGTGCGCAAGGTGCTGATCGCGAATCGTGGGGAGATCGCGGTACGGGTGGCGCGGGCTTGCCGGGATCTGGGATTGCGCAGCGTGGCGGTGTACGCGGAGGCCGATCGCGACGCATTGCACGTTCAGGTGGCCGACGAAGCGTACGCACTCGGCGGCCAGACGGCGGCCGAGTCGTACCTGTCGGTCGAGAAGATCCTGGCCGCCGCGGAGGCGAGCGGAGCAGACGCGGTACACCCGGGTTACGGGTTCCTGTCGGAGAACGCGGACTTCGCCGCCGCGGTCGAGACGGCTGGGCTGATCTGGGTCGGACCGCCGGTCGAAGCGATCAGGCTGCTGGGGGACAAGGTTTCGGCGCGTGCGGTGGCCTCGCGGGTCGGCGCGCCGCTGGTGGCGGGCACGCCGGATCCGGTGGCGAACGCCAAGGAAGTCGTGGCGTTCGCGCGCAAGCACGGGCTGCCGGTGGCGATCAAGGCCGCGTTCGGCGGCGGCGGCCGCGGGTTGAAGGTGGCCCGCACGCTGGCGGAGATCCCGGAGCTGTTCGACTCTGCGGTGCGTGAGGCGGTCGCCGCGTTCGGGCGGGGCGAGTGCTTCGTCGAGCGGTACCTGGAGCGGCCGCGGCACGTGGAGACGCAGTGCCTGGCCGATACGCACGGTAACGTCGTCGTGGTCTCCACGCGCGACTGTTCGTTGCAGCGCCGGCACCAGAAGCTGGTCGAGGAGGCCCCCGCGCCGTTCCTGACGGAGGCGCAGACGGCTGAGATTTACCGCGCGTCCAAGGCGATCCTGCGCGAGGCGGGCTACGTCGGCGCCGGCACCTGCGAGTTCCTGGTCGGCGCGGACGGGACGGTCTCGTTCCTGGAGGTCAACACCCGGCTTCAGGTCGAGCACCCGGTCAGCGAGGAGGTCACCGGGCTCGACCTGGTGGCGGAGCAGCTGCGCATCGCGCAGGGCGAGGCGCTGGGCTACGACGACCCGGTGGTGCGTGGGCACAGCATCGAGTTCCGGATCAACGGCGAGGACGCCGGTCGCGGCTTCCTGCCCGCGCCGGGCACCGTCACCCGCTGGCGCACGCCGAGCGGTCCTGGCGTGCGGCTGGACGCCGGAGTGGAGGAAGGCAGCGTCATCGGACAGGCCTTCGACTCGCTGCTGGCCAAGCTGATCGTCACCGGCCGGGACCGCGCGCACGCGCTGGCCCGCGCCCGCCGCGCCCTGGCCGAGTTCGAGATCGGCGGGATGGCCACGGTGCTGCCCTTCCACAGCGCGGTGGTGCAGGACCCGGCGTTCGCCCCGGCCGACCCCGCCGAGCCGTTCAGCGTGCACACGCGCTGGATCGAGACCGAGTTCGCCACGGTGATCCCGCCGTTCGACGGCCCGGTCGGCGAAGCCCCCGAGGCCGCGCAGCGCGAGCGGATCGTCGTCGAGGTCGCGGGCAAGCGGCTGGAGGTCGTGCTGCCGGCCGGCTTCGCCGCCGCCCCGGCG
>JBKOWZ010000310.1:0-5543 GCA_046724665.1 Actinomycetota bacterium
GGAACCGCGAGCAGTGGCGGGACTGGAAGCGCGAGCAGCAGGACCAGTGGCGCGCCTGGAAGCGCGACCTCGGCGGCCAGCGCGACCAGTGGCGCGACTGGCAGCGCGCCTGGAAGGAGCAGTGGGCGCGCCAGTGGAAGGAGCAGTGGGAGGAGCACCAGCGGCAGTGGAACGCGCCGCCGTGGGCCTGGCTGTTCGGCGCCAACTCGCCGTTCTGGGGGCAGGGCCACGAGGAGCCGCGGGACGCCGGACCCGGCGGCCGGTCCGGGGCCGGCGGCGGCAAGTCGTCGCGGCACGGCTTCGACTGGGAGGCGTTCGGCCCGCAGCTGCGCGACCTGCTCGACCTGGTGCGCCGCGAGGCCGGGCCGCTGATCGACGCGGCGCGGCGGCACGGCCCGCTCTCCGAGGCCCAGCTTGCCGAGGTGCGCGAGATCATCGACCGCGCGATCACCGAGCTGTGCGAGGTCTTCGAACGCGACGGCGACGGGCCCGACGAGCCGCCGACCGACAAGTTCTGATCCCGGCGCCCGCCGTCAGAGCGTGAAGACGATCTTGCCGACGAGGTCCCCGCCGGCCATCCTGGCGAAGCCTTCGGGGGCCTCGGCGAGCGGCCGCACCGAGTCGATGACCGGCCGCACCCCGCTCACCTCGCAGAACCGCAGCAGCTGCCCGAGTTCCTCGCGCGAGCCCATCGTCGAGCCGACGACGCGCAGCTGATGGAAGAAGATCCGGGTCAGCGCGGCCGGCGGGTTCGGCCCCGAGGTGGCCCCGCAGATGACGATGGCGCCTTCCTCGCGCACTGACGCGACCGAGTGCGCCCACGTCGCGGCGCCCACGGTCTCCATCACCGCGTCCACCCGCTCGGGCAGGCGCGCACCCGATGCGAAGGCGGCGTGCGCGCCGAGTTCGAGCGCCCGCGCGCGCTTCTCCTCGGACCTCGAAGTCACCCAGACGCGGTACCCGGCGGCCCGAGCGAGCACGATGAGGGCGCTCGCGACGCCGCCGCCTGCGCCCTGTACCAGGATCGTGTCGCCCGGACGCGTGCCCGAGCGCGTGAACAGCATCCGATAGGCCGTCAGCCACGCCGTCGGCAGACACGCAGCCTGCTCGAACGTAAGCGCCGCCGGCTTGGGCACCAGGTTCCAGCGCGGTACGGCGACCTTCTCGGCGAACGTGCCGTGGTAACGCTCCGTCAGAATCGTTGGCCGCTCACCGTCCGGTACACCGCGCCCGGACTCGCCGATCACGGCGTGTACGACGACCTCGTTACCGTCCTCGTCCACGCCCGCGCCGTCGCAGCCCAGGATCATCGGCAGGCGTTCCTCAGGCAGCCCGACGCCGCGTAGGGACCACAGGTCGTGGTGGTTGAGCGCCGCCGCGCGCAGCCGCACCGTGGTCCAGCCCACGGGCACGGCCGGTTCGGGGCGCTCGCCGAGTTCCAGACCCTTGAGCGGCTCGTCCTTGTCGGTGGCCGCCGCGTAGACCGCAAACATGCCGCCCACCTTACCGACGGGTAACGTCTACGGCCACGCGCGGCCTTCGGCCGTGATGTGGCGCAGCCGTGTCAGCAGCGCCACATCACAGGCGCGCCACCCCGGCTTCCCGCGCGGCCTGCGCCACGGCCGCCGAGACCGCCGGAGCGACCCGCGGGTCGAACGGCGAGGGGATCACGCACTCCGGCGAGAGCTCGTCCGCGACCACGGCGGCCAGCGCGTCCGCGGCGGCCAGCTTCATCGACTCGGTGATCTTGCCGGCCCGCACCGAGAGCGCGCCGGCGAACACCCCGGGGAAGGCCAGCACGTTGTTGACCTGGTTCGGGAAGTCGGAGCGGCCGGTGGCCACCACCGCGGCGTACTTGCGCGCGACGTCCGGGTGGATCTCCGGGTCCGGATTCGCCATCGCGGCGATGATGCAGTTCTGCGCCATGGTCATGACCGCGGACTCGGAGACGGTGCCCGCCGAGACGCCGATGAAGACGTCCGCCCCGGCCAGCGCCGACTCCAGGCTGCCGGACAGCCCGGCCCGGTTGGTGAACGCGGCCAGTTCACGCTTGACCGGCGTCAGGCCCTCGCGGGTGCTGTCCACGATGCCCTTGGAGTCCGCCACCGCCACGTCGCCGATCCCGGCCTCGACCAGGATCCGCGCGATGGCGACCCCGGCCGCGCCCGCGCCGGAGATGACCGCGCGCAGGTCGCCGAGGGTGCGGCCGGTCACCACGGCGGCGTTGCGCAACGCGGCGAGCAGCACGATCGCGGTGCCGTGCTGGTCGTCGTGGAAGACCGGGATGTCCAGCCGCTCGCGCAGCCGCGCCTCGATCTCGAAGCAGCGCGGCGCGGAGATGTCCTCAAGGTTGATCCCGCCGAAGGCCGGGGCCAGCCGCACCACCGTCTCGACCACCTCGTCCACCGCGGTGCAGTCGAGGCAGATCGGCACCGCGTCAACGCCGCCGAACTGCTTGAACAGCACCGCCTTGCCCTCCATCACGGGCAGCGCGGCCAGCGGGCCGATGTCGCCGAGGCCCAGCACGGCGGTGCCGTCGGTCACCACGGCGACGGTGTTGGACTTCCAGGTGAACTCGCCCGCAAGTTCCGGCCGCTCGGCGATCGCCGTGCACACCTCGGCCACACCCGGGGTGTACGCGAGCGACAGGTCGAACCGGTCACGCAGCGGCACGGTCGCGCTGATCTCCATCTTGCCGCCGCGGTGCCGCGCGAAGACCGGCGCGTCGAAGGCGGCAGGGGTGAGGGTGGCGGCTGAGGACTTGGACTGCCCGGATCCTGACATCGAGGGCGTGGACATGTGAAAGGAGCATCCTTCGGTCGGCGGCGGGCGTCCCGCGGCGCACGATGAAGCACGCGACGCCGTCGAGGCACCACGGGAACGTGAACGCGACCGGGTGCCCCCGGCCGCGCGAGGGTGGGAACGCGGCAGGGTCGGTCGGTAACCGTTGGTGTCCGGTCGCAAGGTCATTGTGGCACCTCGCCGCCGCGAGCGGACCGAAGGCGGCCAAGCTCGGCACGCGATGAGAAGAGCGGGTCGCGAAGCGGGCCACAATTCGGCCGCGTCGGGAAACGTCGGGAAAACCGCCCTTGCCAAGGGCGTACAGAGGCGTACCGTAACGGCAAGCCGGATCGCTGGGCGCGTGAATCGCGTACCGTAAGCACGCGGCCACCGAAACCGCGAACCACCTTCCGTCATGACACGACCGGGGTCAACGCAGTGGAACTCGCCTCCTACGCGGACCGCGCCGTACAGCTCGTGAACACGGCCGATCCGTACCGCGACCAGGACCGTCTCACCACGGTCGAAGACGCACGGGCACTGCTGTCCAAGCAAGGCGCCTGCGGACGGCTCACCCACGGAGACCTGGCAGAACTGCGGTCGCTGCGCCAGCGGCTGCGGATCGTGTTCGACGCGGTGGACGCGGACAACGCGCAACAGGCCGTCGCCGTGCTCAACCAGCTGCTGGAGCAGTACCCGATCCGCCCGCAGATCTCCGGGCACGACGACCTGGACTGGCACCTGCACCTGGCCGAGGGCTCGCCCTCGACCGCGGCCGCCTACGGCGCGAAGGCCTGCATGGGCCTCGCCGTCCAGGCGACCGAGGTCGGCATGGACCGCCTCGGGGTGTGCCAGGCCGCGCCGTGCCGCGACGTGTTCATCGACACGTCCACCAACCGCTCGCGCCGGTACTGCTCCGAGCGCTGCGCCACCAGGGCGAACGTCGCCGCCTACCGGGCCCGCCGCCGCGAAGCCGCGCTGGCTACCTCCGGCGCGTCCAGCTGAACCGGCGCGGCTCGGCGCGCCGACCGGCCGCCGGCCGCCGTCGCGGCCACAGCCGCGCCGCCACGCGGCCGAGCACGAGTTCGTCGGGTACCGCGCCGAACTGCCGGGAGTCCCCCGGCGCGTACGGGTTGTCCGCGAGCAGCCACCAGCCGCCGTCTTCGCGCCGCGCGACCCGCTTGAGCAGGATCCGCTCCGGCTCCCGCGGGTCACGCGCGAGCACGGCGTCGCCGGGGCCGACCGCGGCGCCGTAGTGAACCAGGATCCTGTCGCCGTCGTAGTACGCCGGCACCATCGACGGGCCGGACACGCGCGCCACGCCCCAGGGCACCAGGCCGGTGACAGTGCTCACATCAGCCGATGATCCCATGCGGGGCGGTGACCTGGCGCACAGAGTAGGCTCGGACCCGAAGCGATTCTTCGAGGACCGAAGGGGTTTCACCGATGCGAATCTTCGCCCGCAAGCTGACCGCTTACGCGCACTGCGACCTGCCGTGCGGCGTCTACGACCCGGCCCAGGCCCGGATCGAGGCCGAGTCGGTCAAGGGGATCCAGGAGAAGTACCAGGCCAACGAGGACCCGGCGTTCCGCACCCGCGCGATCGCGGTCAAGGAGCAGCGGGCCGAGCTGGTCAAGCACCACCTCGAGGTGCTGTGGGCCGACTACTTCAAGGCTCCGCACTTCGAGAAGTACCCGCAGCTGCACACCCTGTTCAACAACGCGATCAAGGCGGCCGGCGCCGGCGGCGCCAAGGGCTCGAACGACCCGGCCACGGGTCAGGCGCTGCTCGACTACATCGCCGAGATCGACAAGATCTTCTGGGAGACCAAGCAGGCCTGACCTTCGGACCCGCCGGCGTGCGGCCGGACCCCGGGAACAAGTGCCGGGGTCCGGCCGTTTCCGCTGCGGGGAGGCGTTCCCTGGCGCAGGTGTGACGTCATCGGACGTATCAGTGTTGCGAGGCGACACCGGCCACTCGTTGGAGGTACTTTCTTCTCACAGCGGGGTGCGGACTGCATACGATGCGTGCGGTCGGCGCGGCGCAGACGCCTGGCTCGGACGCGGGAGGCACAGTGGACCAGGGTGCGGTTGACCTATCAGAGGCCGCCACGAGGCTCGGCTCGGCAGGAGGCGCGACTGCGGTGGAGGACCGCGACTTCGTCGAGGTGCGCATCCCGGCCGTGGGCGCGTACCTGTCCGTGCTGCGCACCGCGACCGCCGGGCTCGCCGCCCGGCTCGACTTCACCCTGGACGAGATCGAGGACCTGCGGATCGCGGTGGACGAGTCCTGCGCGATGCTGCTCCAGAAGGCGGTGGAGGGCACCAGCCTGACCTGCCGGTTCGACCTGGAGGGCGACGCCCTGGCGATCACCGTCTCGGCGCCGACCTCGGACGGGCGCCCGCCGGCCCGCGACACCTTCGCCTGGACGGTGCTGACCGCGCTGGCCGGCGAGGTGGACGCGGTCACCGCCGAGGACGGGCGAACGGTCTCGATCACCATGCTGAAGCGCCGCGACGGCCTGGAGAAGACGGCAGAGTGACTACCGCGCAGACCCCGATCACGCCGGCCCCCGACAGCACCGACACTGTGGCCGTGGACGCGCGCGCCCTGGGTGCGGACGCCGTGGACACCGCGGAGACCGACCCGGTGGACGCGGACGCGGACATCGTGGAGGCGGACACGGTGGACGACGACGCCCTGGACGACGACACGCTGGTGGACCACGAGGCCGTGACGTTCGAGCTGCCCGGGGTGGCAG
>JBKOWZ010000096.1:0-10281 GCA_046724665.1 Actinomycetota bacterium
GAACCGGCCGCGGGCTCCGGCTGACCGCCGCGCGCCGCCGCGCCGCCCTCGCCGACTGCGCCGTCCTTCTTGGCCACTGCGTCTCGCTGCGTCGCCATCCCTGCTTCCCGTCCCGTCGTCAATCGTGGGCCGCCGGCCGTCCCGGTCGCGGTGAGGTTACCTCAGGAGCGGCCTGATCGGACACCTTCGGCGAGCTGTCCGGCGAGTTCGCGCACCGCGGCCAGGCCGACGGCCTCGTCCTCGGCCTCCAGCAGGCGGCGCACGAAGGCCGAGCCGACGATCACCCCGTCGGCGAAGCCGGCGACCTCGGCCGCCTGCCGCGCGTTGGAGACGCCGAGCCCGACGCAGACCGGCAGCGCCGTCGCGGCGCGGGTGCGCTCGACCAGGTGGCGTGCCTCGGAGTTGACCGCGTCGCGGGTGCCGGTGACGCCCATCAGCGACGCCGCGTAGACGAAGCCCTTGCTGGCCTGCGAGGTCAGCGCGATGCGCTCGTCGGTGGAGGACTGCGCGACCAGGAACACCCGGTCGAGGCCATGCGCGTCGGAGGCGGTGAGCCAGGGCTCCGCCTCCTCGGGGATCAGGTCGGGGGTGATCAGTCCGGCCCCGCCCGCGTCGGCGAACTCCTTGGCGAAGCGCTCGACTCCGTAGCGCTCGATCGGGTTCCAGTAGGTCATGACGAGCGTCGGCGCGCCGGTGCGGGCGACGGCCTCGACGGTGCGCAGCACGTCGAGGGTGTTGGTGCCGGACGCCAGGGCTCCCTCGACGGCACGCTGGATGACGGGGCCGTCCATCTGCGGGTCGGAGTACGGCAGTCCGATCTCGACGATGTCCACGCCGCCCTCGATCATGGCGCGGATGGCCGCGATCCCGCCCTGGACCGAGGGATAGCCGGCGGGCAGGTACCCGATCAGCGCCGCGCGGTTCTCGGCGCGGGCGGCGGCGAGGACCTGGGAGAGCCTGCTGGTGCTCGTGCCGGTACCGATGTTGGTGTCAGCGCTCATGTCGGGCCTCACGCCTCCATGCCGAAGTAGTCGGCGGCGGTGTGCATGTCCTTGTCGCCGCGGCCGGAGAGATTGACCAGGATCACCGGATCGCGGCCCAGTTCGGCGCGCAGCCGCGGGGCGATGCGCAGCGCCCCCGCGACGGCGTGCGCCGACTCGATGGCCGGGATGATGCCCTCCGTGCGGCACAGCAGCCGGAACGCCTGCATCGCCTCGTCGTCGGTGACGGCTTCGTACACGGCGCGGCCGGTGTCGTGCAGCCAGGCGTGTTCGGGGCCGACTGCCGGATAGTCGAGCCCTGCGGAGATGGAGTGGCTGGCCAGGGTCTGGCCGTACTCGTCCTGAAGCAGGTACGTGCGCGCGCCGTGCAGGACGCCGATCGCGCCGCCGGTGATGGAGGCGGCGTGCAGGCCGGATTCGATGCCCGAGCCGCCGGCCTCGAAGCCGTAGAGGCGCACGCCCTCGTCGGGCACGAAGGCGTGGAAGGCGCCGATCGCGTTCGAGCCGCCACCGACGCAGGCCGCGACGGCGTCGGGCAGCGCGCCGGTCAGTTCGAGGGTCTGCTGCCGGGCCTCGGCGCCGAGGATGCGCACGAAGTCGCGCACCATCGCCGGGAACGGATGCGGTCCGGCGGCGGTGCCGAGCAGGTAGTGGGTGTGATCGACGTTGGTCACCCAGTCGCGGATGGCCTCGTTGATGGCGTCCTTGAGGGTGCGCGAGCCGATGGCGACCGGGATCACCTCGGCGCCGAGCATGCGCATGCGGGCGACGTTGAGCGCCTGGCGCCGGGTGTCCTCCTCCCCCATGTAGACCACGCATTCGAGGTCGAGCAGCGCGGCCGCGGTGGCGGTGGCCACGCCGTGCTGCCCGGCGCCGGTCTCGGCGATGACGCGGCGCTTGCCCATGCGCCTGGTCAGCAGCGCCTGGCCGAGCACGTTGTTGATCTTGTGTGAGCCGGTGTGGTTGAGGTCCTCGCGCTTGAGCAGGAAGCGCGCGCCGCCGGTCTGTCCGGCGGTGGCCTCGGACAGCCGCCGGGCGTCGGTCAGCAGCGAGGGGCGGTTGGCGTAGCCGCGCAGCAGGGCGGTGAACTCGGCGTGGAAGGCCGGGTCGTTCTTCGACTTCTGGTACGCCTCGGTCAGCTCGGCGAGCGCCGCCATCAGCGCTTCGGGCATGAACCGGCCGCCGAGGCGGCCGTAGTGCCCGGCCTCGTCGGGCTGCGCGGAGGGTTGGGCGTAGGCGGCGGCGAAGAAGGCGTCGCCGAAGTGTGGTGCGTCGGTCATCGGAACGCTCCGAGATGGTGTCCGCGTTTTCGCGGAAGAAGGATGGTCAGGACGGGCTCGGGTTACTGCCCGGCCTGCCATCGGCGGCCCGCCGGAGCATGCCGCCACCACGGGCGCCGCCGCGCCGGGGCGATCGGTTTCGGCGAGCCGTACACGTTACTGCCGTCCGCGCCGCATCGCGGGATGCGCGCCAGCCGCGACCAGGTCGGCGACGGCGGCGCGCGGGTTCTTCCCGGTGACCAGGGACTCGCCGACCAGCACCGCGTCGGCTCCCGCGTTGGCGTACTGGATCAGGTCGTGCGGGCCGCGCACGCCGGACTCCGCGATGCGCACGATGTCGTCCGGGATGAGCGGGGCGAGGCGGGCGAAGGTGTTGCGATCGACCTCGAGCGTGCGCAGGTTGCGCGCGTTGACCCCGATGATGCGCGCCCCGGCGTCCACGGCCCGGGTGACCTCCTGCTCGTCGTGCACCTCGACCAGCGGCGTCAGGCCGATCGACTCGGCCCGCTCGATCAGCGAGACCAGCGCGTCCTGCTCGAGCGCCGCGACGATCAGCAGCGCCAGGTCGGCGCCGTGCGCGCGCGCCTCCCACAGCTGGTAGCTGGCGACGATGAAGTCCTTGCGCAGCACCGGGACGTCCACCCGGGCGCGCACCTCCTTGAGGTCCTGCAACGAGCCGCCGAACCGGCGCCCCTCGGTCAGCACGCTGATGACGCTCGCGCCGCCCTGCTCGTAGTCCGCGGCCAGCGCGGCCGGGTCGGCGATCGCGGCGAGCGCGCCCTTCGAGGGGCTTGACCGCTTGACCTCGGCGATCACCGCGACGCCCTCGCCGCGCAGCGCGCGCACCGCGTCCTGGGCCGAGGGCTGGGCCTGCGCCTTCGCCTTCACCTCGTCGAGGGGGATCCCGGCCTGGCGCTCCGCCAGGTCGGCGCGCACACCTGCGAGGATCTCGTCGAGCACGTTCCGATTCGGTGTCGCCACCGCCACGTACCGTCCCCTCTGCCGGGGCGCCACACGGCGCCGTCTTGCCCAGCCATGCTATCCGCACCTGAGCGGTGCTCGGCGCCATGATCCACGGCGCGCACGGCGCCGGGCGGATGGTCAGGCGGCCGAGCGCTGGGCGGCCGCCTCGGCCTTGAGCTCGCCCCAGACGTCGGGGCGGCCGAAGCCGGCGGCGTTGAGGGCGACGACCGCGACCAGCGCCAGGATCTGGAAGACGCCGCCGATGATGCTCGCCGGGATCATCGCGAACGGGAACAGCACGCCGCCGACGAGCCAGCCGACCATGGACAGGGTCGCGCCGACCCAGCGGGCCACCGAGTGCCCGTGGTCGGCGTGCGGCATGGAGTTGCCGGACACCATGGTGCCCGCGGTGGACGAGCCGAGCATCGCCATGCCTACCCCGGCGGCCTTCGCCAGCGCGGACTGGCCCTTCCGCGGCGCGTGCGGCGCGGCCTCGGCGGCTGCTTCCTGCGTGGTCTCGATGGCCTCGGACATGTGCTCGGTGACTCCTCGAAGTCGTCGCTTGGCTTGTCTTCCCATTGTCTCTGATCGAGAGCGGTGCTCAGGCTGTGGGGTCGGTGCCGCGGTTGAGGGCGTCCCACAGGTCGCGCGCGGTCGGCTCGGCGGCGGGAGCGACCGGTCCGGGAGACCCGGCAGCGGCCTGGCGCTCGTAGCGGTTGGACAGGCCGGTCCACGCGCGTCCGCGGGTGACGGTGAGCGTGCCGGCGAGCGCCAGCAGAACGCCGCCCGCGATCGTGACGTAGGGCCAGGCGGTGTTGCTCACCGGGCCGAGGCTCTCGGCGGTCGCGCCGAGAGACTGCTCGGCGGCCCTGGCCAGCTGCGCGCTGTCGAGGCGGCCGAGGTTCGCGGCGACCGCGGCGACGGTGCCGAGCCCCGCGCCGAGCAGCACCGCACCGACGAGGTAGCGGCCGACGCGGCGCACCGCGAACAGCGCGACCGCCCCGGCGAGCCCGGCCAGGCCGAGCGCGTAGGGCAGCGGGGTGAGACCGCTGCCGGTGGTCTGGACGGCCAGGCGGACCGGGGCGGTGACGGTCGCGTCGGCCCAGCCGCGGCCGACCGAGGCGAGGATCAGTCCGGCGCCGGCCGCGGCCAGCAGCGCCGCTGTGATCTTCTCCCGGGTACCGGTTGTCGCGCTCATACGCACATTTTCGCAAACGGTGCGGACTACACCGGCTTGAGGGTGTCGGCGGCGGCGATCGCGCGCAGTACGGCCATCGCCTTGTTCCGGCACTCCATGTCCTCGGCGGCTGGATCCGAGTCGGCCACGATGCCCGCTCCGGCCTGCACGTACGCGGTGCCGTCGCGCAGCAGCGCGGTACGGATGGCAATCGCCGTGTCGGCGTTTCCGGCGAAGTCCAGGTAGCCGACGCAGCCGCCGTACAGGCCGCGGCGGGTCGGTTCGAGCTCGTCGATGATCTGCATGGCCCGCGGCTTCGGCGCGCCGGAGAGGGTGCCCGCCGGGAAGGCGGCCAGCAGCACGTCCAGCGCGGTGCGTCCCGGAGCGACCCGGCCGACGACCGTGGAGACGATGTGCATCACGTGGCTGTAGCGCTCCACCGACATGAAGTCCACCACCTCGACCGTGCCGGGCGCGCTGATCCGGCCGAGGTCGTTGCGGCCGAGGTCCACCAGCATCAGGTGCTCGGCGCGCTCCTTCGGGTCGGCCATCAGCTCGGCGGCGAGCGCGGCGTCCTTCTCCGGGTTGGCGCCGCGCGGCCGGGTGCCCGCGATCGGGTGCAGCATCGCCTCGCCGTCGGCGACCTTGACCAGGGCCTCGGGCGACGAGCCGACCACGTCGAAGCCCGCCGCCCCGCCGATGCCGGGGAAGCGGAAGAGGTACATGTACGGGCTCGGATTCGTCGCGCGCAGCACCCGGTACACGTCGAGGGCGCTGGCCCGGGTCGGCTGCTCGAAGCGCTGGGAGAGCACGATCTGGAACGCCTCGCCGGCCCGGATCTCCTCCTTCGCGGCCTCGACCGCGGCCCGGTAGTCCTCGGCGGTGCGGTTGCCGGTGAAGACGGGGGTCGCCGCGGCCGAGTGCGCCGGGGCGATGGTGGCGGGCCGCTGCTCGACCGGCCGGGCGAGGTCGGCGGTCATCGCGTCGAGCCGGGCGACGGCGCGCCGGTACGCCTCGTCCACGCCGTCGGGGGTGCCGTTGTGGTTGACCGCGTTCGCGATCAGCGTCACCGAGCCCTCGGTGTGGTCGAGCGCGGCCAGGTCGCTGGCCAGCAGCAGGGTCAGCTCCGGCAGGCCGAGGTCGTCCTTCGCGTGCTCGCCGATCCGCTCGAGGCGGCGGACCGTGTCGTAGCCGAGGTAGCCGACCAGGCCGCCGGTCAGCGGCGGCAGGTCGGTGCGGCTCGGGTCGTGCGCGGTACGCAGGGCGGCCAGCGCCGCGGCCAGCACGTCGAGCGGGGCGCCCTCGCGCGGGATGCCGGCGGGAGGGTCGCCGATCCAGTGGGCGGCGCCGTCCAGCTCGGTGAGGGCGAGCTCGCTGCGTACGCCGACGAAGGAGTAGCGCGACCAGACGCCCTGCTCGGCCGACTCGAGCAGGAAGGTGCCGGGACGCTCGTCCGCCAGCTTGCGGTAGAGCCCGACCGGGGTCTCGCCGTCGGCCAGGTACCGCCGGGTCACCGGGATGACCCGCCGGTCGGCCGCGAGCGTGCGGAAGGTGTCGAGATCCGGGACCGTCTCGCCTGTCGTCATGCGCCCAATCCTGTCATCAAGCAGGCGTCTTCCCCGAAGCTTTCACGGCCGTGGGCTTGAAGCTTTCACAGCGCGCGGCCCTCGAAGCAGGTGCGGGCGCCGGTGTGGCAGGCCGGGCCGGTCTGGTCCACCGCGACCAGCACCGTGTCGCCGTCGCAGTCGAGCGAGACCGAGACGACCCGCTGGGTGTTGCCCGAGGTCTCGCCCTTGACCCAGTACTCCTTGCGGGAACGCGACCAGTAGGTGGCGCGGCCGGTGGTGAGGGTGCGGTGCAGGGCCTCGTCGTCCATCCAGGCCAGCATGAGCACCTCGCCGGTGTCGTGCTGCTGCGCGATGGCCGGGATCAGGCCGTCGGGCCCGCGCTTGAGCCGGGCGGCGATCCGCGGGTCGAGCCCCGGCGGGTTCGGCGGGGACGCGGGCGATTCGTCGATCATGGCGTCATTGTCTCGCGGCCGATACCTTTTCCGGGACATCGCACCTCACGCCGAGACGAGAGCAGTTCGAGCCGTGCCGGAACTCGTTGGTGACGAGCGCTTCGCAGCGGCGGCGCCGTCCGCCCAGGAGCAGACCGAGGCGCAGGGCAGGACCCGGAACGGGACGCGGGCCGAGCCGCCGTCCGACCAGACCGCGGGCTCGGTCTGGGGTGCGGCCTTCCGGTCCGCGCTGGTCGCCTGGGTCGTCGCGCACCTGGTCGTCATCTCGGTCCAGGATCTGGCGCAGCGCCGGACGCCGCCCTACACCGCGCAGATGCCCAACGGCCCCAAGATCGTCCATCTGTTCAACCAGCTGTTCACCTGGGACACCGCCTGGTACGCGGGCATCGCGCAGTCCGGCTACCACGGCGTGGCCAGCGACGGGGTGCGCTTCTGGCCGCTGCTGCCGCTCACCACGCGCGCGGTCGCGGCGACCGGCATGGGAGCGCTGACGGCGATCCTGGTGGTCTGCTGGGCGGGCGCGCTGCTGTTCGGGATGCTGATGTACCGGCTGGCGCTGACGGTCGGCGGGGACGAGGTCACCGCGCGCCGCGCCGTGTGGCTCGGGCAGCTGGCGCCGGGCGCGTTCGTGCTCGTCATGGGGTACACCGAGGCGCTTACGGGAGTCTTCGCCGCGGCGTACCTGATCGCGATCCGGCAGTCCGTGGCGAAGGGCTCGGATCAGGGCTCGAATCGCTGGGTGTGGCTTTGGCACGGCGCCGGTCTCCTCGCCGGGCTCGGCTCCGGGCTGGTGCGGCCGACCGGCATGCTGATCGCCGCGGCCGGGGTGATCGAGGTCATCCGGCAGCGGCGCGATCCTCTGCCGCATCTGGCTGCCCGGGTTCTCGTCGCGCTCTCGCCGCCGCTGGGCACCGGGATCTACCTGCTGTGGAGCCACCATGTGTACGGCAACTACACGCTGCCGTACACGATCCAGAAGCTTCAGGGGCTGCGCGGCACGTACGCCGGGAACCCGCTCGAGTCGGCGCTCGACTCGGTCAACCAGGTCGGCAACGGAGCCGGTGCGTTCACGCTGGTGCTGGTCGTCGCGTCGATCGGGCTGCTGGGGGCGTGCGTACGCCGGATGCCGGTCTCGTACACGGTGTGGGCGGCGCTCAGCCTGCTCGCGGCCATCACGGCGCCGCACTTCTCGTCGTTCGCCCGCTACGCCTCCGGCATCCTGCCGCTGCTGTTGGTCGCCGCGATGATGACGAGGGACTGGCGGCGGTGGGCGTGGACGATCGGGCCGTGCATCGCCCTGTGCGCCTACTACGCGTACCAGTCCTTCGTCGGCATCTACATCCCCTGAGCTGTAGGGCTACACAGCAGCCTGATTCCGCGTCCACGAGGCGTGCAGCCGCGCGTAGATGCCGTCCCGCCCGACCAGTTCGCGGTGCGGTCCGCGTTCGACGAGCCGGCCGGCGTCGAAGACCAGCACCTCGTCGGCCGCCTGCGCGGTCGAGAGCCGGTGCGCGATGGCCACCGTGGTGCGGCCGCGGGTCAGCTCGTCCAGCGCGCGCTGGATCCGCAGCTCGGTCGCCGGGTCCACGGCCGAGGTCGCCTCGTCGAGCAGCAGCAGGTCGGGGTCCGCGATGTACGCGCGGGCGAGCGCGACGAGCTGCCGCTCCCCCGCCGACAGCGACTCGCCGCGCTGGCCGACCCGGGTCGCCGCGCCGGCCGGCAGGGCGGCGAGCCAGTCGCCGAGGCCGAGGTGCTCGAAGGCGCGCACGACCTCGCCGTCATCGGCGTCGGGGGCGCCGTAACGCACGTTGTCCGCGATCGTGCCGTCGAACAGGAAGCCGTCCTGAGGCACCATCACCACGCGCCGGCGCAGCTCGTCGAACGCGATCCGGCGCAGGTCCACCCCGTTGACCAGCACGCGGCCCTCGATCGGGTCCATCAGCCGGGTCAGCAGCTTGGCGAAGGTGGTCTTGCCCGAGCCGGTCTCGCCGACCACCGCGATCCGGGCCTGTGCCGGAATCAGCACGTCGATGTCGCGCAGCACCGGTGGGCCGGTCGGGTAGGCGAAGGCGACGGACCGGAACTCGACGGCGACCGGCCCGGCGGGCAGCGCCTCGGCTTCACCGCTCGGGCCGGGATCGGGCACGTCCGGCTCAGTCTCCAGCAGGCCGATCACCCGGCGCCAGCCCGAGATCGCGTTCTGCGCCTCGTTGAGGACCTCGACACCCCACTGCACCGGGGTGATGAACAGCGAGACGAGGAACAGCATGGCGACGAGCCGTCCGGCACTGAGGTGCCCGCCGACGCCGAGCGTGACGCCGACGACGATCACACCCGCGTTCGCCAGTCCGGCGGCGATCTCCCCGGCGCCGAAGGTGCCGATGATGAGGAGTTGCGCACGTACCTGCGTCGCACGCGTGGTCTCCACCGCCTGGTTGATCCGCTGGGCGGTGCGCTCCTCGATGCCGTACGCGCGCACCACCGGCGCGCCGACCAGCGACTCGCTCAGCGCGCTGAGCATCCGGCCGATCGAGTGGCGTACCGCGCCGAAGCGCTCGCCGGTGCGCCGCTGGAGCAGGCGCATCGTGGCGAACAGCGGCAGGAAGCAGAGCCAGACCAGCAGGGTCAGCTGCCAGGAGTAGCGGGCCATCACCGCCGTCGCCAGGAACATCTGCGCGACGCTGACGAACAGCGTCAGCCCGCCTTCCTGGATGAAGTTGGTGATGGTGTCCACGTCGGAGGTGACCCGGGAGACCAGCGCGCCGCGCTGCTCGGCCTGCTGGTGCAGCACGGACAGCTCGTGCACGTGCCGGAAGGCCTTGATCCGCAGGGTGGCCAGGCCGGACTCGCTGGCCCGGTAGAGCCGCCGGTTCATCGCGGCGGCGGCCAGCGCGGTGGCCGCGACGGCGAGGGCGGCGAGCAGGGCCATGGTGCGGACCTCGCCGGCGTCCACGCCGCCGGGCGCGTCGAAGCCGTGGTCCACGGCCTGCTGCACCGCGATCGGGATGACGATGCGTCCGGTCGTGGCGATCACCGCGAGCAGCATCGTGACGCCGATGCCGCGGGTGAACTCGGGCGAGAGGCGCAGTCCCTCGCGCACGATGGCGAGCCCGCCGCCGGTCGCCTCGCGCACCGGCGCGATCCCACCGCCGGAACGATCGAGCTCGGGCATTGTTTTATCAGTCACAGTGTTATCAGGCGCTGTGCCATCGGGCGCTGATTTATCAGGTGCAGTGTCGTCGAGGGCTGTGTCGTCGAGCACGGTCACGCGACCGCTCCTTCGAGTTCTTCGGCCGCTGGTTCGTCCGCCTGCGCGGCGCGCGCGTAGGCGGTGATCAGGTCGCGGTATCCGGCGCTGCGTTCGAGCAGTTCCTCGTGGGTGCCCCGGTCCGCGATGACGCCGTCGTCGAGGAACAGCACCTCGTCGGCCAGCGCCACCGTGGCCCTGCGGTAGGCGATCACGATCACGGTCGCGCCGAGCGCGCTGTCCTTCAGCCCGCCGAGGATCGCCGCCTCGACGCTCGGATCGACCGCGGAGGTGCAGTCGTCGAGGATCAGCAGCCTGGGCCGCCGCACCAGCGCGCGGGCCAGGGCCAGCCGCTGGCGCTGGCCGCCGGACAGGGTGGTGCCGCGCTCGCCGAGCACCGTGTCGAGGCCGTTCGGCAGCGCGTCCACGAACCGCTCGGCCTGCGCGATCCGCAGCGCCGCGCGCACCTCGCCCTCGGCGCGGTCCTCGCCGAGGGCGACGTTGGCGCGCACGCTCTCGCCGAACAGGAAGGTCTGCTGGGCGACCAGGGCCACCGCGCGGGGCACCTCGCCGCGGGCCAGGTCGCGCAGGTC
>JBKOWZ010000252.1:0-8953 GCA_046724665.1 Actinomycetota bacterium
CTGCTGGGGCTGGCCGGCGACCGCGCGCGGCTGCGCCGGGCGCGCGAGGCGGCGCGGCGGCTGGCGCTCAGCGCGTTCGCCGCGGAGCAGATCGTCAGGCCGCTGATCAAGCGGCTCGACGAGATCGTGCCCGTCGCCGGCACCGGGACCGACGCCGCGACCGACCGAACAGCAGCATAAGACAAACTCTTGCGATGAAAGGCTTGGAATGAGCGAGCAGGGTGCGAACGGGCAGGGCACTGGAGCACGGGCCGTCGCGGCGCCGCTGGACCAGCTGGCCCCCCTGACGCCGAACGCCTGGCTGCGTTACGACCTGATCCGCCGGATGATCCCCTCGAGCGTGCAGGACATCCTGGAGATCGGCTGCGGCATGGGCGCGCTCGGAGTGCGCCTGTCCACGCAGTACCGCTACCTCGGGCTTGAGCCGAGCCCCGAGTCGTTCGCCGTGGCGCGCGAGCGCATGGCGCGCGGCGGGCAGGGCGAGGTGCGCAACGTGCTGGCCGAGGCCCTCGACCCGCAGGAGCGCTTCGACCTGGTCTGCGCCTTCGAGGTGCTTGAGCACATCGAGGACGACGCGGGCACGCTGGCGTCCTGGGCGAGCCGGGTGCGTCCCGGCGGCTGGCTGCTGCTGTCGGTGCCGGCGCACCAGGAGCGCTTCGCCGCCGGGGACGAGATCGCCGGGCACTTCCGCCGCTACGAGCCGGCGGACATCGCCGCGCTGCTGGAGAAGACCGGCTTCGAGCAGGTCGAGGTGCGCGAGTACGGCATGCCGCTCGGCTTCCTGCTGGAGGCCGGGCGCAACCTGGTCGGCCGGCGGCGGCTGGCCGCGGCGCCGGGCGCCTCGAAGGAGGAGCTGACCGGCGCGTCGGCCAGGCTGCTCCAGCCGCGCGGCGCCCTGTACGGCAGCGTGGCCCGCCTCGGCACCGCCCCGTTCCGGTACGTCCAGCGCGGATTCCCGCGCACCGGAACGGGTCTGGTCGTGCGTGCCAAGCTGCCGGCGGACCGCGCCGCGGCGGCCGCGGCGCCGGGGGTCACTCCCCCCGCGACCGCACAATAAGGTCGGCGAGCAGCGCGAGCGCTCCGATGATCAGCCCGCTCAGGAAGATCAGCACCGTGTCGCCCGCGATCCGCAGCGGGTGCATGGCCAGGTCGTAGATGCCCTTGCCGAAGCCGATGGTGACCAGCCAGAGCGCCGGAGGCATCAGCACCTTGAGCGGGTTGAAGTACATCACCATCCGCAGGACCTGGAGGATGTACCGGTACGCGTCCTTGACGAACTTGAACTTCGAGACGCCGGAGCGCTTGCTGTACTCGATCGGCACATAGGCCACGTCGTGCTGGTTGGACAGGAACGCCAGCGTGATGGTCGTCACGCAGGAGAATCCCGGGGGCAGCAGCCGCAGGTAGGGCTGCGCGACGTCGCGGCGCATCGCCCGCAGGCCCGAGTTGAGGTCCGGGATCCGCTGGTTGACCAGCCGCTCGGCGATCTTGCGGATGAGCCACTTGGCCGGGACGCGCAGCAGCTTGTGCGTACCCTCCTCGGTGGTGCGGGCGCCGACGACCTGGTCGATGCTGTGGTCGGTGTCGAGCATGCGCACCAGCTCGGGGATGCGCTCGTTCGGGTAGGTCATGTCCGCGTCGGTCCACACGACGATCTCGCCGCGCGCCATCTGCGAGCCGATCCGGCGCACCGTGCCGGCGCCGCCGTTGCGGCGGAACGCGACCACCTTGAGGTTCGGGTACTCCTCCTCGGCGGCCAGCAGCACCTGGAGCGTCTGGTCGGTGGACGCGTCGTCCACGGCCATCAGCTCGTAGGTGTAGCCGGCGCCGTCCATGGCGGCGCAGATCCGCTTGATCTCCATCAGGACGTGAGCGTCCTCGTTGTAACACGGCAGGACGATCGTCACGTGCGGACGTTCGCCGTCCTGCGCCGGCGGCGCGGCGGCCGGCGCGGCGGCAGACTGCGGCTTGGCCGGATCTGTGAGCAACACGCGTGCAGCTTCCCTTCCAATCGGACCGTGGGCGACCCCAGGGTAGTCAGCGCTGCTAACGTTTGGCCACGCAGCGGCCGGAAAGTATCCGCCAGCTCCGGGGCGGGGCTCGGATAGCCTTCACTCTGCCCCGCCATTCTCGCGCACCCCCGGCCGCCCCCGCCGCCATTTGAGACCACGCTACGGAAACAGATGACCAGGAAATCCGACGCCGTGACCACAGCCAGCCGGGCCGCCGAGCAGGGCCATTCGGGCGAAGAACCGGCCGGCGCGGCGGCGGCGGAAACCGGGTCGCGGGCGCCTGAGCAGCGCTTTCGCCTGCGGCGTCGGCCTCGCGCGCTGACCGTGGTCTCGGTGCTCGCGGTGGCGCTGTTCGCGCTGTGGGGCATCGGCACGCCGCTGGTCGGCGGTTCGTCGCTGGCCTCGACCAGCGAGCTGGTCGGGCAGAGCCCTTACGCCGAGTCCGGTTACGCCGGAAGCACCACGAACAACTCGTGGCTGGACGACACGTACACCGGCGAGTTCCCCGGCACCATCCTCTACAAGGACGCGCTGAAGCACGGGCTGGCCAACGGCCAGTGGGATCCGTACATGAGCGGCGGGACTCCGCTGGCCGCGACGCCGAACTACGCGTTCGCCTCGCCGCTGAGCATCCCGTACTACCTGCTGCCGACCTGGCTGGCCCCGGCCTACGAGCGGCTGCTCGAACTGGTCGTCGCGGTCGGCGGCTGCTTCCTGTTCCTGCGCCGGCTGAAGCTGTCCCGGCCGGCCGCGATCACCGCCGGGCTGGTCTTCTCGGCCAGCGGCTTCATGGTGGCCTGGCTGAACTTCCCGCAGACCAGGGTCGCGGCGTTCATTCCGGTGCTGTTCTGGACGATCGAGCGGTACCTGCAAGAGCGGCGGCTGCGCGACGCGGCGCTGATCTCCATCCCGGTCGCCTCGATGCTCCTCGGCGGCTTCCCCTCGGTCACCGGTTACGCGGTGCTGACCGCGGCGGCGTACACGCTGACGCGGATCGCCGCCGACCACCGCGCCGCGCTGCGAAAGGCGTGGCGGCCGGTCGTCGGCGCCGGCCTCGGCGCGGCGGCGGGCGTGGGGCTGGCCGCGTTCCAGCTGCTGCCGTTCTCCGCGTTCCTGAGCGGCTGGTACACCACCGGCCGCGCGCAGACCTCCGCGGTGCACCTCGATTCGACGACGCTGCTGACCGCGATCGCCCCCTGGGCGTTCGGCGGGGTCGATCCGAACGACCCGCCGATGTTCTACGACAACTCCAACTTCATCGAGGCCGTCGGCTACATCAGCGCTGCGGCGGCGGTCCTGGTGGTGGTGGCCTTCGCCTTGCAGCGCTCAGGGCGCGCGCTGCTGCCGCGCGGCGTGTGGGTCCTGCTGGTCGTGGCGACGCTGGGCTGGGCCGAGCTGATCTACCTCGGCGGCTGGCCGCTCGCGGCGCTGCAACACCTGCCCGGCACGCGTTCGCTGTTCGCGACCAACTTCATCGCCCGCTCGCGCAGCATTCTGGGCTTCCTGCTGGCCGTGCTCGCGGCGGCAGGTTTCGAACTGCTGCTGCGGCACCGCGCGTCGCGCACGCCGCTACGCTCCCGGCCCGGGGCGCTGTGGGCGGCGGGCGTCGGCGTGGTGACGGCCGCGGTCGCCGGTGTGCTGCTGTGGAACGGCGAGCACAACGCGGCCAACGAGCGGACCGCGCTCAAGCACGAGCACTCCCCCGGCAACCCGGTGTCGCTGTTCCGGCACCAGATCCTTTACTCGTCGCTGCTGCTGCTGGCCGCGATCGCGTGCGTGGTCCTGCTGCGGATCGCGGCGAGGCGCCGGGACCTGCCGGATCACGACCGGCTCTGGGGCGGGGCCCGCTTCGCGGCGGCCGCGGCGCTGCCGCTGCTGATCGCGGGGCAGAGCATCAGCCTCGTGACGCACTACTACCCGAAGTCGGACGCCGACACGTTCTACCCGGTCACCGACACCCACGCGTATCTCGCGGCGAACCTCGGCGAGCAGCGGTACGCGGCGGGCGGCAGCGGCATGGTGTTCGGCACGAACGTGGCGTACCGGCTGCGGGCGGTCAACGGCCACGCGTTCATCAACGCGAACTTCGCCGCGCTGGTGAAGGCCATCGCCGGCAACCCGGTGCCGGTTGACAGCTACATCACCCTCGACGGCTCGCTCGCCGTCGCGACCAGCCCGGTTCTCGACGTGCTCGGCACGAAGTACTTCGTGACCGCGCTCGGCGACCCGATCCTCGGCAGCGAGCATCGGGGCAGGGGCGACGGCTCGCAGCTCACCCTGCGGCCGGGGCAGCCGGTCACCGTGCCGGTACCGGCCACCGGGCCGCTGCGCGGCGTCGGCTTCACGACGCTGGGTTCGATTCCGGCCGCGCTCAGCGCCGCGGACCCGGACAGCTGGGTCCAGGTGACGCTGCGGGACTCCTCCGGAAAGCAGGTGGCCCAGACCAGGCGGCTGACGGACGGGCTCGGCGCCGACGCGCCGTTCCTGTTCCCGGTGGCCGCCGACTCGGTGGCGGCCGGCACGCGGCTGACCGCGACGCTGACCCTGCACGCCGACGCGCCGCTGACGATCGCCGCGACGAACGGCACCGCTCCCGCGCTGACCACGGTCGCCGGGGCCGACGACGGGCTGAGGCTGGTGCACGTGGGCACCAGCGCGATCTACCAGCGGCTGAACGCGCAGCCGCGCATCCGCTGGGCGTCGAACAGCCAGGTCGTCAGCCGCGAGAAGCAGCGGGTTCAGCTGCTTGCCGGCGGGCGCGTGGACGGCGATTCCGTGCTGCTCTCCAGCCAGGGCCCGCAGGCTTCCGGGCAGCCGGCCTCGGTTGCCGTGCGGGAGGACGGCCTGGACACCATCTCGACCTCGGTGAACGCGCAGGGCCAGGGTTACCTGGTGGTCGCGGACGCCGATCAGGTCGGCTGGAAGGCGACCGTGGACGGGAAGCCGACGCCGCTGGTGGCCGCGGACCAGGGTCTGGTGGCCGTCTCAGTCCCGGCGGGCACGCACACCGTCACACTCAACTTCGTCGCGCCGCGCGGGACGATCGGCGACGCGCTCACGGTCGGGACGGCGGTGGTGCTGGTGGCGGTGGTCCTCGGCGAGGTGTGGTGGACGAGGCGGCGCCGCGATTCAGGGGTCGGCGGTACGGAGCTCACTGCCGAAGAACGGTGATCTGCCCGTCGCCGCTCTGCTCGATGCGGATCGCGGTCAGGTCCGGGACGATCAGGTCGGCTTCGAGCTGATCGGCGGTGTGTGTCGTGGTGACGGCGACGGTACCGGCTCCGGCGGCGCGGGCCGCGGCGAGTCCGGCCGGGGCGTCCTCGAAGACCAGGCAGCGTTCCGGCGGGACGCCGAGCAGCTTCGCGCCGAGCAGGAACGGCTCGGGGTCGGGCTTGCCGCGGCTCACGTCGTCGATGGTGACCAGGCGCGCTGCCGCTATCCCCGCGGCACCGAGGCGCACCTGGGCCAGCGCGCGCCCGGCCGAGGTGACCACGGCCCAGCGTTCCGGCGGTGCGGCGGCGAGCAGCCGCGCGGCGCCGGGCAGCAGCGTGACGTCCGCGGTGTCGGTCAGCTCCAGCTCGTCGAGCCGCGCGGCGGCCTGGCCGATCCGCTCACGCGGTATCAGGTCGGCGAGGATCTCGGTGGCCGGGCGGCCGTGCCGGGGCACCGTCGCGAAGAGCTGCGCGGGGATCGCGAACTCGGCGGCCAGCGTCTCCCAGCTGCGCAGCACCGAGGGCGTCGAATCGACCAGCGTGCCGTCCATGTCGAAGAGCAGGGCGTCTACCTCGAAGCGCATGATCGCCGAGTGTAACCGTGCCGCGAGAACGGCCTGTTAAGACGGCGTGTTCAACAGGCGTGCAGCCCGTGTGCCGCCTCCGGAGGCGGCACACGGGCTCGTGCCGGCGGACCGGCCGGCGAAATCGGACCGCTGCGATCAGACCGCTTCGGTCTCCAGGCCGCGGTTTCGGCGGCGGAAGTAGACGACACCGCCGACGGCAGCCGCCGCGGTCACACCGGCGCCGACCTCCGGGCTGACCATCGGGACCGCCTGGACGGGCGGCGCGCCGCCGCACTGGGCGTGGCCGAGGATCACGTCGGCGCCGTTGCCGCCCAGGACCTTGAGGTGGACGGCGTTGACGGTGAGCACCCCGTTGGCGTCGGTGGACTGCTCGTTCAGCGTGACCGTGACGATGCCCGGGATGTCGACGACGGTGTTCGGCCCGGCGTTGGCGGTCAGCGCGAGCGGGGGCAGCAGCGGCGCGGTGACGGTACCGGCGGCGATGGTGCCGTTACCGGTGGCGCCGGTCGGCGTGGCGTTGCAGGTGGCGTTGATACCGGTCACCGACGCGGTGGCGACCAGCAGGTTGACGCTCATCTGCTGGACCGTGGCCGAGGCGGCGGAGGTGCCCGCGGCGGGGTCGCCGGCCGTGGTGGAGGTCAGGGTCGAGCTCGACGCGATCGGGCCGACGTTCAGGCCGATCACGGTCTGGGTGCCGCCGGGCGGGTAGGTCGAGAGCGGTGTCGGCGACACCGCGGCGAAGGAACCGAAGGCGTTGGCCGACACGACGTAAGCCTGGGCTTGCGGCGACGTCAGAGCCGCGTGCGCCGGCATCGCGGCGCACAGCACGCCGCCGACGGCGGCGGCACCGGCGGCGAGCAGGCGCCGTGGACGTGTACTCATCAGGCAATGACTTTCTACTCGAAGTTCATGGGCAGAGGTCTGCCGGTGCCGACAATCCCTTGCCAATTCCAGTCGAGCAAGAACCCGATAATCTGGACACGATTATTCATACAAGAAAATCATGCATGCGGGTTAACGTCCCGGCGCTCAGCAGACCTGAACGCTCTCGGTCGTGTGCGAGGACTCCAGGACGCCGAACACGGCCATCCTGCGGTAGGCGTTGAACACCGGGTCGCAGGTGGTGAGCGTGATGTAGGTCCCCGGCTGCTTGAGACCCGAGCGGCCGGGGATCGGGTTGAGGACCTCGACGGCCGTCGGCGGCAGGTACACGGGCTCCTTGATGACGCGGTAGTTGTACACGGTGTTGCCCTCGCGCACCACGATCTTGTCGCCGGGCTTGACCTCGTCGAGGTAGCGGAACATGTCGCCCCACGTGCGCCGGTGCGCCGCGACCGCGAAGTTGCCCGGCCGGCCGGGCAGCTGGCTGGTCGGATACCAGCCGACGCCCTGCATCAGCTGCGGCTGCTTGACGCCGTCGAGCACCGGCCAGGTCTCCGGGTTGCGGATCGAGGGGATCTGGAGCGTGGCGAACGGCTCCCCCGGCGTCGGCACGACCGACTGCGACTTCGCCCACGCCCGCCCCAACTGGCACACGTCGCCCGCGGCGGCGCGGTGCGCGACCACGCCGGTCCACCAGAGCAGATAGACGATGTACAGCAGGATGATCAGCCCACAAGTGATCATCACTTCGCCGGCGGTGCGGGACAGGGTTCGTACGACATTCCAGAACATAGGCCCCTATACTGCCGCCAAAGTCCTAAGATCCGGCCGCAACACTCCCCAGTCGGCCCAATCCGCCACCCCACTAGAATCTGGGCGTATGCCGAACCTGATGTGGACCTGGCGGGAGGCTGCGGCCGTCGCCGGAGTGCTCGCGGCGGGCTGGGCCGTGTCGCGGCGCATCCAGGTCTGGCCGCGAATACAGCCGTTTCTGCGCGAGGCCGCGCTGATCATCGGGTTGTACGGACTGTGGCAGTTCGCCGGCTCGCTGGCGGGTTCGGGGACGTACGCGGCCGTGGGGCGCGGGCGGTGGATCTGGGACGCCGAGCGCTCGACGCATCTGCTCGACGAGCACACGGTCCAGCGATGGATCCTGCCCCATCCGGCCCTCGTCGAGTCGGCGAACATCTACTACGCGACCATGCACTTCGGCATGATGATCGCCTTCCTGATCTGGCTGTTCGCCCGGCACCGCGACGCGTATCCGCGGTGGCGCACCACGATCGCGCTGCTCACCGCTTCGTGCCTGCTGATCCAGCTGATACCGGTCGCCCCGCCGCGGATGATCCCGGACCTGGGCATGATCGACACCGCGGTGAAGTACGGGCAGTCGGTCTACGGCGCGGTCGGCGGGTTCGAGGCCGATCAGCTCTCGGCGATGCCCTCGGTACACGTGGGCTGGGCCGTACTGATCGCGGTGTGTATGTACCGGGTCAGCACGTCACGCTGGCGTTACATGGGCGCGGCGCACGCGGTCGCGACCATATTCGTCGTCGCGGCCACCGGCAACCACTACTGGGCCGACGGGATCGTCGCGGCGGTGCTGTTCGTCGGCGTCCTGGGCGCGCAGCGGACCGTCAGGACATTGCGGCTGCGGCGCGTGACGGCACGTAAAGACCTGGCCAAGCAGGAAGTGGAGCGCGGCGGACTGGTTGACGTGAGGTAACAGGGCGTTCATCATCACGGCAGCTGCGCAGCTACCGGCGAGTAACCCACTGCTCGCGCCCTTACTCCCACCCTCGTCGCGCTTGGAGTCCCCCATGCCCTTCGCCGTGCGCACCCGCGCCGCGGCGGTCGTCGGCGGCGCGCTGCTGCTCGCCGCCACGACCGCGACCTCCGCCACGGCGGCTCCCGCCGGTAAATACGTGTCGCTCGGCGACTCGTACGTGTCGGGCCCGCTCATCCCGGACCAGGTCAACCTCGGCTGCCTGCGCTCAAGCCACAACTATCCGTCCCTGGTCGCCGCCGCGATCGGCTCCTCGGCGTTCTCCGACGCCAGCTGTGGCGGCGCGACCACCAAAGACATGACCCACATCCAGTGGGACGGCATCATCCCGGTCAACGGCCCGCAGTTCGGCGCGCTCGGCTCCGACGACAGGCTGGTCACCCTCGGCATCGGCGGCAACGACATCGGCTTCGTGGACATCATCGCGACCTGTGCCGCCGAGAGCCTGACCAGCCCGCTCGGCAGCCCCTGCAC
>JBKOWZ010000193.1:0-4740 GCA_046724665.1 Actinomycetota bacterium
GCCCAGAGGGGAGCGGACGCGCCGCGGCGGCGGCGCCGTACCGCGCAACCCGCTGCCGGCGCTGGTGCTCGCGCTGTTCGTGGTCTTCTTCGTGCTGCCGGTGCTCTGGCTGGTGCTGGCGGCGACCAAGACCGACGACCAGCTCGTGCACGACAACCCGCTCTCGTTCGGGTCCTGGCACGCCCTGCGGGCGAACTGGGACGCGCTCACGGCGTATCAGGGTGACGCGATCTTCCGCTGGCTGGGCAACTCGGCGCTCTACTCCTTCGTCGCCCTCGCGCTCACGCTGGCCGTGGCGATCCCGGCCGGCTACGCGCTGGCGATGACCGAGTTCCGCGGCCGGCGCACGCTGCTGGTGGCCACCCTCGTGGTGATGCTCATGCCGAACGCGACGCTGGTCGTGCCGCTGTTCCTGGAGATCAACGCGGTGCACCTGATCGGCTCGATGTGGTCGATCATCCTGCCCTACGCGTTCTATCCGTTCGGCGTGTACCTGGCCTACATCTACTTCAGCACCGCGCTCCCCCGCGACCTGCTGGACGCCGCCCGCATCGACGGCTGCACGGAGTTCGGCGCGTTCCGCCGCGTCGCGCTCCCGCTGGCGGCCCCGATCGTCGCGCTGGTCGGGTTCTTCAGCTTCGTGGCGAACTGGACGAACTACTTCCTGCCGTACGTACTGCTGCCCGCGAGCGACCAGTTCCCGGTGCAGGTGGGCCTGGGCACCCTGCTCGACGACGTGCCGCAGTTCAACCCCACCGTCGGCACGCTCGCCGTGGAGCGGCCGCAGCTGGCGCTGGCCACGCTGCTGGCGATCACGCCGGTGCTCGTCGTCTTCCTCTTCTCCCAACGCTTCCTGGTGACCGGAATGCTCGCCGGAGCCACCAAGGACTGACCCGAAGACCGACCAGTGGGAGTACCCGGATGCACCCTGTCATCACGGCCTCGGTGCCGCTGCTCGAACCGCCGGGCTGGGCGATCGCCCAACGCCGGCTGTTCGAGCTGCTCGACTACGCCTGGCGCCGCTTCGAGAGCGCCTACGCCGAGCCGGACGGCCGGCTGAGCTACCGCGGGCGGCTGTCCACCCGCGACGGCGTGGACGACTTCTACGAGGTCTTCTTCAACTGGCCGCAGCTCTACCTGCTCGGCGGCGCCGACGACCTGCTGTTCGCGAGCGAGCGGCACTGGGAGGGCGTCACCGCGCAGCTGACCGGGCTCGGCATGCTGTACGACGAGTACGAACGCGGATACGACTGGTTCCACCAGGGCGAGAGCCTGCTGCTGCTCTACTTCCTGTGCATGGCCGCGCCCGACCGGTGGCGGGAGCGTGCGCTGCGCTTCGCGGACTTCTACGTCAACCCGGCGCACGGCAACTACGACCCCGTACACCGCATCGTCCGCCGCCCGCACAACGGCAGCGACCCGCGGCGCACCGGCCTCTTCGACGGCCCGAACTATCCCTGGCTGCCCAAGGAGGCCGACATGTACGGCTTCCCGCTGGACTGGCTGCTGCCGCCCGACGCCCCGGAGCCGGAGCGCGCCGAGGACCCGCGGCTGAGCACCGAGATGACGCGCCGCATCGGCGTGGGCGACACCGCGGTCAACCTCGCCGTCGCCGGCCTCGTTCACAACGCGCTGATCCTCACCGGCGAGCAGCGGTACAGCGACTGGATCGCGCAGTATGTCGGCGCCTGGCGCGAACGCGCCGCCGCCAACAACGGCATCATCCCCGACAACGTCGCCCCCGACGGCACGGTCGGCGGGCTGCTCGACGGGCGCTGGTACGGCGGGCACTACGGCTGGTCCTGGCCGCACGGCTGGTACAGCGTCGGGCACGCCGCCATGATCGCCGCCCTCGCCGCGTCGGCCGCCACCGGGGACGACGGCTATCTGGACATGGTGCGCCCGGCCCTCGACGAGATCATCGCGCAGGGCAAGGTGATGGCGTACACCGAGGCCGACTCCAGCCTGCACTCGAAGTGGAGCGTGCAACTCGGCGACGACGTGCACACCCCGACGCTGCACGTGCCCTACCGTTACAGCGACCGCGGCTGGTTCGACTACAACCCGATCCTGATGGGCGTGCCCACCGCGCTGTGGCACCACACCGCGAGCGCCACCGACCGCCGGCGCATCGAACGGCTGCGCGCCGCGAGCGGCTACGACTGGCGCACCGTGCGCTCCTTCCGCAGCAAGGAGGAGGCCGGACACGAAGAACCCTGGTTCGCCTTCCTCGCCGGCGACGATCCCGGCTATCCCGAGCGCATCCTCGCCGCCGCCCAGGCCCAGGTGCGCCACCGGCTGGCGCGCATGGAGCGCTACCAGGACCTCGACGTGCCCGAGGCCGACATACACCTGTGGCAGCAGTCGAACCCCGTGGTCACCGAGGCGCTGGTCCAGCTGACCTGGGGCGGTCCGCAGGTCATCTACAACGGCGGCCTCCAGCAGGCGCGGGTGCGGTACTACGACGCCGACGCCCGCCGCCCCGGCCTGCCGCCGGAAGTCGCCGCCCTCGTCACCAGCATCGATCCGCAGGCCACCGTCGTCGAGCTGGTCAACCTCGACCCGGCCCGCGCGCACACGCTCGTCGTGCAGGCCGGGGCGTTCGCGGAGCACGACATCCGCTCCGTGCGCCACACCCTGAGCGAGGACCCGTCCTGGATCGGGGACCTCTACGACTACGGCCACCGCCAGCCGGACGAGGAGACCTCTGCCCCGATCCAGGGCGACGGCCCCTGGCTGCGCGTGCACCTGCCGCGATCCACGCGCATACGTCTCACGCTGCAACTCGATCTGCGTACCCGGCCGCCGTCCTACCGCACGCCGTTCCACACCTGATCGAGCGCGATGAGGCAGGTGGCGCGGCCGCGCGGCGGCCGGGCGGCGGGCGCTCGCGACCGAAAAATGCTTTCGAACAACGGCCGCAAGTTTCAGCGCGGTCTTGACGAACATTCCGATCTTGGGTTTCCTACTTCTCGCAGCCTGCCATGGGCCGGATGCCGGGTCGGCCATCCACGGCGCTGTCCTTGATTCCGCGCGACGACGCGACACCGTCGCTTTCCTCCTCCATCGCGGCACGCGATGAGCGAGGGTCGCCCGCGTACTCAACCGCTCCCGCCGAGCCGACCAATGGAGGTCACACATGGCTCTGGGCACTTCCCCCACCCGATCACGCGGCAGGCGGCTGGCCGTGCTGGCGGCGGCCGCCGCGCTCGCCGGCGGCCCCCTGGTCGCCTTCGTGACGGCCACGCCGGCGCAGGCCGCGAGCACCCTGCGCGCGGCGGCCGAGGCCAAGAGCAAGTACATCGGCACCGAGCTGACCGGCAACATGGTCAACAACGCGACGATCACGAACCTCGCGGGGACCCAGTTCGACATGGTCACCCCGGGCAACGAGATGAAGTGGGACACCACCGAGCCGGCCAACGGCTCGTACAACTTCGGCCCGGGCGACAACATCGTCTCGTTCGCGCAGTCGCACAACATGCGGGTGCGCGGCCACAACCTGGTCTGGCACAGCCAGCTGCCCGGCTGGGTGAACAACCTGCCGCTGAACCAGGTCCAGGGCGTGATGGAGTCCCACATCACCACCGAGGCCACCCACTACAAGGGCAAGATCTACGCCTGGGACGTCATCAACGAGCCCTTCAACGAGGACGGTTCGCTGCGCCAGGACGTGTTCTACCGGGCGATGGGCTCCGGGTACCTGGCCGACGCGATCCGCACCGCGCACGCCGCCGACCCGAACGCCGTGCTCTACATCAACGACTACAACATCGAGGGCCAGAACGCCAAGAGCAACGCGCTCTACACCCTGGCGCAGTCCATGCTCGCTCAGGGCGTCCCGCTCGGCGGCATCGGGCTGGAAGCCCACTTCATCCTCGGCCAGGTGCCCTCGTCGATGCTGGCGAACATCCAGCGCTTCGCGAACCTCGGCCTCGACGTCGCGATCACCGAGCTCGACGACCGCATCCAGCTGCCCGCGTCCAGCGCGAACCTCCAGCAGCAGGCCGCGGACTACGCCACCGTGATCAACGACTGCCTGGCGGTCTCGCGCTGCCCCGGCGTGAGCCAGTGGGGCGTCGGCGACGCGGACTCGTGGATTCCCGGCACCTTCGGCGGGTACGGCGCCGCGACCATGTACGACAACAACTACCAGCCCAAGCCCGCGTACAACTCCACCCTGAACGCGCTCGGCGGTACGACAACCGGTGGTGGCACGACTGGTCCGCTGCACGCGGTGGGTGCGGGTAAGTGCCTTGACGACCCGAACTCGACAACGACGCTGGGCACGCAGCAGCAGATCTACACCTGCAACGGTGCGGCGAACCAGACGTGGACGAAGACCTCGTCGGGTCAGTTGACGGTGTCGGTGGGTGGTCAGACGCTGTGCCTGGACGCCAACAACCACGGCACGACGAATGGCACGAAGGCGATCATCTGGTCCTGCAACGGCCAGGCGAACCAGCAATGGAACATCAACTCCAACGGCACTATCACCGGCGTGCAGTCAGGCCTCTGCCTGGACGTGACCGGGGCGTCCACGGCCAACGGTGCCCTCGTCGAGCTGTGGTCCTGCAACGGCGGCAGCAACCAGCAATGGACCCTCGGATGATCCTTCACGGCTGACGAAAACGTCGCCAGACAACGACCGCCCGCCCGGACACCGAAGTCCGGGCGGGCGGCCCTGCCGTTGAGACGGCACTGCGCGGTACGGCTATCGAGCTATCCGAGCTTCCACTG
>JBKOWZ010000223.1:0-8915 GCA_046724665.1 Actinomycetota bacterium
CCGCGGCCGGCCGCGGCACCGACGTGGAAGAGCTGCGCTATTCGGTGGAGATCTTCCACAACCCCGCGCTCCCGGCATGGTTCCGCATCCAGATGGGGATCATCGCCGCTCTCGAGGCCGCCAACCTCTACCCGGGCGGACTGAACTACTCCTTGTTGTACAGCGCAGAGGCGATCGGGTTGCTGGAGAAGCTGACCGATCGCGGCGTCTCGCAGCAGGCCGCCGAACACGCGCTCACGGCGTTCGACGGTGCCATCCGCCGGATCGCGTCTCTCGCGATCATCAACGCTCTGCTTCCTGGCGCCGAGGGGCTGGTCGGGGAGATCCGAGAGCGGATGGACACGCTCAGAGGCCTCGTCGAACGCGCCAAGCAAAGCGGTGGCAAGGCCGACGACGAGCTGGGCGGACAGATCTTGGCCGTCGTCGAATCCATGAACGCCTCGGTCCGGTCGGTTCGCGCGGTGGTCAGCCCGCAGATCGACGCGCTGGTCGCACTGCATGACCGCGGTCGTGGGCTGCTGCTCACGCGCAGGCTCGAATCGCGCACGGATCTAAGCGCCCTGAGAACCGCGCATCCTGAGCTCGCCGCCGGCTTCGAGGAGCTGACCGGGCGGCTGGAGGCGGGTGACGGCGCGGTGGCGGGCAGAGCCCGGCTGGACGGTCTGCGCACCTCGCAGGAGCTCGACGAGCTGATCGCGCGGATCAAGTCGCAGCCGGGATTCGAGGAGTTCCTCGGCTGGCTCTCCCCCGACCAGCTTCGCGAACTGGCGTCGCAGGGGCCGATCGTCGTGCTCAACCACGCGGAGAAGCTGCCGTGTGTCGCCTTCATCGTCACGGCGGACAAGATCAGCGCGCTGCACCTCGAAGGCGTGAAGGAGCAGGACGTCACCGACGCCGCGCGACGGCTCAGTCATGCCGTCGAGGCGATCTACGCGCGCGGAGGCAACCGTCCGCGGCTGAGCGGCCTGCTCGCGGCGCGCGACGAGATCACCGGGATACTCGACTGGGCATGGCACAAGATCGTCGCACCCGTATTCGACCGGATCGGCTGCCTCGAACCGGTACGGCCCGGGGCCGAGTGGCCGCGTGTCTGGTGGATTCCGACCGGACCGTTCAACGCGATCCCGTTGCAGGCCGCGATGTGCAAGTCGGCCGACTGCGCCGAAGGACGCCACGGCAGCACGCTCGACTGCGTGGTTTCGTCGTTCGTCCCGGGCTTCCAGACGCTGGCGCACTCACGGACGCAGGCTGCCCGAGGCCCCAGCATCGGCGCTCGGGTCAGCGAGGACGGTGCCGCGCCGCGTGCGCTGATCGTCTCAGAATCCGACGATGTGTTGCCCGGCGCGGTGTCAGCAGCCCGGTTCTCGGCCGACGCCCTGGGTACCGACAACGTGCTCGTCGGCACCGACGCCAACTTGACGGCCGTGCTCTCAGCGCTCAGGACCTCTCCGCGGGTGCAGTTCGGCTGTCACGCCCACAGCTCGCCAGATCGCCCGGCCGGCAGTTGGCTCCAGCTGCCGAGCGGAGAGGCGCTCTCGGTGTCCGACATCTGCCGGATCCGTCCCGACCGGGCGCGGCTGGCCGTGCTCACCGCGTGCGGCACCGCTCGCTCCGCCGAGCGCCTCTCCGACGAAACCGTGCATGTCACCAGCGCGTTCCTGCTGGCCGGATACCCAGAGGCGGTCGGCACGCTGTGGGAGGTCGAAAGCACGCAGATCGAGGCGTTCCTCCGTGGCTTCTACACACGGGCCCTCGACGGCGCGCAGAGCACGGCCCACGCGGTGCACCACGCCGTCAGGGAGCTAAGAGACAGGATTCCCAACAGGCCGTACGTCTGGGCTGCGTACATCCACGCGGGAAGCTGAGCGGCCGGGCCGTCGAGCGGCTCGGGAGGCAACCGCTGAAGACGCGTACTATGAAGCGCCGGCGATGTGATGAGAGGGGGTTGAGTGGCTCCGACTCCTGCCCAAGAGCCGGATCACATACCGGACACCCGGCTTGTTCGCGCGCGTCACGCGGAGATCAAGCCGATACAGGGCAACGCTCGCCGCCGGACCTTCGCGTTGTTGGCGGTGACCGGCGCCGCCGTGCTCGGCGTGCACTTCCTCCTCGGGAGCGACCCGCCGCGGGACACGGACAACGCGGCCCCGCCCGCGGGTTCCGGCCCGGCGCCGGTCGTGACGTATTACGTGAGCACCACAGGCGACGACAACGCGGCGGGCACCTCGCCTAGCGCGGCCTGGCGCACTCTGGCCCGTGCGTCGAAGCAGCGGTTCCAGCCGGGCGAGCGGCTGCTGCTCAAGGGCGGCGATCGCTTCACCGGAGAGCTGGCCTTCCGGCCGGGCCAGGGCGGCTCGGCGGCGAAGCCGGTGACCGTGGGCTCCTACGGCGGCGGGCAGGCCGTCATCCAGGTCAAGGCCGCGGCGGCGCCGGCGGTCTCCGTCTATGACACGGCCGGGGTGGAGATCGCCGATCTGGTGGTGATCGGTCCGGGCGCGGGCTCCTCGGAGGCCTCCGGGATCGACATTTACAACGACCTGCCGGGCAATCGCACGCTCGCGCACATCAGCGTCTCGAACGTGGACGTCTCCGGCTTCCGCAACGGCATCTTCGTCGGCGGCGGAAACGGCGCCTCGGGGTTCTCCGACATCCGCGTCAGCGACAGCAAGCTGCACGGTAACCGGGACAACGGCCTGGTCAGCTATGGGCCGACCGACGCGGGCGGACAGGAGGCCCGCCCCTTCCACCACTTCGTGGTGACCGGCGTCGAGGCGTACGACAACCTCGGGAACCCGGCGGAGCACACGATCTCGACCGGCAACGGCATCTCGCTCGGCGGAGTCGAGACGGGGCTGATCGAGAACTCGGTCGCCCACGGCAACGGCTCCCGGTGCGACTCGCTCAGCGGCCCGGTCGCCATCTGGGCGCACGACTCGACCGGAGTCGTCATCCAGCACAATGTCGCGTACTCGAACCGCACCGCGGGGTACACCGACGGCGGCGGATTCGACCTCGACCAGCGCACCGACGACTCGGTGATGCAGTACAACCTCACGTACGACAACTACGGCCCCGGATACATGGTCTGGTCCGCGACGAAGGAGCTGCTCTCCAACCGCAACACGGTGCGGTTCAACGTGAGCATCGACGACGCGCGCAGCCCGCTCGACGCGGACTCGATCACCTACGGCGCGCTGATGCTGTCCGGATATGAGGCCGACGCGAGCGTGTACCACAACACCGTGGTGCAGACGCTGGCTGGTGAGCAGTCGCCTCTCTTGAACCTGGGTACGCACCTGGCCGGTGCGACGGTGCGCGACAACATCTTCGTCGCGCAGAAGGGCGAGCTCGTGAAGACCGGCGGCGCCCTTTCGCACAGCCAGGTCCTGTTGCAGGGCAATGACTACTACAGCGCATCAGGGCACTGGCGGATCGGCTGGGGCGGCACGGCGTACTCGTCGCTGAGCGCGTGGCGCTGGGCCAGCGGGCAGGAACGGTTCGAGGGCCGATCGACCGGCTCGACGGCGAACCCGCAGCTCGCACCCGCCGGGATCGCATCCTGGGACCCGATGCGCAAGACGGTTCCCGCACCGCGTGCCGGATCGGCGGTCGCCACGGTGGGACTCGACCTGGCCGCGCGGTTCGGCACGGACCTCGGCGCGCAGGACTACTTCGGCGGTTCGCTCACGGCGCCGACGATGCCGGGGGCCGTGATGCCCCCTGCCTCCACGCCATCTGCCGTACCCGGACATCGCTGACGTCAGTCAGACGTCAGTCGGCGTCGCCGTATCCCGCCGGGTTTGCCTCCTGGAACCGCCAGGCGTCCGCGCACATGTCCGCCAGGTTCTTGGTGGTGCGCCAGCCCCACGCGCGCTCCACGGCGGCCGCCGACGCGACGAGGCGGGTCACGTCGCCGGGCTGCCGCTCCACGATTTGATACGGCACCGGGCGGCCCGAGGCCCGCTCGATCTCGGCGACGAGTTCGAGGACGGAGGTCCCCACGCCGGTGCCCAGGTTGAAGACCTGTAGCCCCGCGGGGGCTGGGCCGAGCGGCCGATCCGGCCCGACCCCGAGCTGCCGCAGCGCCACCCGGTGCCCGTCCGCGACGTCCACCACGTGGATGAAGTCGCGGACGGCGGTGCCGTCCGGGGTGTCGTAGTCGCCGCCGAAGATGCTCAGCCGCTCCCGCCGCCCGACGGCCACCTGCATCGCGAACGGCATGACGTTGCTCGGCACGCCGCGGGGATCCTCCCCGAGCAGGCCGCCGGGATGCGCGCCGACGGGATTGAAGTAGCGCAGCGCGAGCACCGAGAACCGCGGCCAGGCGCGGCACAGGTCGGCGGCCATCTGCTCGCAGATCCACTTCGAGCGCGCGTACGGGTTGGTCGGCGCCGCGGGCTCGCCCTCGTCGAGCGGGATCTTGCTCGCCTCGCCGTAGATCGAGCACGACGAGGAGAACACCAGCCGGTCCACCTCGTGCGCGCGCATCACGTGCAACAGCGAGACCATGGCGCCGAGGTTCACGTCGTAGTAGTCGAGCGGGATCTGCACGGACTCGCGTACCGACTTCATCGCCGCGAAGTGGACGACGGCATCGAAGCGGTGCTCGCGGAACACGCGGTCCAGGCCGTCGCGGTCCCTGACGTCCATCCGGTAGGCGGCCTTGAGCGGCCGGCCCGCGGTCTTCTCCACCCGGGCCAACGCCTCGGGCGAGCTGTTCGAGTGGTTATCGACCACGACGACCTGGTAACCGTGCTCCAGAAGCTCGACGCAGGTGTGGCTGCCGATGAAGCCGGCCCCGCCGGTGACCAGGATCGTCGGTGCGGGTGCGGGTTGCGTGCTCACGCGGTCTGTCCTCCGGGCCTGGGCGATCAGTGATACAGGACGCTGATGAAGTAGGGCACGTAGTGGGTCGAGGCGAGGACGAGCGGCACCAGGGTCAGCAGCCCGAGGCCGAGCGGAAGGCGCACGGTGCGCCACGCGTCCGAGGTGCGCACGCCGGCGGATCGGGCGACCTCCCGCATGTGCAGGAGCGGCACGCTGATGGACACCACGGCGTAAGACAGCGAACTGATGATGCACAGGAGCACGTACCCGAAGACCTTGGCCCGCAGCTCGCCGTAGATCGCCACCGCGGACAGCCCGAAGCTGAAGCCGAGGTACGGGTACATCAGGCGGGTCGGCAGGGCCGGCATGCCTCCCGGGCTCTTCGGCGTCACCTTGAAGGTGACCGGGCGTGGCCGGATCGCGGCGGCGATGCCCGCGAGCACTCCGCGCACCACGTAGGGCCAGCCGGTCAGGGTGAACAGCCAGTTCTCCCAGCTGAGCGTCGGGGCGGTGGCCGGCCGCAGCAGGCCGCGCCGGCGCAGCAGCGCGACCAGCAGCAGCAGCCAGACCGAGACCGACGCGACGTGCAGGACGAACGCAGGATAGTTGACCTGCACCCACTGGATGTCGGCGAGCACCGCGACCGGCGGCAGCAGCAGCCCGGCGGTCAGCACGGCGGCGTTGATCGGATAGTAGGCCAGCGAGAAGCCGAACCGGGTGCGCAGCACGCCGCGCATCCGTGGCAGGTGGGAGCGTAGCAGGCCGAACAGCACGGTGGTCAGGCTGCGCGACCACTGGAACTCCTGGGTCAGCATGTCCGCGAAGGTCAGCGGGCCGTCCCCGTGCGCGGCGGCGTCGATGGCGAACGCCCCCTGCCAGCCGGCCGAGTTGAGCAGGAAGGTGGTGGAGAAGTCCTCCGCGAGCTCCGGGCCTATGCCGCCGATCTGCCGCAGCGCCCGCGTGCGCACGGCGTAGTGCGATCCGATGCACATCGGGGCGAGGCCGCCGTTGTGCCCCAGCTGCACCGGGCCGTGCCAGACCGCCTCCCGGTAGAGCCGCCCGCGTGCGGACCACGACGCGCTCGCGTTCGCGTCGCACATGCTCGGGGCCGCCACGTACCCGACAGCCGGGTCGGCGAACGGACGCACCATGTTGGCGAGGTAGTCGGCGTCGGGCACGTGGTCGCAGTCGAGCTGCGCCACCACGTCATAGTCGCGGTAGCCGAACCGGTCGTAGAAGTACGCGAGGTTGCCCTCTTTGCAGCGCGTGCGCCGCGGCCAGGTCGTGCGGTGGTAGCCCTCGACGCCCTTGCGGCTGGAGATCTTGACGCCCTTGGCGTCGCACCAGGCGCGGACCTCGTCGGTGGGGTCCTCGTCGCACAGCCAGACGTGGTAGTCGTTCGGGAAGTTCTGGTTCAGCATCATCGTCAGGGTGCGGCGGGCCACGTCCCAGGGCTCCGAGGGCGCCTTGGTGACCACGAAGGCGACGCGCAGCGGCGGCATCGGCAGGTTCGGGTCGGGCCGGCGCAGCCAGGCGACCGACAGCAGGAAGTACAGCGGGATCGCGGTGACGTACAGCAGGATCGCGCTGTTGAGCACCAGGCCGGTCCAGCCGATCCGGTTCTGCGGCGAGAGCCACCAGATCCAGAACTGCACGAAGCTGACCATCCAGCCGACGGACATCAGGGTGATCAGCGCGCGGTCGCGGCGCCGCAGCGCCGGGGCCATCAGCGAGAGGTCGAGCAGACGCACGCGCAGCGGCCGGCCGAAGACCGGCCCGGCGGGGCGGATCGCCACGACGTTGCCGTCGGAGAGGCGATAGAGCTCGTCTTCCAGCTGCTCATGGGTGAGCACGCCCGCGCTGACCGCCGCGAGGGTGGGGATGACCATCGTCTCCGCAGCGGCCGCCTGCGCGAGATCGCCCGGCGCGGCATCGACGGCCGATTCGCGTTCCGGCTCGTGTGATTCCTGTGGTTCCTGTGATTCCCAGAACGCGGGGACCGTGGCGCCGGTCGGAGAGGGACGTAACTTCATCGCCGCCCTCACCGAGGGCGGACGCTAGGTTGCGGCGCTAGATGGAGCACGGTTCGCACCGTCAGGCGCCTATTCGCAGCTCTGCCCGGGACGCCGCGTCCGCGCTCGGGTCGGGAGCGCCGGCGCTCTCGCCGGGCAGGCCGCCGTGCAGCGAGACGACCGCGGCGGCCACCTCCTCGGGGCGGGACGCGAACCAGGCCGCGGTCCGGCGCAGCCCCTCCTCGATCCCGATGCGCGGCGTCCAGCCGAGCAGCGCCTGCGCGCGGCCGATGTCCGGACGGCGCATCAGCGGATCGTCCTGCGGCTTCTCGTGGTACTCGACAGGCGACGCGCTGCCGGTCACCTCGCGCACCAGGACGGCCAGCTCCGCGATGGTGCGCTCCTGAGGGTTGCCGAGGTTGACGGGCCCGGCCTCGTCGCTGTCGAGCATCGCGATCAGGCCCGCGACCAGATCGTCCACATAGCAGAAGCTGCGGGTCTGCTGTCCGTCGCCATATATCGTCAACGGCGCGCCGCACAGTGCCTGAGCCAGAAGGCTCGACACGACGCGTCCGTCGCTCGCCCGCATGCGCGGCCCGTAGGTGTTGAAGATCCGCACGATCCCGGTGTTCACGCCCCGCGAACGGCGGTAGGCGGAGGTGACCGCCTCGGCGTACCGCTTCGCCTCGTCGTAGGCGCTGCGTGGGCCGATCGGATTGACGTTGCCCCAGTAGTCCTCGCGCTGCGGATGCACCAGCGGATCACCGTAGACCTCGCTGGTGGAGGCGAGCAGAAAACGGGCGCCGTGCTCGTGCGCGAGCCGCAGCGCGTTCTCGGTGCCGCGGCTGCCGACCGCGAGCGTCTCCAGTGGATGGCGCAGATAGTCGGGCGGCGAGGCCGGGCTGGCGAGGTGCACGACGGCGTCGATCGGCCCGGAGACGGGAATATCCGAGGTTACGTCGTGAATCAGATATTCGAAGCGCGAAGACGCTTTCAGCGCGGTGACATTGTCGAGCCGCCCGGAGGAGAGGTCGTCAACGCAGACCACCTCGTCGCCGCGCTCGATCAATCGTTCGCACAGGTGGGAACCTATGAATCCGGCGGCCCCGGTGATAACCACACGCATCCGCTCGGCTCCCCGAGGATCAAGGGCCACAGCCCGGACAAGAATTGCCGCCGACCTCGGCGAAGCACGCAGGTCGAGACCTGACCCTAAACATTTCCCCAGACAGCTGTCAAACGTCGGCAAAAGGCTGTGCGAATCCGTACTTTCCATATTCAAGGCGGTGCTGTCGCGGTTTCCCCACTTTTAGACCGCTTCGAGTGCTTGACGCCTACACTGACCGGGTCTTTTCATACTCTGCGCATTCAACCGCCTACAGTCACCGCGGGTGTGTAACACAAAAAGCGGCACCGACGCCTATCTTAAGGGGTAATATAGCGAGCCGATGCCTGCGACGTCTTTCGGCGACCGCTGAGGACGCATCGAGCCCCCGGACGCACTCTTGTGCGCGTCCGGGGGCTCGGCGGGGGCTAAGGCGGTGGGGCCCCGCCCACCCGCAGGCGGGGCACCACCGCCTTAGCGGGTCATCGTGTCGGGTTGCCCCTACGGCCACTGCCGGCGGCCCCGACCACCATCAGACCGAGCAGCGTGCACACGCCGCCCACGACGCAGTTGCTGACGATCGTGCGGGTCGTGTGCACGTTGCCCGCCACGGCCCATGGCGTGATGATCGTCCAGACGCCGATCAGGGTCCCCGCCCAGGCCATGGCGTGAGTGCGCTGGTAGGCCGAGCCGAATCCGGCCATCAGCATCGCGTAGCCGATGCCGCTGATCAGATTGTTGACCGCGAGCGTGGGGAAGCTGTTGAATCCGGCGATCCACGGCGACGCGGCCAGGTACAAACCGGCCAGAACGCCCAGCGCCTCGGCACCCTGGACGCTCGGCATGGCGGCGGCACGCTCGAAGCGTGCGCGCATCTCGACCACATCGGGATGATGTTCGATATTCGGCTGACTGGTCGGAGCGGTCACTTCGACCACCTCCCTGAGACAAGTGCTCTTCACAGCCGCCCC
>JBKOWZ010000073.1:0-15832 GCA_046724665.1 Actinomycetota bacterium
GGCCGGACCCGGCCGCCCCGCCCGGCCGCCTGGGCGCCTGGGCGACCTGGCGGCAGACGCCCGGCCAGGCCCGGGCGCTGCTGGCGGGCGTGTTCGTCAACAAACTCGCCGCGTTCATGCAGATCTTCCTTGTGCTGTTCCTGACCCACCGCGGCTACTCGGCGGGCCAGGCCGGCTTCGCGCTCGGCGTTTACGGCGCCGGCGCGGTGATCGGCACCATGATCGGCGGCTCGGTCAGCGACAACCTCAGTGCCCGGATGGCGACCCTGATCAGCATGTGGGGTTCGGCCGGGCTGCTGGTGTCGATCGTCTACCTGGGGAACTACTACGCGATCCTGGGCTGCGTGGTCCTGGTCAGCATGATCGGCCAGCTCTACCGGCCGGCCGCGCAGGCGATGATCGCCGAGCTGACCCCGCCCGAGCGGCTGGTGATGGTGACCGCGATGTACCGGCTGAGCCTGAACCTGGGCACCACCGTCGCCCCGGTGCTCGGCGCGGCGCTGATGTCGGTCTCGTACAACCTGCTGTTCTGGGGCGAGGGCCTGGCGGCGCTGGCCTACGGCGTGGCCGCGATCTGGCTGCTGCCCAAGCGGGCCAGGCCGGTGCGGCAGAGCGCCGGACAGCCGCAGCCGCGAGCGCGGCAGCAGAAGCCGAAATGGCGCTCACGCCTGCGGCTGAGCGTCGGCGCCGGATACGGCGAGCTGTTTCGCGACCGGCGTTACATGATCTACCTGTTCGCGTTCCTGCTGCTGAACGTGACCTATCACCAGTACACCGGCGCGCTGCCCCTCGGCATCGTTCAGGCGGGCCTGGGCATCTGGTGGTACGCGGCGGTGATCTCGTTCAACGCGATCACCGTGGTGCTCTTCGAGATCTGGGTCACCAAATACGTGCAGACCTGGCCGGCCCGCGCCGCGCAGCTCGCCGGCTTCCTCCTGCTGGCCGTCGGCTACTTCTGCTACGCGGCCGGGATGACGCCGCTGTTCATCGTGCTGGGCACGCTGATGTTCTCGATCTCCGAGATCGTCGGCGCACCGACCCTGTACGCCTATCCCGGCATGATCGCCCCGACGCACCTGCGCGGCCGCTACTTCGGCATGATGCAGAGCACGTACGGCCTCGGCAGCACCATCGGCCCGGTCGTCGGCATCCTGCTCTTCGAGCGCGTCGGCGACCAGGTGTTCCTGTTCGCCGCGCTGCTCGCCATCGCCGGGGCCTTCATCGGCCAGATCGGCCTGCGCCGCCCGCCCGGCTCGCCGTCCCCGGACACCCCCGCCCCGGCGCTCACCGCCGAGCCCGACGCCGCCGGCTGACCCGAACAGCTCCCTTACAAAGCCGGTCGGGCGGACCACCGATTCTGGTGATCCGCCCGACCGGCTTCGCGCCGTGCCCTCAGAGCCGCCGCGCCGGCACCACGATCTTCAGTTCCTCCAGAGCCGACACGCCGCTGGACGCCCCCGGCCCGAACCGCTCCCAGTATTCGGTGAGCCGGATCCGGCCGTCCGGCAGGACTTCCGGCACGCTGCGGCACAACCCGGTGACCACCTCGCCGTCGTCCGCCACCATGCAGTACGCGAATCGCAGCACACCGTCCGCGTCGCAGGTCCCGGTGAGCGTGCCGCGGCGCACCTCGCCGCCCGAGAACTCGCCCCAGAGCAGGTCCTGCTCCTGGTGGTAGCGGGCCACCGGAGTCGGCGCGGCCGACTCGGTGACCGGCCGGAACAACCGTCCGTCGTAGTTGATCACAGCACTCTCCTTCTCTGTCTGCCGTGTCCTGCCATCGGTGCCGGCTGCGACCGATGGCGAAAGGCGGGCCGGGACCGCACCAGGTCTGCCCCTGATCCGGTCCCGGCCCGCCGCGCCGCGTCAGCTCAACTGCGCGCTCCGACGCCGGCCGGCTCCCGTCCGTGCACCGCGTCCTGCCCGCCCTGCTCGCCGAAGCCGCTGGGCGTCGGCCCGAGCCTGCCGCGGTCCGCAAGGATGTCGCGCACCGTGTCCGCCGCGCGAACGGCCAGCACGCTGAACAGCGAGTCGCCGACGCCGTGCGTGGCCTCGTTGACGCCCTGCAGGTAGCAGGCGGCCCCGGCTGCGGACGCGGCCGGCTCGCCGAGTTCCAGCCGGTACGCGCGGTTGACCGCGATCTCGTCCAGCCCGAGCTCGTCGCCGAGCCGCCGGATCAGGCCCGGCATGGCGCGCTCGAAGCCGGTGCCGAGGAAGACGAGGTCGAAGGGCCTGCGATCCACTTCTCCAGTGGTCCGGTCGGACAGGTGCAGCACGACCCCGTCCCCGCCACGCGCCACCTCGCCGCCCACGATGTCCACCATGGTGACCAGGCTGGTGCGGCTGCGGTTGGTGAGCCGATCGACATACCGCTCGGCGTACAGGGCGTCCAGCAGTTCGGGCTCCACGCCCGAATAGTTCGTGCGGTGCATCTCGCGCCGGATCGCCTCGCGGCCCTCGGGTGACGCGTTGTAGACCTTGTCCACGAACGACGGGTAGTACATCTCGTTGGTGAACTTGCTGGACTGCAACACGCCGGGACCGAGGGAGCGCATCACCCACGCGACCTCGGCGTTGGGCAGGTCGTCCTGCAACGCGCGGAACATCTCCGCGGCACTCTGCGCCCCGCCGATCACCGCGACGCGGTACGGCAGGTCCCGGTCGAGCGTCGCCAGCCGATGCGAGTACCGGGTGCTGTGCACGACGCGGTCCGCGGGCAGACCGGCCAGCGGCGCGGGGATGTGCGCCTCCCGACCGCCGGCGACCACCAGGTAGCGGCTGGAGATCGTCGAGCCGTCCGCGAGCCGGGTGGTCCAGCCGGCCAGGGAGCCGTCCGCCTTTCGACGCGGCTGGATCGCCGCGCACTCGCGGCCCAGTTCCAGCCTGACCTTGCTCAGCGAGTTCGCCACCCAGTTCAGGTAGGACGATATTTCAGTGCGGTAAGGCCAAAGACCGCCCAGATTGATGAACTCGTCGAGCCTGCCGATGCTGTGCAGATAGTTGACGAAGGAGTACTGGCTGGCCGGGTTGCGCAGCGTCACCAGATCCTTGAGGAAGGAGATCTGGCTGGTCACCCAGGGCAGCAGCAGTCCCTGCTGCCACGCCACCGCGTCGGAGCGCTCGATCAGCAGGCTGTTGCGGGACAGGTCGTCCGGCGCGAGCTCCTCCAGCGCCACGGCGAGGGCGAGATTCGAGGGGCCGGCGCCGATGGCGAGCAGCTCGACGTCCTGATGCGTCATCTGGACTCCCTTGGGGGTCGGGAAGGGCGGTTCGGACTCAAATCACTGGGCTCTTCGAACGTGGATCACTGACACCGCCGCCGTTCACCACGGCCGCTTGCCGACCAGTTCGTCCGCGCCGAGCGGCTGGTATTCCAGCTGGGCGAGCGCGGCCGCGGCGTCCAGCGCCGCCGCGCACCTCTCCGGCGTGGCGGCGGTGGCCAGCACGTACGCGTACCGGCCGAGGTGGGCATTGGGCGGCAGCCGGACCACGGCGCCCGGCTCGGCGATGGCCCGCGCTTCGACCAGTCCCGGGACGTCGCCGGGTGAGGGCACTGACACGGAGACGACGCGGCAGTCCTGCGGCGGGTAAAGGAATCTGATGCCGGCGCAGCCGCGCACCGTCTGTTCGACGCTCGGCCGGTCGCCGACCGCGACCTGAGCCGCGACCCGCCCCGGATCGACACCGGTGGCGAGCAGGCCCAGATACGGAATCAGGTCCCCGCCGAGCCGCGCGTTCACCTCGATGATCACCGGACCGCGCCGCGTCAGCCGCAGTTCGGTGTGTGTCACGCCGTCCGGCAGTCCGAGCGCCTTGTGCGCCGTGGCGAGCACCGCCAACAGCTCCGGATCGGTCAGCAGCGGGTCCGCGGCGTCCACGACGTGCCCGATCTCCTCGAAGCACGGCGGCGGCCCGAGCTGCTTGCGGGCCAGGCAGAACGGGACGTACTCGCCGCCGTGCAACGCCCCGTCCACGCTGATCTCGGGCCCGTCGATCAGCTCCTCGATCAGCACGCCCTCCTCGAACGCGGGCGGCCCGCTGTGCCGCACCCGCTCGGCCACCCCGAACGCGGCGACCAGTTTCGCGGCATGTGCGGCCTGCACCACCCCGACGCTCGCACCCATGCCGCGCGGCTTGACCACGACCGGATACCCGATCCGCGCCGCCGCCGCGGCAGCCTCCGTGAACGAGTGCACGACCGCGAAGCGTGGCTGCGGCACTCCCGCCGCCGTCAACGCCTCCCGCGTGCGCGACTTGTCGCGGCAGTTCGACGCGCCCTCCACCGTCAGCCCGCGCACCCCTAGCCGTTCGGCGACATGCGCGGTCGCCATCACCGACAGCTCGTCATACGTCAGCACGCCCGCCACCGGCCGCGAAGCAGCCACCGCGAGCGCCGCGTCGATCAGCCCCTGCTGATCGGGCACCGCCCGCTCCGCGTCGAGCAGCCCCACCACGCTGCTGCCCACGATGTACGGCGCCTGCCACGTCGCCGGCTGCCCGTCCAGCAACCACAGCGGCGAGCGCCGGGCGAGCCCCCGCAACAGGTACTCGCGATAGGGGCGCCACCCGCTGCCGACCAGCAGCACGACTTCGTCATTCCCATCCACAGCTGCACGCTCCTCGGCTACCGGGCCGCCAAACTCGTCCATGGAGGAGAGGCCCACAGCCGCCGCGCGTGATACAGCCCAGCCGCGGCCCGGCACGTACCACCGGTCCCGACGGCTCGGGTGGCATGCAGACATGAATGAGGACACTGCCGTGTCCAGGCCGGCGCAGCGTATGAAGAAGTAGTCGGATCGTGCCCGAGCGAACTCTTAATAAGATAGATTTACATAAGTTCCCGTCCGTCGTGGGTCGCGCGGTCGATCGGCTGCTGAGGGAGGGGCTGCATGACGACCGGCCCGGTCGCTGCCAGCAGGTCGAAAACCCGCGGCGTCGTGCTGAATCTCATCCGCGCCGCGCGCACGGTGAGCCGTGTGGAGTTGGCCGCGAACTCCGGGCTGACCGCGCCCACCATCACCCAGGTCGTGCGCGAGTTGATGGACCACGGCCTGGTCGTGGAGATCGGGCGCGGCGCGTCCACCGGCGGCAAACCGCCCACCCTCCTCCAGCTGAACCCCGAGGCCCGCTACAGCGTCGGGGTTCTGTTCGAACGCAACATCTGCGTCGTGGTCATCGCCGACCTGGCCGGTCGGCCGGTGGCGCGAACCTCGTTCCACGGCACCGAACTGCTGCCGCCCGACCAGGCGCTGCCGCTGGTCGCCTCGCGCGTGGAGGCGCTGCTGGACACGACCCGTGTCGACCGCGGCAAGGTGCTGGGGGTCGGGTTGGTCAGCTACGGCCCGCAGGACCGGCGGGCGGGCGTGCTGCTGACCCACCAGCCCACCGCGGTGTGGCTCGGTTACCCGATCGCCCCGAAACTGTCCGAACTGCTCGATCTGCCCGTGCTGCTCGACAACGACGCCGCCGCGGCCGCGATCGGCGAGTTCTGGCTCGGGGCGGTGGACCAGCACAGCACCTTCGGCTGCATTTACATGGCCAGCGGCATCGGCGCGGCGGTCGTCAGCGCCGGAGAGGTCTTCCGTGGCAGCTCGTCGAACAGCGTCGAGGTCGGCCACATCAGCGTCGATCCGCAGGGCGAGGAGTGCGACTGCGGCAACCGCGGCTGCCTGGAGAACTATGCGGGACCGACCGCGGTCATCAGACAGGCGTTCGCGACCGAAGGGCTCGGCCGGCGCCTCGGGCTCGATCCGCTCGGGATCGACGCCCTCACCGACTTCGCCCGCATCGCCGCCGCCGCAGACGCGGGTGACGCGCCGGCGCGCGAGCTGATCGAGCGTTCCGCCCGCTATCTGAGCGTCGGCGCGGTGACGATGGCGACTCTGTTCGATCTCGACCTGATCGTGCTGGCCGGGCCCAGTTTCGCCGCGGCCGGCCCGATCTACCGGACGCTGATCGAGCACGAAGTCCAGCGGCGCAGCTTCGCCAGGCGGGCGCACCCGGTGCGGGTGGTGCAGTCGGTCAGCGGCTCGGACGCCGCGGCGATCGGCGGAGCCGTGCTCGTCCTGCAAAGCGGACTTGCCATGCTCGACCTGCCCCAGCCGGACTGAGCGGCTCGCCCGCGGATAGCGTGTCAGCGCGCACCGATGCGTCCCACCGCACTACGGCGGGACGCATCGTTTGGGCGGCTTAAGGGGTCTGGGTGAGCAGGTGGGCCCGGACGCCCTGTCCGTAGGTGACGGTCGGCGTGCCGCTCCAGTCCTGGATCAGGACACTGCCACCGGAGCAGCCCCACGGATCCCAGGTCCACGCCTGGTATCCGACGCCGTGGCTGTCGGCCCACGACATCACCGTGTCCACGTAGTCGTGGGCGCAGGAGTTCTGGCCGATCTCCCCGGTGTCGATGGGCACCTGGGCGGCCACCGCCGCCACCTGGGTGTCCCAGCAGTTGGTGTTCGAGCAGCCGTTGAAGTTGTAGGAGTGCCACGACGCGACCAGGTTCCCGGTCGGGTCGGTCGGCTTGTACTGCAACCAGTGGCTCATGTCGTTCGACCATTGGATGCCGCCGGCCATGACCACGTTGGTGGCGCCGGTCGAGCGCACCGCGTTGATGAGGCTCTGCATACCGGCGACCTGGTAGCTGATGCCGGTGCAGGTGCCTCCGTCGCGCCAGCAACTCCACGAGACGTCGGGCACGTAGCTGGCCGGCGCGTCGGGGTACGGCTCGTTGAACAGGTCGAAGACCACTGCGTTGTTGCCCTTGAAGGCGGTGGCCACCTGAGACCAGAACGTCGGCGTGTACTGCGCGTCGGGCATCGGCTTCTGGCAGGTCGCGTGCACGTCCGAGCAGGCGGTTCCCGGCCCGGTGTACGCGCCGTAGGTCCAGTGCAGGTCGAGGATCGGGTTGATGCCGTTGGACACCAGCAGGTTCACGTAGTCCTTGACGGCCTGCTGGTATACCGCGCCGCTCGGGGTGCCGTTCAGACCCAGCCAGCATTCCTCGTTGAGCGGGATGCGCAGCGCGTGGATGTTCCATGCCTTCATCGCGTCGACCGAGGCCTGATCCACCGGGCCGCTGTCCCACATCCCCTTGCCCTGCACGCAGGCGAACTCGCCGCTGGAGCGGTTGACGCCGAGCAGCCGGTACGTCGTGCCCGCCGCGGTGGCCAGGTGGTTGCCGGCCACGTGCAGTGCCGGAGCCGGTCCGCCGCCTCCGCCGGAGGAGGAGGCCGACGGGCTGGGGCTGGCCGACGCGCTCGCGCTGGCCGACGGGCTCGCGCTCGCCGAGGCGCTGACTGTCGGGCTCGGGGTTCCCGTCGACACGCTGCCGGTGCACGCGACGCCGTTGACGCTGAACGAGGCGGGAGTGGGGTTCGCGCCGCTCCATGCCCCGACGAAGCCGATCGACACCGAGCTATTGGTGGCCACGTTGGCGTTCCAGCTCAGGTTGGCTGCGGTCACGTGTGCGCCGGACTGACTCCAGGTGGCGCTCCAGCCCTGCGTGACCTTCTGGTTGGCGTCGGGGAAGTCGAACGCCAGCGTCCAGAAGGTCAGCGGGCTGCCCAGGTTGGTCAGCGTCACGCCGCCCTGGAACCCGCCCGGCCACTGGCTCACGACCGTGTAGCTGACCGAGCATCCGTTGCCCGCCGCCGAAGCGGTCCCGGTCGCGACCGCAGTGCCACCGGCCACGACCAGGCCGACCACTGTGGCCGTCGCGAGCGCGATGCGTTTCTTCACGTTGTCTCCTCTTCCAGACGAGTCGATGAGGGTAGCGGCAACTTAGTGAACTTATCTACCAAAGTGGCTGTCGACGCATGCTCGGCTCGATCGGGGATACAAGGGCTTACTCACCAGGCCGTCCATCGTTTTCCCGTGCACGAGCGCTGCACCTGGGCTGTGAGCAGCGCTATAGCTGGACCGCTGCCGACCTCGGAAGTCTGGTCGCGCCTGCGGCGGATGTCATGGGCTCGCGTGAAGCAAACCCGCCAGCCAGGATGCTGTCAAGGTTTGTGAATTCCCTGTTCGAAGTCGCCCCAGGGCAGTCTTGCGCCGGAGGTATCAGCACCATGCACCTGCGCCCCCAGCGGATAGCAGCTGCGTTCGCATCTGCGCCGTGCTCGAACACGCGGGATCAGACGACACCTGAGGGCGAGCGGCGAGGCGCGAATCGCGCCGAGAGCTGCCCCATCCTGCCCACCAGGCGTCCGCGAAGCGAGTAAGACTGTTGACCCCGCCCCCGGGGCGACAAGCGGCCGTGCACACGGAATCGACAGCGCACCGTGACGACCGGCGGCCGCGTGCTGGCAGTGACTGGCAGGGGTGCGGACGACGTCGAGCCTACGTGCCGGCGCAGGCAGCGAGTCGCCGCCGGTGAAAGTTGCGCGACAGACGCCGCCATCCGAACTGCTCGCCCTCGGACAGGTCGACTGACCGGACCGGGACCGGAGGTGCGCAGCCACCCGGGCTGGTACCGCTACATCACCCTCGCGACGCTCGCCCACGCGTTCCTCGCCGCTCTCGCCGTGACGACGGCGGCAAAAGGGGAACCACTGACACCACCAAGACATCGCCCGCCGATGCCACTACCAGCGACACCACAGGTCAGGACAAGTAATACAACTGGAGTACTAGGACCCTCTTGATCCCAATCCTCACTTGTCAGGCCCTCTTGCAACATGCCGCAGCACGTTGGAAGCAAGTTGCGCCGGGCTCTCGGTCGGCACCCAATGGCCCACGTTGTCCAAGGCCACGAACTCGTACGGCGCGCGCACTTCACGCCGGGTGCGTTGTGCGGTCGACTCGACGATCACATCGTTCGCCCGGCCCCAGATGAACATCGTCGGAACGTCGATCGGCCGTCGACGCAGCAGGTAGAGCAGGCCGAGCGGCACGGCGCGGTACCAGGCGAGGGCGGCCCAGACGCCGCGTGGCGTCTCAAGCATCCGTTGGACGCAGGACGCTGCTATCACCTCGTCCAGGCCTGTACGCGCGATCACCCTGGTGGCGAATCGGCCGTGGCCATAGTTGAAGATCAGCTCTGGCAGCACCGGGAGTTGAAAGAAGGAGACGTACCAGGAGCGTCGTAGCTGCGCGGGCGAGAACGCCGAGCGGGCGAGAGCCCGCGGATGTGGCATGGAGACGACGGACAACGTGCGTACCCGGCTTGGCTCGTACGCTGCCAATGCCCACGCGACAACGCCGCCCCAGTCGTGCCCGACCACATGCGCCCGCTCGACGCTCAGGGAGTCCAGGAGTGCGATGGCGTCCGCGACCAGTCGACGCACCGTGTAGCCGGAGATCCGAGCGGTGGTCGCCTCGGACGTATAGCCGCGCTGGAACAGCGCGAGCACCCGATAACCGGCGCGGACCAGCTCCGGGGCCACCTCGTCCCAGACGCTGGCGTCCTGTGGGAAACCGTGCAGCAGCAGGAAGACGGGCCGGTCGTCAGCCTTCTGGCTCTTGTGGTTCGACAGATCGCTGTCGAAGGCCCGGAACATCAGGCCGTCGTGTTCGAAGTGGTGCACTCTCGCGCCGTGGCCGAACCCCGCGCCGTCGCTCATTCGTCCCCTCAATCGTCGAAGCCAGGAAGCGTTCCATCACGTTCAGGCCGGACAGCCCAGGCAGGGCCGCGACGAGTCGGTCCATCCGCAACAACCGGTCGACCAGCGCACGATCGGCCAGCAGCGGCTGGAAGACATCCGCCCACCCCGCGGCGCCGAACAGGCGGACTCCCGGCGGCTTCCAGTCGCTCTCTATCAGGTACCGCACGACGCGCCGCGCGACCGCGCTCTCGGCCAGCACCGCGTCGGCGCCGTGCCGGTAAAAGCGCATGTGCCGCGCCTCCTGACGGGCGATCCGCCGCAGCACGTTGGCCGAGGCCGGCTCAGCGACGCGGTCCGCCAGCGCGGTGTAGGCGGTCAACGCCACGTATTCCTGTAGTCCACCGATCGTGAGGTAGGCGGCGAGCATCGCCTGCGGGAAGAGCCGTGCCAGCCAGGTCTTGGACAGCATGGTGAGCGCCCGCGACGCGCGGTAGAGCCGCCCGTGCGATCGTCTGCGCCGTCCTTCCGGCGCGCCGTACTTGGCCGCGAGGGCGGCCAGTGCACGAGCGTGCTCGGACTCCTCGGCCAGCCAGATCGCGTTGAATTCGCGGACCGGGGCCAGTCGGGCGACTCCGCTGCGGCGGATGATCACCTGCATGTAGAAGGAGATGTCCTCGATGTCCGCGAGGGCCGCGAGCATCCGCGCCAGCGGCGGATCCGGTGCGGGGGTGATCGCCGCGACCTCGCCGCGCCAGTCCACCGGCCCCCAGCCGGGCAGTAATCCCTCGAGTGTCCGGGCCAGGACGTCCTCGTGGCGCGCACTCACCGAGCGCCGGCTCACCGGGGCACCAGCAGGGCGATCAGCGCGGGCAGGATTGCCAGCGCGTTCGCGCCGGCGGTAGCCGCGAACAGGGCGAGGTCCTTGGCGGACTTGAACGGGAGCGTCGGAATTCTGCGCACCAGGGCGATCCGCGCGGCGAGCGCGTCCTGCATCGCGATCCGCTGGTAAGGCGGCAGATCCGGGCCTATCGAAGCCGCTTGTTCGTCCAGGCTTTCGATCTCTGCCTCCTTGTAGCGAAGGATCTTGCTACGCGCGAACAGTGGTGGGAATGCCAGATAGAGCGGCAGGGTGAGAACCCACTGGAGCGACGCCGCCGCCAGCGGGCCGAACAGCACACCGGGCTGGAGCGTGGCGGCGACGCAGATCAGTGCGAGGCCGTGAATGCCGACCTCGATGTAGGTAGCGGCTACGATCTCGCGCACCGGCTTCCAGCCGAAGTATCCGTCCTTGTTGATCGGGTCCGCGCCGAAATCCATCACAGCACGGGATTGCCACAATGCCCAGATGATCCGGATACCGACCAGATTCTGTTGGGTGATCGCGTAAACGCCCCAGGTGCCGAACGCGAAGTACACCGCGGCGCCGTATGGGTTGCCATGCGGGGAAGCCCACCAGGACCGGTAGGCGGCCAGCGCCCAGGCATGCGAGTCGCCGTCCTTCGGCGCGAGCGCGTAAAACACTCCGTCGCGGCTCTGATGCGCCATCAGCACCAGAAAGACCACCGCCATCGCGAGCATCACCCACGGCGCGATCCGCCCGACCCGCCGGATGTCCCGATTCGCGGCCTCTACCTCCCGGCGGAAGGCAAGCAGACCTTCCTCGTCGCGCAACCGCATGGAACCTCGGCCGGACATATGGCTGACCATCGTGGCGAACCCGGTCCACTGACGATGGATCAGGATCGGCGTGACGGCGAGCGTGACCGCCGCGACCAGCGAGAGCACGTCTCGCAGGATCGGAAAGTACGTGTCCTGTGGTACTGCGCAGCGCCCGGTAGACGAGTGATCGAGCTTGAGGTAAGTGCGCAGATCCGAGCAGATCTGCCAACCGGCGTCTCCGTGCGGAGGCTGGCCGACTGACAATACGAGCACGAGGGTGGCCAGCACGCAGAACGGCAAGAGAACGAGCAGCCGCGCCAGCCGCCTCTTGGATGTCAGACCCAGCAGCGACGGCTCCCCCGGAAAGGGATCGAAGTCGGGTAGCGGATCGCTCACGACGCGCCGCTACCCGAACGTATGAGCCGCCACTTCGACGAGCACAGAGCTCGCAATACAGTCATTTGACACCCACCCCGCCCTGACCCAAGGTGACCGCACGACAAGAAGTTCGGCGTGCCGTGGGTCAAACCAGTCAGGAAGGCGTCGCGCCGATCGTCACGCCGCTGATGAGAACCAGAGTAGTACTCGAATACCCAACTTGGTCGCGATACGAACCGCACTACTCTGATCCATGCGCACCGGCCACGCCTGGGCCACACGAAACGGCTACACGCTGGTCACCGACGGCGCCAACTACCGAGCCTGGGTCCGCGGTCTGCGGAAACGCCGTGACCGGTGCCCGGCCTGAAGTTGATCGGCGACTGTCGAGGCTTGAACGCTGCTGAGTTACAGGATGTCGCTTCGGTAAGTCGAGGCCAACTCAGCTGCCAGGCGGCGGCGCTGCGCGAGTTCGTCCTGCGACAGCTGCGGCGGCGGCGCGTCCTTGCCCGCGACGACATCACCGATACGCATGAAGTACTCGTCCTGGCCGGCGGGGGTGCACATGCACAGCATGCGGGCCGGCGCACCCGAGACGTTGCGGAAGTTGTGCGGCGCGTTGGCCGGGACGTTGATCGTGGACCCGGCGCTTACGGTGTGCTTCTCGCCGCGGAAGGTGAACTCGATCTCGCCCTCGAGAATCGTGAACATCTCCTCGAAGTCGTGCCGGTGCGGCGGCGGACCGCCGCCGTCGGGCACGCGCATGTCGATCAGGCAGTATCGGCCGTTGGTCTGCTCGCCGGTGATCAGCATCGCGTAGGTGTTGCCCACCAGCGAGATATACGTCGTGCTCGGATCGTCGGGGTTCGCCACGGTCAACGAACGGGAGGGATCGTCATCGGGGATCATCGTGGTCGTCTCCTTGGGAGATCGGTGGGGCGGGAGTCGAACAGCGGTCAGGCGGCGGGCGCGACGACGACGACCTTGCCGCCGGGCAGTCTGCCCGCGGCGGCGTCGGCGTGCAGGGCCGGCAGGTCGGCCAGCGGGACTCGCTGGGCCACCTCGATGCGCAGCTCACCGGAGTCGACAAGCGCGACCAGACGCGCGAGCTGGTCGGCGTCGCTGCGGACGAACACGTCGATGCCCTGTATTCCGCGCTCCTCATCGCTGGGCGCGGGCATCCACACCGTGGTGTTGGCCAGGACACCGCCGGGGCGGATCGCGCCGAGCAGTGCGGCCAGCTGCGCCGGTTCGATCGGCGCGAGGTTGAGCACGACATCGACCGCGGTCGTGGCTGCGGTCACCTCGGTGGTGGTGTGATCGACGACCTCGTCCGCGCCGGCTGCCTTGACCCGGTCGCCGCTGCGCGGGCTCGCCGTGGCGATCACGTACGCGCCGGCGTTCTTGGCCAGTTGCACGGCGTAGCCGCCGACCGCCCCGCCCGCGCCGTTGATCAGCACGCGTCGGCCCGCCGTAAGCCTCGCGTGGTCGAACAGTGCCTGCCACGCGGTGAGCCCTACGAGCGGCAGCGCCGCGGCATCGGCCAAGGGGACGCTCGTGGGCGCCGGCGTGAGGATCTCGACCGGAGCCACGACGTACTGTGCGGCCGCGCCGTCGGCCACCATCGGCAGGAACCCGACGACCTGGTCGCCGACCTCGAAACCCTCGACGCCCGCACCCAGCTCGGCGACCGTGCCGGACACGTCGATGCCCGGCGTGTGCGGCAGCGTCACCGGGATCGGCTCCTGCATGAAACCCGCGCGGATGTTGCCGTCGACTGCGTTGAACGACGTCGCGGCGACTCGGATCAACACCTGCCCGGTGCCGGGAACCGGCTGCTCGACGTCCTCGTAGCGCAGGACACTCGGGTCGCCGTACGCGTGGAAACGCACTGCCTTCATCACAGGCCCTCGTCTCTCCCTCATCGAAGTGCTTCGCTTTCGAAGCACTTCTTGACCATAGCACGCTTTGAATTCGAAGCAAACTGCCTGCGCGCGATGCCATCAGCTGCTGGGACCTGGCTGCCCGCGGCAGGCAGCAGGCGGAACTTCTCCTCGCTCTATGAGCCGGGAACCGCTGGGCTGGTCGGCCCGGACGCTCAGATCATCGCCTCGTCGCCGCTGCTGTCCAGGGTCATCAGGCGCTGAAGCTTCTCCTCGGGAGGGGAACCGGGCTCAGCCATGAAGACCAGCAAGTCCTGGCTCTCGTCGGAATCCAGGAGCCGCCAGCTGTACATCTCGGCCGCGCAGAGCGTGATCCTCAGGGGGATGGAGGGCGCGTTGCGCCGGGTCGGTGAACCAGCGATTGACCAGGTAGCGGGACATGTCGCTGAAACGGGTGTGATCGCCGAACAGGGCAACCGCCCTGCGGGTTTGCAGCAACGTCTCCCCGAACTGGGAGAACACCATCGCTGGCGTGTCCGCCATGCGCTCGACGATGCGCCTCATGGCGGGACTGACGCGCTCGTCGCGCAGCGCGCCGCGGTGCCGCGTGCCCGGCGAGAGCGAACAGGTGCTCGCGCTCGCTCGGGCTCAGATTCAGCCCCGCGCCAGGGCCGCAAGCATCTGCTCGGACGGCATCGGACCGCGCTGCTGCTCGATCCAGCTGTAGTAGTCGGCCGACATGCCGGCCAGCACCGCGACCTCCTCGCGGCGCAGCCCACCGGCACGACGCCGGGAGCCGCGTTGCAGCCCGACGTCCTCGGGCTGCAACGCCTGGCGGCGGGCTCGGAGAAATTCCGCCAGCAGCGCTCGGTCCATCGCTCCGTCCGCTTTTCAGCCGGTGCGGTTGCGTCCGGCGCGAGGTTTGGCGGACCGCGGAGGGGTGGCGCGCATATGGTCGCGGACACGGCCGAGGATGGTGCTGAGGGCGGTGAGGTCCTCATCGGCCATGGGATCGAACAGGAGCTGCCGGACGCGCTCGACATGCCCGGGAAGCATATGGGCGATCAGGTTCCGGCCGGCACCGGTGACAGTCACGATGACACTGCGCTCGTCATCCGGCGAAGGCGACCGGGTGATCAGGCCGCGCTTGTCCAACAGCCCCGCCTGATAGGTGAGTCCGCTGCGGCTGTAGACGACGCCGTCGGCCAGATCGGTCATCCGCAGTCGGCCCTCGGGCGCGTCCACCAGGCGGGCCAAGATCTGGAACTGCACGTAGCTGAGGTCACCCTCGGCGCGCAGGTGCTCGTCCACGGCGTATTGGAGAAGGCTGCTGACTTCCATCAAGGCGAAGTAGGCACCGAGTTGCTCCGAGTTCAGGCCGGGTGTCGGGTCATTCACCCCACGATCCTACTTGCTTTGGATTCGAAGCGGGCTCAGAACTCTCGCATCCGCCCGCGCCGCCGAGCCGGGCCCGGAAACCGACGAATTAAAACGCCCGACCACCAGCGCCGACCCGCCCCCCACCCGGCTGCACGACGGACGCCACGGCGCCGCCGACAAGATCGCGTACCGCCTCGCCCTCGAAGACGACGATGAAGACGACACCCCCACCACCCTCGCCCGCACCGCATAACCCGCATCCACAGGCGCCATCAGGCCCCGGACACGCCCCGCGACGGCGGGCGTGTCCGGGGCCCGCCGCTGGGCGCCGAGCTCCCACCTCCGGCCAGTTGTAGAACGTTGATACGCCGACCACGCCGCAGGGCGCGCGGGCAGCTACGCCGCCGGTAGGGGATCCGGGCTGCGCACGCGACCCCGGGTGTGGCGCATGACGATGCCCGGCCCGGCCGTGTCCCCCCACGGCCCGCCGGATGCGCGCCGGCCCGGCCCCGCGCGGCAATCCTCCAGTGACCGCGCGGGGCCGGGCCTAACGTTCCCAGTGCTGCGGGCGGATCAGTGCACCGACGTGGTGGCACCCTGATCGCTGCCAGGCCCGGACTGGTCGACCACGGCGCCCTGCGGGAGCGCGCCCGGGGCCGGCAGGCTGACGCAGTCGGGCACCTTGCCCTTGACCGGCGCCGCGCCGACGAGCCCGCCGTTGTGCGAGCCGTCGAAGCCGATCACCATGGTCTCGCCCGCGGGGATGCCCTTGGCCTGGACGGTGATCGCCCCGTCCCGTACGTCGATCCCGATGGTGGTCTCCTCGTGCGCGGCGCCCTTCGCCGCGATCGAGTCGAGGCTGACGCAGCCGGGCCGCACCGGGACCACGACCACCCGGTCGCCCAGCTGCTTGAGCTTCGCGTTCGCGGCGGCGATCGCCGACTGCTCGTGTACGGCGACGGAGACCGTGCCGTCGGGGTTCTGCGTCAC
>JBKOWZ010000068.1:0-6682 GCA_046724665.1 Actinomycetota bacterium
GCACCAGGCTGTCCGCACCGCGCTGGAGGCGCACCGCGAGGTGGTCGATCCGGTAGAGCCGCTCGAGCAGCACCGGGTCGGTCTCGCTGCGCTCCATCGCGTCGATCAGGGCGAGCTGGCGGCCGGTCAGGTTGTAGATGCGCCGACCCACGTTGCCGAACATCTCGGCGGTGTTGCGCCGGATGAGCACCTGCCGCTCCAGCACCCGCACCGCGGTCTCTTGCAGCCGGTTGAAGGACTCGGCCAGGTCGCCGATCTCGTCGCGGGTGGAGACCGCGACGTGCTCAAGCTCCGGCGCGGCGCCCTCGTGCCCCGGGTCGTCGTCGGCGACCCGCTGCATGTCCTGTTCGGCGACGGTGGCGATACGCGTGGCCGCGCGGGTCAGCCGCAGCACCGGGCGGGCGATCGAGTGCCGGATCATCACGCTCAGCAGCACCAGGCCGAGCAGCAGGAACACGGCGATCAGCACCAGCACCACGGCCGTCCAGGCGGCCACCGAGGCGCTGTGCGCGGCCCGCGCCACCACGCCCTGGGTGATGTTGGCCTCCATGTTCGACCGCGCCTGCGCCTGCGCCAGCGCCGCGTCGCTGATCTGCCGGGAGTAGCCGACCAGGTCGGCCAGCTGCGCCTTGTCCCCGGAGATGAACGCGCTGGTGGCGGCGGTCTCGAACTGGTCGATGGTGCCCTGCTGCGGATTGTTGCGGATGGCGTCGAACTGGGCGAAGTCGGCGGGCGGGATGAACTGGCGCAGCCACGCGGACTCCGCGATGGCCACCCCCTCGTACTGGAGCGCCAGCGGGTACTGGACCGGCGCCTCGCCGGGGCTGTCCGCGATCTCGGTGAGCGCCGCCTCGCGCTCGTTGGCGGCCAGGTCGGCCTGGAACAGGATGTTGAGCTCCGCGGCCGGCACGGCGGACGCGACGGGGCTGGCCGCCTGTTCGGCCAGGCCCATCGCCGAGTTGAGATCCTGCATCGCGCTGGTGTAGGACTGAAGCAGGATGGTGCCGTTGATCGATCCGCTGTGCACGGCGCTGCGCGGCTGGCTGAGGGCGTCCACCTCGGCGAGCGCGGCGCGCATGGGGGCGGGCGGGTCGTCGTTGTAGGCGTCCAGCACCACGGCCTTCTGCCGGTCGGTCGCGGCCGCCGCGCGGTCGAAGGCGGCCAGATCGACCAGCTGGATGCTGCTGATCACCCCGAGCGCGTCCTCCTGCTCGACGCCGAGGTAGTTGATCAGTGTGCTGACCTGCTCGGTGGCGTTCATGAACGAGGCGGCGCTCTGCCAGGTGCGGGCCGAGTGGACCTCCTGCGAGACCAGCGGGGTGAGCAGCGCGATGATGCCCACGGCGGGCAGGGCGACCAGGGCGTCGAGTTTGCGGCGGAACGGGATCCGGTCGAGACGCCGGTCGGGTCTGCGACCGTGCGACGGACGTCCCTGGTCCTGCCCGCTGCGCACAGCCACAGTGCCTGCCTCCCCGGGCGCCGGGTAAGCCGTCCGGGTGCAGTCGGACGGCCGCGACGCAGATGATCAGACTTCAGATCCGAACCGGGCAGCACAGTATCGAATCCCATGCCGGTTTGTCGCCATCCGATCACGCGGCGGTTGGTTCAACGCGTTCAGCGGGCGTGAGATGGCGGTTGACGGCCGCCGGGCGGCGACGGAAGTGCACGCAAGCGATACCTATCGGTGATCGGACACAGGTTGACTGCCCGTAGATCCGATCGATTGGATTGCGCGCGGGCGCATTTCTCGCTTTCCGCGTCGAGCACGGGGCCGACGCGCGGATCACCCGACTTAAGGAGCCATTGTGAATTCGAGGGTCACCAAGCGGATCGCCGCCGTCGCCTCCGTTGCAGTTCTGGCCGGCACCTTCCTCGCCGCATGCAGCAGTAGCAGCAGCAACTCCTCGAACCCGCTGACCGGCGGCGGCGGGGACAAGGCCAGCGGCTCGATCGTGGTCGGCTCGGACAACTTCGCGGAGAGCGTGCTGCTCGCCGACATCTACGGCCAGGTGCTGGCCGCCAAGGGCTACACGGTCAGCTACAAGCTGAACATCGCCAGCCGCGAGGTGACCTACGGCCTGCTCAAGAGCGGCGCGATCACGCTCAAGCCGGAGTACAACGGCGCGCTGCTGTCCTACCTGGACAGCCTGACCAAGACCACTACTCCGCAGACCTCGACGGAACAGGTGGACGGGGCGATCAGCAAGGCGCTCGCGCCGAACCTCCAGATCCTCCAGCCGGCCCAGGCGCAGGACAACGACACCCTGACGCTGAGCAAGAACGCCGCGGCGAAGTACAACATGAAGGCGGGCAGTTCGATCGCCGACTTCGTCACGGCGCTGAACGGCGGCCCGGTCTCGATCGGCGCGGCGGCCGAGTTCCAGACCCGCTACCAGGGCATCCTCGGCCTGGAGCAGGCCTACGGGCTCAAGGCCTCGCAGATCACCTTCAAGTCGCTGGACGCCGGCGGCACGCTGACCGAGACCGCGCTGGCGCAGAACGCGGTGGACGCGGGCGACCTGTTCACCACCGACCCGACGATCAGTCAGAACGGCCTGGTCACGCTCTCCGACCCGAAGAACATCTTCGGCTTGCAGAACGTGGTGCCGCTGGTGAACAAGACCGCGCTGAACTCGGCCGGCGTCGCGGCGCTCAACGCGGTGAGCGCCAAGCTGGACAGCGCGACCCTGCTCGCGCTGGACGTCAAGGTGCAGACGCAGAAGCAGGACCCGGCGACGGTGGCCAAGGAGTGGCTGACCGCCCAGGGCCTGCTCTAGTGCCGTAGCAGTGGCGGCTGCGGCTCCCGCCGATAACCGGTGATTCCACTGCCGTTTATCTAAGATCGCGGATCGTCGCGGCGGGCCGGCTGGCGGGAACCGGCCGATCGTGATCGCGCGCCTGGCCTGCGCAAAGCAGTCCACGTACCCTTGTTCGAAGAGAGCCTGCCGTCCACCGGCCCCGGTGGACGGCAGGGCTTTACACAAGGTCGCGAAGGGACGCGTCATGCGCAGCGCAATTCGCGGTGGAGGTGTGCGGCGGCAGCGGCTCGGCGGGTGGGCGCCGGTTCTCGTCACGGGAGCGGCGGTGTTCCTCGCGCTGATCGGGCAGGCAGGAGCGGCCCGCGCCAGTACGGAATCGGGATCGGAACCGGCGTCAGGTACGGCGTTTACGAGTACGAACACGATGGCGGAGGCGGTCGGCGCGGCGGCCGGTACCGCGGCGGTGAGGCAGGCGGCGGTGAAGCCCAATCTGATCCGGCCGCTGACCGGCACCGGCTGCCACACCTACGACTACTGGAGCGGCGCGCACGTCTGCATCACGGTCGTCGGCAGCGGCCTCAACGTGCAGTCGGCCACCGGCGAGACGGACGGCCCCGACTCCGACTGGGGCAGGCTGTGGGACACGTCCGGCAAGATCAACATCTACGGCCACCCGACCAATCACAAGCTGACCGTCAGCTGGGCGTCCGGCGGCGGGGTGTGGCTGGCCAACGGGGACAACTTCTGCTTCACCGACACCACGCTGAACCAGACCGCCTGCCTCACCATCCACAACTAGCGCCTCGGCATTGGGGCATCTGGCCGCAAATAGTTCGCTAGCGCTACAGCTTCGGCGCCGGGGTTTCGAACTGCGTGCCGAACAGTTCGGCGGTCGCGAACCACGCGCCCGCCTCGTCCTCGAGCGCGACCGGGGCCGCGTACGGCCGGTCCGAGCCCAGCACGATCCGGCCGCCGCGTGGCGGTTCTCCGCCACCGGCGGCACCCGCGCCGGCCCTGGCCACATCGAGCGCCGCGCCGACCGCCGCGACGGCGGCCATGCCGTAGGACGAGGTTTCGAACCAGAGGGCCGGATCCGCTGCCAGATTCGGGCCGCCACGCGCCGCGGCACGCTCACGGTGCAGCGGGGCGAGGCCGCACAGCATGGCGAAGCACACCTTGAGCTCCGGATGCGCCACGCGCCCGAACGCGGCGAAGGCGTGGTACGCCGTGTGCATCTGCTGTACGTAGTCCACGTTCGCGGCCCACCACGCGGGCGTATCGCGCGACGTTGCGTGGCCGGGGTGCACGAACAGCGGCTTGCCGCGCTGCTCGAGCACCCGCAGCAGCGGCTCGCAGCGCGCGAAACCCGCGCGGTCCGCGAGCGCCGTGGCGGGCAGTTGCAGGCCGACGCAGCCGGCGTCGAGCCAGGCGCCGAGCGCCGCGGGATCCGGTTCGGTGACGCAGGCGGCGGCCCACGCGCCGAAGCCCTCGGGCAGCGCGAGCACGCCGAGGTGGTACGCCTCCAGCAGCGGCGCGGCCTCGGCGGCGGGCAGCAGCTCGATGCCGAGCGGGCTGGAGAGCGAGACCAGCGCGCGGTCGAGCCGGTCGAGGCGGTTGAGCTGGAGCCGGTGCGGCACGTCGTGGTCGCGCGGATCGACCGGGTAATCCGGCTCGCCGTCGAGGATCAGCGTCCAGCCGTCGAGCAGCGGCGGCGCCGTGCGCTCGCGCAGCGCCTCGACGAAACGCGCCGTCCAAAGGTGCTGATGGACGTCTATTCGCAAGCTGATCTCCCCCAAGCGGCGACGTGCCGGCCCGGTGCGCTCGGCCCGGGCTCAGAGGTCAGGGTTCCTGGGGCCGCTTGGCCGCCGGGCGGCCGATCCAGGCGGCCAGGCCGGCGCAGAGCAGGTCGCCGACGGTGGTCAGCAGCCGGGAGGCGAGCGCGACCGCGGTGGCCTTGCCGAAGCTGAGCACCGGTGAGAGCGACGCGACCAGGACGACTTCGCGCACGCCGGCGCCCGCCGGGGCCAGTATCACCAGGAAGCCGGCGCACCAGGCGAACGCGAAACCGCCGGTCGCCAGCAGGAAGGCGCGGCCGTCCGAGGCGCCGAGCCGGGTCGCGAGCAGCCAGAGCGCCGTGCCGCTGAGCAGCCAGTACAGCACCGCCCACAGCGTCGCCGCCACGATCGCGCGCAGCGTCAGCGGCACCTCCTGCGCCGGCCGCCTGGCCAGCCGCAGCAGCCGGTCGATCACCGGGTTGAGCACGCGCGGATGCAGGCCGACCAGCAGCACCGGCACCGCGAGGAAGGCCCAGCCGTATCCGCCGGTGGCCGAGCCGGTCAGGCCGGCCACGGTGGCCACGGCCGCGGTCAGCAGCCCGGCGGCGAGCGAGACCAGCATGGTGATCACCGCGACGGTGGCCGAGCGGTGGCGCGGGACGCGCTGCGCCTGGCCGAGTTCCATCTGCGCCAGCACCGGCCAGACCGCGCCCGGCAGATACTTGCCGATCTGCCCGACGAAGAAGATGCGCGCCGCCGCGGCCACCGGCACCCGCGACCCCGCGGCGCTCAGCAGCGAGCGCCACACCTGCATCGTGGCCAGCAGCGAGAGCAGCACCAGCGCAAACGACGCGGCGGTGGCGCCCACGCCGAAGTCCGCGAAACCCGAGCGCACCTGCGACCACTGGTCGGCGACCGCGTAGCCGCCGAGCGCCACCGCGACCAGCACGAACGCGACACGCACCGCCGTGCTGCCGAGCAGCGCCCCGACGCGCGACGCGAGCCTCCTGCGGCCGCCGGCAGCCGGGGGGACGGCCGGGCGCGGCCCGTCCGGCGTCTCGTTCAGAATGCCGCCGTCAGCCGCCTGGCGCTCGATGGTCGTCCGGTCTCTCACAGGGCGAGCTTAACGGGCACGGCTGGAGTCACAGTATTGTCTGTTCCCATGCGAGTGACGGTCTTCGGCACCTACGACGTCAAGGCGCACCCCCGGGTCGGAATCATCGCCGACGGTTTGCGCGCCCACGGCCACGAGGTGCAGGAGTGCAACGCTCCGCTGGGCCTCGACACGGCCGCCCGCGTCGCCATCCTCGCGCAGCCGTGGCGGGTCCCGGTGCTGGTGGGCACGCTGGCCCGGCGCTGGCTGCGGCTCGCCCGCACCGCACGCCGCCAGCCGCGGCCCGATGTCGTGCTGGTGGGTTATCTGGGCCATTTCGACGTGCGGCTGGCGCGCCTGCTGTTCCGGCGCACGCCGATCGTCCTCGACCACCTGATCGGCGCCAGCGACACGGCCCGCGACCGGCAGCTGTCCGGCGGATTCCGGCAGGTGCTGATGCGCGCGATCGACTCGGGGGCGCTGCGGTCGGCCGATCTGGTCGCCGTGGACACCGACGAGCATCTCAGCGCCCTGCCGGCGGAGTACCGAGACCGCGCCGTGGTGGTGCCGGTCGGCGCGCCGAGTCCCTGGTTCGACGCCGCACTCGCGCCGTCCGGCGGCGAGGACGACGAGCATCCGGGTTCGGATACGGACTCGGACGAGGACACTGAGGACACTGATTCGCAGCGCCCGCTGCGGGTGCTGTTCTTCGGGCTCTACACGCCGTTGCAGGGAGCGCCGGTCATCGGACAGGCCCTGGCCCGGCTGGCTGAATCACCGAAGACGCCGGTCGAGGTGACCATGGTCGGCAAGGGCCAGGACGGCGCGCAGACGCGGCAGGCGGCCGCCGCCAACGCCGCGGTGCGCTGGCTGGACTGGGTCGCCCCGGACGAACTGCCCGCGCTGGTCGCGCGGCACGACGTGTGCCTCGGCATCTTCGGCACCGGCCCGAAGGCGCTGCGCGTGGTGCCGAACAAGGTCTTCCAGGGCGCGGCCGCGGGCTGCGCGATCGTCACCTCCGACACCCCGCCGCAGCGCCGCACGCTCGGCGAGGC
>JBKOWZ010000111.1:0-12288 GCA_046724665.1 Actinomycetota bacterium
CCCCAGGTGTAGAGCTGCTTACAGCGAAGGACACCGATCAGTACATGCCTATCAGGTGCTCCGACTGGGATCGGATCAAGCGGCAGGTCGGACGACTGACGGAACGCGAGTCTTACCTACCTGGTGTTGCTTGGACTGCGATCGGTATCGGAGCGAGTGCGGGACTAGCCCTTATTCCATGGAACGCCGCATATGCGCAATTCCCGGCGCCCCTGCAGGAACATTACTCGTATGTATCCCCAATGATGGTGATCGCCGCGATTGCCTGTGCAGTAATTGCAACCTTTTGCTTCTTCGTCGGCTCCAGGCTGAATAAGTCGATCGGTGCGAATGTTAATGATGTCATCGCGGACATGGCGGAAATCTCGAACCGTTTTCTAGAAGAGTCGAATTCTTGAAGCCTCCTACCGCTTGAAGAGTCGTCTGGCTGTGTGCCGGACATAGATATTCCATTCTCGGCATAATGACGGGCGGATCGCCTCCTGGGCTGCTGTCGTGCCAGATTCATGCCAGACGGGGCACGAACTCGCGGTCAATCACGGGTATCCAAGGGCTTCTGATCCTGCGCTCGGACGCAGGTCAGGGCTCACTTAGCTGGTAGGTGAGCCCTGATGTTCGAGCCTTTGCGCGGCGGGGGTTAGGGGTTCGATTCCCCTTGGCTCGACAGGATTGACCAGCATGAAGGCCCCTCACTGATCATGGTGAGGGGCCTTCACGTCGTATGGGCGCCAGGTGGTGTGTGAGGGAGGGGGCGGCGTCGGCCCTGGGCGGCTTCGCTCTCGCCATCGTTCCTGTCTTCCGCCGCTTGACATGGCTCCGCCGGCGAAGTACACATGAAGCACAACGCTGTTATGCAACATCGTTATGCAACGCTGTTATGGAAGGTCGAGCCGTGAGCACTCAGCCAGTCGTTGGGACGCACCGCCTCTCGGGTGACCGCCACCCGGTCAGCCTCAAGCTCGTGCTCGGAACGGGCGGTCGGCCGCCGGCGCGTACCGCGACGCTTGCGGCACGCCGCCTTGCCAGCAGGCGCCCGGCGGACAAGGCCGTGCAGCTGGCCTACTCCGAATGGCTCCTCACGAAGCTCACGGCCTGACTTGTCTGACTTGTGACTGGGTCGGCCACGCTGCTGTTGCCGCTCTAACGGTGGCGACTGCCGTGGCGACCGCCGAACGGCGCGTGCTCGTCGTTGGAGCTGGCACCGGCGTCGGTACCGGCGTCGGGGTCTGACGGGTCGTCATGGCCCATCTTGTTCTTGTTGTTCTTGTCCAGGCGCTCGGGCTCGGCGCTGTCGCTGATCGTGTTCTGCACCGCCTCGTCATCGACCCAGGCCTGGTAGCGCGAGCGCTGCCAGATCACCGCGGCGGTTCCTAGTGCCGCACCGAGGGCTGCGGCGCCGCCGATGAACCAGAACTTGCGGTGGCTGCGGTCCTGCCGCTTCGCCTTCGCCTTCGTCTTCATCCGCTCGATTTGGGCGGCGCTCACCTGGCCTCGCGCGGCGGCGAGTGTGGCCGACGCTCGGTCGGATACCTCGGAACGCAGCGGGGCGGAGCGGTGCATCGCCTCCTCCGTCACTCGCGACGACAGTTGCATCGCGGCGGGTACGAGTTCGTCGCGCACTCGGTGCGACGTGTCGGCGAGCACGGGCACGACCACCGCGCGCGTGTGCTGCCATCGGGGACCCGCCTGCGTGCGTAGCGCCGCGTAGCGGTCGCGGAGCCACGGTTGGATGGAGGCCCGCTCTTGCTGCATCGGCTGGGAATGGCTCGTCTTGGTCACGGCTCGGCCCTTCACCTTCCGTCGTTCGGACGACTCCCGTCTTCCCTGGGCCGGGATGACTATGCGCTTATTGCGCCGTTCGGAGAAGGATCATTCTGGCTTAACGGACAATTCCTGTCGCAGCGCCCAGCTGGGATGCGGGATTGACACGGATCAGCTACTGCTGCGCGGTGGACGGCCGACGCGTGGGAGGATGTCGGGGGACAGGCGGCGGCCGGCCCCGCGCGGTCCGAGGGGGTGCGGGCCGTGGGGCGTTGCGCGACGCAGTGAGCGATGGAAGTGAGGGCCGTATGGCCGAGGAGACCTACGCCGTACTCAAGACCTCGCACGGGGAGATCACCGTGCGGCTGTTCCCGAACCACGCGCCGAAGACCGTGCGCAACTTCGTGGAGCTGGCCGAGGGCGGCCGGGAGTGGACTCACCCGCGCACCGGGAAGAAGACCACGGCCAAGCTGTACGACGGCACGATCTTCCACCGCATCATCTCCGGCTTCATGATCCAGGGCGGCGACCCGCTGGGCGAGGGGGTCGGCGGGCCCGGCTACCAGTTCGACGACGAGATCCACCCGGACCTCGCCTTCACCAAGCCCTACCTGCTGGCGATGGCCAACGCGGGCAAGCGCGGCGGGCGCGGCACGAACGGCTCGCAGTTCTTCATCACCGTCGGCACGCCGACCTGGCTCAACGGCAACCACACCATCTTCGGCGAGGTCGAGGACGAGGGCAGCCGCAAGGTCGTGGACGCCATCTGCAACGTGCCGACCAACGGGCAGGACAAGCCGCTGACCGACGTGGTGATCGAGTCCGTGGTGATCGAGCGGCGCGCCTCCTGACGAGCGGGTCCTGAGCGGGACAAGCGGTGAGTCGTCCGAACTGGACTCGCTGAAGAGACAGAGAAGAGCGGTCGGCGACGGGCCCGGGCGCAGCCGACCTGGGCCCGCTCCATCGGGGATTGGACCGTGAGTGACGATGTCGTCCGACGAGCGGCCGACGGCGGCACCTGGCGCCGCCGCGGCGCCGGGTGCGCCGGCCTGCTTCCGTCACGCCGACCGCGAGACGTATCTGCGCTGCTCCCGCTGTGACCGGTCGATCTGCACCGACTGCATGATCCCGGCGCCGGTCGGATTCCACTGCCCCGAGTGCGTACTCGACGGCAGCCGAGTGGTGCGCGAAGCCCGCACGATCGCCGGCGGTCGGCACCACAGCCGGCAGGGCGTCGTCACCGGTTCGCTGATCGGCGTGTGCATCGTCATGTTCGGGTTGCAGAACATGGTCGGCCAGGCGTTCACCGACCGGATGGACCTCCAGGCGATGGCCCAGCAGATCTCCTCGCTGCCGACGGCCAGGCACATAGGAGTCGCTTACGGGGACTGGTACCGGCTCGCCAGCTCGATTTTCGTCCACATGAACCTGGCGCACCTCGCCATGAACATGCTCTCGCTGTGGTGGATCGGCGTGCCGGTGGAGAGCAGGCTCGGCCGCAGCAGGTATCTGGCGGCCTTCTTCGTCTGCGGCGTCGCCGGCTCGGCGGCCTCGTACGCGGCGCTGCCCGCGTACGGCAGCAGCCTCGGCGCGTCGGGGGCCATCTTCGGACTGCTCGGCGTGCTCGCGGTGCTGGCCTTCCGCGAGCGGCTGAACATGCAGCCGATCGTCACGGTGATCCTGCTCAACCTGATCTTCAGCTTCAGCATCCCGGACATCAGCTGGCAGGCGCACGTGGGCGGGCTGGTGGCCGGGCTGATCCTCGGCGCCGGGTTCGCCTACGCCCCGCGGGCGCGCACCGTGGTCCCCTGGTTCCGCAATCCGCAGAACCTCGTGCCGAGCGCGACCGGCGCGGCGATCCTGCTGATCGCCGCGGTCATCATCGCCGTGCACACGTCGCAGTTGCAGGGGCAGGCCAGCGGCAGCGCGGCGGGCGCCGCCTGGCTCGGCGGGCTGCTCGGATAGCGCCGGCCGGGGTCGGCCACTGGTCGCAGAGACCTGACCACCCAGAGTTATCCACAGATGGTGTGAAGTTTTCCACACTGTGGATAACCTGTGGAGAACGGCCGGTCCGCGTTGTGGATAATGCCGCTACCAGCGCTTACCGTCTGTGAACGCAGCGGCCTTATCCGGATTGCGTGGTCAGCGCCAGCGGGTCGAGACGATGAAGCCGACGGCGATGAACGCGAAGCCGATCGCCACGTTCCAGGCGGCCAGCGACGAGATCCAGTGCAGGTTGAGGTAGTAGGCCACGATCCAGGCCAGGCCGACCACGAACAACGCCACCATGATCCGTGGCACCCAGGCCGAGGACTCGACCCTGATCTTCTGCATGCGCTGCTCGGGCGGGGTGTAGACCGCCTTGTCCCGAGTCTTCGACTTCGGCACGGAACTCTCCTGCTCACTGGCTCGCCGACGGCTGTACGGCAGACATAGCGTAGCCGGGCGTCGCGCGCGGCAACAGCGGCCGTGGAGCATTCTCAGCTGACCGTTACGCGCGCCTTCGCCGCATATGCTCACGGTAACCGGTAGCGTGACGGAGAGTCATCTAAGGCAGCTATCGCGTAGAGCGGAAGGCGGGTAGGCAGCGTATGTACGCGTGGATCTGGCGACACCTGCCCGGAGCGCTGTGGGTGCGCATCCTGTGGGTGCTGGTCATCTTCGCCCTCGTGGTCTTCGTGCTCTTCCAGTACGCGTTTCCGTGGATCGAGCCCCACCTGCCGTTCTCCGGGAACGGCTCGCTCTCGCAGTAAAGGCCGCGCGGTAGCGGCTACGCTGACCGCATGGCGCGCATCCTGGTGGTCGATAACTACGACTCGTTCGTGTTCAACCTGGTCCAGTACCTCTACCAGTTGGACGCCGAGTGCGAAGTACGACGCAACGACGCCGTCACGGTCGAGGAGGCCGAGCGGTACGACGGCGTCCTACTCTCGCCGGGACCAGGCACGCCCGAGGAAGCCGGGGTCTGCGTGGCGATGGTCAAGCACTGCGCCGCGATCGGCAAGCCGCTGTTCGGCGTCTGCCTCGGCCTCCAGTCGATCGCCGTCGCGTTCGGCGCGGTGGTCGATCGCGCGCCCGAGCTGCTGCACGGCAAGACGAGCCTGGTCTCACACGACGGAGCCGGCGTCTTCGACGGCTTGGCCAGCCCGCTCACCGCCACCCGCTATCACTCGCTGGCCGTCGAGCCGGGCACTCTCACCGCCGACCTGGTCGTCACCTCGCGCACCGACGCCGGCGTGATCATGGGGGTGCGGCACAGGACGCTGCCGATCGAGGCGGTCCAGTTCCACCCCGAGTCGGTGCTCACCGAGGGCGGCCACCGGATGCTGGCCAACTGGCTCGCCGTCTGCGGCGACCCCGACGCGGTCAAACGCTCCGAAGGCCTCGCGCCCGTGGTGGGTGCGAGGCCTTCGCAGGTTCGGTCTTAGACCGCAGCCGTTCGGCGGTCCGTCAGTGGCCGCCGCCCGGGCCGCCGGTCGGCGTTCCGCCGCCGAGACCGCCGATGAGGCCGCCGTCTCCGGATCCCGAGGCGGACGGCGACGGCGAGGCCGACGGCGTCGGGCTCGGCGAGGCGCCCTGCGAGCAGAAGATCGTCACCGTGCTGCCCTTCGACGCGGTGGCGTTGCCGCCCGGGTCCGTGCCGATGGCGTTGCCGTTCTGCACGTCGGCGCTGTACTGGTTGGAGATCTTGGTCTGGAACCCGGCGCCCTGGAGCGTCTGCTGGGCCTGGGTGCAGGACTGGCCGATGACCGGCGGCACCGTCGCGTTGCCCGGTCCGTTGGAGACCACCACGGTGATGGGCGTGGTGATCGGCACGACCTGGCCGGCCAGCGACTTGCCGTTGCCGTCCGTCAGGTCGATCACGTTGCCGGCCGGGACGGTGCTGCTGGGCTGGCCCGCCTCCTGGAGGTTGGCGAACCCGGCGTTGGTCAGCGTCGTCTTCACCGTGTCCTTGGAGTTGCTGTTGAGCGACGCGGCGTCCGGCAGCTTCTTCTGCTGCGGCCCGGCCGACAGGCAGTAGTTGACCGGCGCGCCGGACGTCGCGGTGGCCCCGCTCGGCGGGTTCTGCGACATGATCTGGCCCGCCGGGACGCTGTTGCTGTTCGCGGTGTCACCCGAGCAGGTGTTGCTGCCCAGCTTGAGCCCGTTCGCGCTGAGTGCGGACTGCGCCTGCGCGACCGTCTTGTTGACGATGTTCGGCACCGACGCCGAGGTACCGCCCGCCCCGCCGCCGAGCAGCTTGGTGAAGACGAACACGGCGAGCGCGATCGCGATCACCGCGACCACGGCCAGAATGATGTAGCCGGTCTTGTCGTTCGACTTCTTGCCGCGCCCGCCGCCCGCGCCGTCGCCGCGCCGTCGCTGGCCCTCGTCCGAAACCGGCTCGTCGTAGGACGGCTGATACTGCGTCGGCTGGTAGCGCGTCGGCGGTCCATAACCCGCGGTGGTCTGGCCGCCATACCCTGCGGCGCTCGACACCACCTGCGTCGGCGCGTTCGCGGCGCCGTAACCGGCCACCAGCGTCGGCGCGGCCGCGATCGGACGGCCGTCGAGCGCGCGCTCGATGTCGGCCCGCATCTCCTCGGCCGACTGGTAACGCTCCTCGGGGTGCTTCGCCAGCGACTTGAGCACGATGGCGTCGGCGACCGCCGGGACCTCCGGGTCGTGGTGCGACGGCGGCAGCGGCGCCTCGCGCACGTGCTGGTACGCGACCGCGACCGGGGAGTCGCCGACGAACGGCGGCCGGCCGGTGAGCAGTTCGTAGAGCAGGCAGCCGGTCGAGTACAGGTCGGAACGCGCGTCCACCGTCTCGCCCTTGGCCTGCTCGGGGGAGAGGTACTGCGCCGTGCCGATGACAGCCGAGGTCTGCGTCATCGTCATGCCCTGGTCGCCCATGGCCCGCGCGATGCCGAAGTCCATCACCTTCACCGCGCCCTGCCGGGTGAGCATCACGTTCGCCGGCTTGATGTCGCGATGGATGATCCCGTTGCGGTGGCTGTAGTCCAGCGCCTGGAGGACGCTGGCGGTGATCTCCATCGCGCGTTCCGGCAGGAGCCGGCGGCCCGAGTGCAGCAGATCACGCAGTGTCGAGCCGTCTACGTACTCCATGACGATGTAGGGCAGGGACACGCCGCCGATGTAGTCCTCGCCGGTGTCGTACACGGCGACGATTGCCGGATGGTTGAGCGAAGCGGCGGACTGCGCCTCCCGGCGGAACCGGGCCTGGAACGTCGCGTCGCGTGCCATGTCCGCGCGCAGCGTCTTGACCGCGACCGCCCGGCCGAGCCTGATGTCGCGGGCCATGAACACCTCGGCCATGCCGCCGCGACCCAGTACCGCGCCGAGCTCATACCTGTTGCCCAGGCGACGCGGCTCTTCCATCTTTCAGCCCTTCCCCTGTCGCCGCCCGGCCCGGGCCTGGTGCCCGCCGGGAGCGGCGATCCGCTGGGTTTCCGTCTTCATGCGGTTCTTCATGCCGTTCGGCGCGATTGTTTCACGGCGAGCGAGCCGCGCAGTAGAGCTTGGCGATTCACCGCGGTGGCTCACCGTGACACGGCTCACCGCGACGATGAACCGAGCACGGCTTGGATCACGTCCTTCGCGATCGGCGCGGCCAGCGTGCCCCCGTACACGTCGCCCGCGTTCGGATCGTCGTCCTGCACCAGCACGGCGACCGCGACCTTGGGGTCGTTCGCCGGGGCGAAGGACAGGAACCAGGCCAGCGCGTTCTGGCCGGCGCCGCGTTGCGCGGTACCCGTCTTTCCGGCGACTTGGACGCCGCTGATCTGCGCCGCGGTTCCGGTGCCGTTCTGCACGACCGAGAGCATCATGTTCTTCAGCTGGTTGGCCTGGTCGGAGGTGATCGGATTGTAGAGCTGCCTGGGCCGCGCGGTGGTCATCACGCCGCCCCTGGTGTCCAGCTCCTGCTTGACCAGGTACGGCGCCATGATCACGCCGCCGTTGGCCACCCCGGCGGCCATCATCGCGCCCTGGAGCGGCGTCATCCGCACGTTGAACTGGCCGATCGCCGACTGCGCCGACTGCGGCTTCGAGATGTTGCTCGGGAAGACCGGGGTGGCCGCGCTCATCGGCACCGTGGGGCCGGCCTGATTGAAGCCCCACTTCTGCGCCTCGTCGAGCAGCTTCTGCCCGCCGAGGTCCAGGCCGAGCTGCCCGAAGACGGTGTTGCAGGACAGCGTGAAGGCGTTGATCAGCGTCGTGTCGCCGCAGCTCTCGCCGCTGTCGTTGGAGATGGTCGAGGTGCTGCCCGGCAGTTGCAGGGTGTCGGTCGGCGACTGGATCACCGTGTTCTGGTCCACCGGCGAACCGTCGATCCCGTTCGCCATGGCCGCGGCCGAGGTGATGATCTTAAAGGTCGAGCCCGGCGGGTAGGTCTGCGCCAGCGCGCGGTCCAGGTTCGGCTGCAACCGGTCGGCGCTCAGCGCGTTCGCCGCCCTGGCCTCGGCGCTCGAGTTGTGCGTGGCCAGCGCGTTCGGGTCGAAGGACGGCGCGGAGACCAGGGCCAGGATCGCGCCGGTCTTCGGGTCGAGCGCGACCACCGCGCCCTCGATCTCCTTGCCGCCGGCCACGTTCGCCAGTCCGTCGTACGCGGCCTGCTGCGCCGCCGCGTTGAGGGTCAGCACCACCGATCCGCCGCGCTTGCCCTTGTTCTCCAGCTGGTTGAGGAACTGCTGGGTGGCCAGCCGCGGATCGTTGCCCTGGAGCAGCGGATTCTCATACTTCTCGATCGAGGTCGAGCCGTAGTTGACCGAGAAGTACCCGGTCGCCTGCGCGTAGAGCGGGCCGTTCGTGTACTGCCGCTGGTACTTGAGCGAGCCGCCGGTGGGCACCGACGTGGCGATCGCCTTGCCGTCCACGATGATCTGGCCGCGCGGGTTCTGGAACGCGTAGATCAGGTTGCGCCGGTTGTCCGGATGCGCCGTATAGGACGCGGCGTTGACGAACTGGATGTAGTTGGCGCTGAGGAACAGGATGGCCAGCAGCGCGAGGCAGAAGACCGCCACCTTCTTGATCGGCCGGTTCACGCCTGCACCACCTGCGTCATCTCGTCGCTGAGCGGAATCGCGGGCGGCAGCGGGCGCCGGGCCGTGTCCGAGATCCTGATGACCAGCGCCACCAGGATCCAGTTGGCCATCAGCGCCGAGCCGCCGTAGGCCAGGAACGGCATCGGCAGCCCGGTCAGCGGGATGATCCGCATCACCCCGCCCGCGGTGATGAACACCTGGAGCGCGAAGGTCGCCGCGAGGCCCGCCGCGAACAGCTTGCCGTAGGGGTCGCGCACCAGCATCGCGGTCTTCAGCGAACGCGCGACGATGATCGCGTATGCGAGCAGCAGCGCGGTCATCCCGACCAGGCCGAGTTCCTCGCCCACCGCGGCGAGCATGAAGTCGGCGTTGTTGGCGAAGCCGATCTGGACCGGGTACCCGCGCCCGAGCCCGGTGCCGAGCAGCCCGCCGTTGGCGAAGGCGTAGAGCGACTGCGCCAGCTGCCGGGTCTGCCCGGTCACGTCGGAGAACGGGTGCAGCCAGGCGTTGACCCGGACCATCACGTGCGCGGACATGTTCGCCACCGCGGTCGCGCCGCTGACGAACAGCAGCAGGCCGAACAGCAGCCAGCTGGTGCGCTCGGTAGCCATGTACAGCATGATCACGAAGGCGCCGAAGAACATCAGCGAGACGCCGAGGTCGGTTTCCCGGATCAGGATGAGCATCGCGAAGGCCCAGACCGCCAGGATCGGCCCGAGGTCGCGCCCGCGCGGCAGGTAGAGGCCGAGCACCTTGCGGCTGGCCAGCGCCAGCGCGTCCCGCTTGGCGTGCAGGTAGGCGGCGAAGAAGCTGACCATCAGCAGCTTGCCGAACTCGGCCGGCTGCACCGAGAAGCCGCCGAGCCTGATCCAGCTGCGCGCGCCGTTGACCTCGGAGACGCTCGCCGGGAGCACCGCGGGCAGGGCGATGACGAACAGGCCGACCAGCGCGGAGATGTAGGCGTAGCGCTGCAAGACGCGGTGGTCCCGCAGGAAGATCACGATCAGGATGAAGACGGTGATCCCGATCACCGTGTAGACCGCCTGGTTGGTCGCCGCACCTCGGGACGGGGCCAGCCCGTTCGCGACGTTGTACGGGTCGAGCCGGTAGATCATCGCCAGCCCGATCCCGTTGATCATGACCGCCACCGGCAGTATCACCGGGTCGGCGTAGGGCGCGAAGCGGCGGATGACCAGGTGCGCGGCCAGCAGCGCGACACCGAACTCCACGCCGAGCGCGGTCAGGTTCGCCGGGACGCGGCCGGTGGCCGCCTCGCCGACGGCGGCGTAGGCGAACAGCCCGATGCCGAGCGCGAACAGCAGCAGCAGCGCCTCGACGTTGCGCCGCTTGGGCACGTACGGCTCGCCCTGGGCCGCTACGCCCGCCGGGCCGGCCTGTGGCGTGCTCGTCATCCCCATCTCGTCTCTGTCATTCCTGATCGCCGACGGTCCGCTCGTGTCCAACCACCGTCAGTGTGAGCCGGTGGCCGCCGAATTGCCGGAGGCACCCGGACACTGGGCCGACAGTTGGTTCGAATCGGCGACGCCCGCACTCGGCGATGGACTGGGCGCCGCATTCGGTGACGTGCTGGCCGAGGGCGCGGGGCTGGTTGGCACGGTGTTTGATGGCACCGGGTGTGACGGCCCAGTGTTCGATGGCACGGTGCTCGGCGCGACGGTGTTCGACGGAACTGCGTGCGACGGTATGGCGGTCAGCGCCGCGCAGTCGGCTCCGAGCACGGACAGCGTGTGCACGATCGACTCGGCGTCGGACAGGCTGGTCGCGGTTATCGTGGCGCGTACCCGGTCCTGGCTGGCCGCCGGGAGGCTGCTGACCGCGACCTGAGGCGTCGTCGAGTAGACGTGAGACAGGCGCAGGCCGACGAAGGATCCGTTCACGCCCCGGTAGATGGCGACCTGGCCGCCGTCGGACGCGACGTAGTACTGCTGCTGCGTCCAGTAGTACGCCCCGCCGCCGAGCCCGCCGACCACCACGATCACCCCGGCCAGCACGGCGACCGGCTTCACCCAGCGGCGCCGCTTCGGATCCGGCGCCCAGTCGCCGAGCTGCGGGCCGTCCGGTTCGGAACCTCCCGCGTCGTCGCCGGGCTTCTCGCGCCGGTCCGCCTTGCGCAGCCGCGCGGCCCGGCCCGCGGGCGTGTCCGAGGGGATCTCGTCGGAGTTCTGTTGCGGCGCCGTGTTGTTCGCCGCCGCTTCCGAGCCCTGCATCTGCTGCGTCTGCGTCGGCGGCGCGCCGAACGAGGGCAGTCCGGCGCCTCCGGGGTGTTCGGCCGCCGCCCCGACGGTGATCGGCATCTCGATGTACTGCGTCTCCGCGTTCGGCATGGCGCCGGGTCCGTGGAAGCCTGAGTCGAGTACGTCGGCCACGATGCAGGTGACGTTGTCGGGCCCGCCGGCGCGCAGCGCCAGCTGTATCAGCGATTCCGCGGCCTGGTGCAGGTCGGCGTATCCGGCGAGCGTTGACTCCAACGTGTCGAACGACACGAAGCTTGACAGACCGTCACTACACAGCATCAGCCGGTCGCCCGGGCGTACATCAGCCAGCGACAGATCAGCGTCCGCGACCTGCCCTCGGCCGTCGAGCGCGCGCATAAGCAGCGAACGCTGCGGGTGGTGCCCCGCCTCCTCCTCGCTGATGCGCCCCTCGTCCACGAGCCGCTGTACCCACGTGTGATCGGCCGACAGCTGCTCGAGCCGTCCTGCGCGCAGCCGGTATGCCCGTGAGTCGCCGATGTGTGCGAACGCGACGTGATTCTCGCTGAACAGGAAGGCGGTGAGCGTCGTGCCCATGCCCTCAAGCTGAGGGTTCTCGGTGATGATCGCGTGCAGCCGCTCGTGCGCCTCGTTGATCCGCTCGGCCAGCGCGCGCACCGGATCGGCGGGCGGCTGCGGCATGACGGGGGTGTCGAGCTGCGCGATGGTCTGCACGACCACCGAGGAGGCCAGCTCGCCGGCCGCCTGCCCGCCCATCCCGTCGGCCACCACCAGCAGCCGCGGGCCGACGTATCCCGAGTCCTCGTTGCCGTCGCGGATCAGACCCACGTGCGAGCGGGCCGCATATCGCAGAGACAGGCTCATCTACGCTACTTCCGCTACTTCCGCAGCTCGAGGACGGTCTTGCCGATACGGATGGGCACCCCCGCCGGAACCGGGGTAGGTCCGTTGATCTTGGTGCGGTCCAGATAGGTGCCGTTGGTGGAGCCTAGATCCTCCACCACCCACTGCCCCGAGGGGTCCGGGAACACGCGGGCATGGCGGCTGGACGCGAAGTCGTCGTCGAGCACGATAGTGGAATCGTGGGCGCGCCCGAGGGTGATCGGCTGTGTTCCGAGCGGCACGCTGGTGCCGGCCAGCGAGCCCGAGGTGACGTGCAGCCGGGTCGGCGCGCCGCCGCGGCGCGGCCGTGCCGCCGTCTGTCCGAGCGGCACGCCGCCCGAGACCGGCCGGGCCGAGGGCCGCAC
>JBKOWZ010000099.1:0-7370 GCA_046724665.1 Actinomycetota bacterium
ACCCGGCGCCGCCGGGCGCCTGCGCCGCGCGTGAATCTCTTCGCATCGTGTACCTCCTCGTCGCCTGCACGAATTAGGGAATTGCGATCGACCGGAACGCGGCCCAGCGAGCGATGGGATGTGCGTGCGCCCGGATTGCCCCGTATCGCTCGGTGAAGCTGGCAAGCCGGAACCGAAACCTCAAGACCTGGCGGCGCCCCGGGGCCGCGACCACCGGCTCCAGTTCGCGAGCATCTACCGCGCAAGCAGCGCCTTCGGCCCGTTCGACGCGCTTTGCCAGAAGCCGTACATCAGCCGCGGGAGGCGAAACTTACATCTGATCGCGAAGTGTGCCGCAGCGTATTGAGTGAGATAAACATCCCATGGCCGCCGTTGAGAGCGCGACGGCGCCGCCGCACGGTGTCCCGAGCGAGCCCGGTGGGCATACGCACCTCGGCGCCGCACCGCAGCCGTTTGCTCAGACGCGCGGCGCATTGATGGGATGACCCGCTCGGGCACAGACGTCATCATGCGCGGCAAATCGGGGAAATAGGCCACTTTTCCTGCGTCGCGAGGCTGACCTCTAGACACAGTCGCGTTATCACCAGTTAAATACATCCCATGTCTTCCCTCTCGGAGTCCATCGTCACGGTGGAGGTGGCGGATGTACGCTTCCCCACCTCGCTTCAGCTCGACGGCTCCGACGCCATGAATCCCGCGCCCGACTACTCGGCGGCCTACGTCGTCGTGCGCACGAGCAGCGGCATGGCCGGCTACGGGCTCGCCTTCACCGTCGGCCGGGGCAACGACGTGCAGGTCGCCGCGGTACGCGCGCTGGCGCCGCTGGTGGTCGGCCTGCCGGTGGCGGACGTGCTCGCGGACCTCGGCGGGTTCTCCCGGCGGCTGACCGGCGACAGCCAGCTGCGCTGGCTCGGCCCCGAGAAGGGCGCGATCCACATGGCCGCCGGCGCGATCGTCAACGCCGTCTGGGACCTGTACGGCCGGCGCGAGGGCAAGCCGGTGTGGCGCCTGCTGTCCGAGCTGACCCCGGATCAGCTGGTTGACCTGGTCGACTTCCGCTATCTGCAAGACGCGCTGACCCGCCGGGAGGCGCTGGCGATCCTGCGGCAGGCCGAAGCGGGCCGCGCCGAACGCACGGCGCGGCTGCTGTCGGACGGCTACCCGGCCTACGCCACCAGCCCCGGCTGGCTGGGGTACTCGGACGAGAAGCTGGCGCGCCTGGCCAAGGCCGCGGTCGCGGACGGGTTCTCGCTGATCAAGCTCAAGGTGGGCGCGGACGTCGGCGACGATCTGCGCCGGATGCGGCTGGCCCGCGAAACGGTCGGGCCGCAGATCCGGATCGCCGTCGACGCCAACCAGGCCTGGGGCGTGAACGAGGCCATCGGCTGGATGCGGCAGCTGGCGCCGTACGACCCGTACTGGATCGAGGAGCCCACCAGCCCCGACGACATCCTCGGCCATGCGGCGGTCCGGCGCGCGGTCGCGCCCATCAAGGTCGCGACCGGCGAGCACGTGCACAACGCCGTGATGTTCAAGCAGCTGCTCCAGGCCGGCGCCATCGACGTGTTGCAGCTGGACGCCAGCCGCACCGCCGGGGTCACCGAGAACATCGCGATCCTGCTGCTGGCCGCGAAGTTCGGCATCCCGGTCTGCCCGCACGCCGGCGGCGTCGGGCTGTGCGAGATGGTGCAGCACCTGGCGATGTTCGACTACGTCGCGGTCAGCGCCAGCCTCGAGGACCGCGTCATCGAGTACGTAGACCACCTGCACGAGCACTTCGTCGATCCGGTCCGCGTCCGCGGCGGCCGCTACCTGGCTCCGACCGCCCCGGGCATCAGCGCCGAGATACACCGGCGCTCGCTGGCCGACCACCACTATCCCGACGGCCTGGTCTGGGCCACCGCGCCCGGCGCGGGTGGTCCGCACCCGCTCTCCGGCACCCCAGATCTGGCCGCGACTCCCACCGCTCAGTGAGGAAGGCAGCAATGAAGCTCAGACACCTCGCCATCGCCCTCGGCGCCACGCTGTCCGCGGCCGCGCTCGGCGCGTGTTCCAGCACCGCGGCGCCCGGAAACGGCGGTGGCTCCTCGTCCCCCGTGGTGGGCGTCGACTATCCGCGTTCGGACACCGACTTCTGGAACTCCTTCATCCAGTACGCGCCGCAGTTCGGCGGAAAGCTCAGCCTGGATCTGAAGACGACGAACTCGCAGAACGACGTCTCGAAGCTGGCCGCCAACGTGCAGACGTTCATGGCCCAGGGCGTCAAGGGCGTGGTGATGGCGCCGCAGGACACCGCGGCCATCGCGCCCACGCTCGCGCAGCTGGCGGCGAAGAAGATCCCGGTGGTCTCGGTCGACACGCGCCCGGACACAGGAGACGTGTACATGGTCGTGCGCGCCGACAACCGCGCGTACGGCACCAAGGCCTGCCAGTTCCTCGGCGCGAAGCTGGGCGGCAAGGGCGCGGTGGTCATGCTGGAGGGCGACCTCGCCTCGATCAACGGCCGAGACCGCACCGAGGCGTTCAACGAGTGCATGAAGCAGAACTTCCCCGGCATCACCGTCTACGGCGAGGCCGCCAACTGGGACGCCGCCACCGCCTCGCAGAAGCTTCAGACGGACCTGACGGCGCACCCGGGCATCAGGGGCGTCTACATGGAGTCCAGCTTCGCCCTGTCCGGCACGCTGCAACTGCTCCAGCAGAAGGGGCTGCTGGTCCCGCCGACCGATCCCAAGCACGTGTTCGTCGTCTCCAACGACGGCATCCCGCAGGAGCTGAAGGACATCGCGGCCGGAAAGATCGACGCGACGGTCTCGCAGCCCGCCGACCTCTACGCCGAGTACGCGCTCTACTACATCAAGGCCGCGATCGAGGGCAAGACGTTCCAGCCCGGCCCGACCGACCACAACAGCACCATCATCCAGGTGCGTGCCGGACTGCTCGAGGACCAGCTCTCCGCCCCGCTGGTGACCGCCGACGGCGGCACGTACGGCGGCGTCCCGAGCCTGAAGAGCACTGACACGTCGCTGTGGGGCAACCACCTCGGCTGAGCGAAGGCGACACAGGACCATGGGGACGACCCCGCCGATCGTGGAAGCGACCGGCATCACCAAGCGGTTCGGCTCGACGGTGGCGCTGCACGATGCGCACATCACCGTCGAGCCGGGCCAGACACACGCCCTGGTCGGGCGCAACGGAGCCGGGAAGTCGACGCTGGTCTCCATCCTGACCGGACTTCAGGGGCCGGACGAGGGCGCGGTGACCTTCGCGGGCTCGCCGGCGCCCCGGCTCGCCGACCGGGACGCCTGGCGCCGGCGAGTCGCCTGCGTGTACCAGAAGTCGACCATCATGCCGCAGCTGACGGTGGCGGAGAACCTGTTCCTGCACCGGCACGCGCGTGGCCGCGGCGGGCTGATCGACTGGCCCGCCGTGCGCCGCCAGGCGCGCGAGCTGCTGGCCGCGTGGTCGGTCGATGTCGATGTGCGGGCCCCGGCCGGGCAGCTGTCGGTCGAGGACCGTCAGTTCGTGGAGATCGCGCGGGCGCTGTCCTTCGGCGCGCGCTTCATCATCCTGGACGAGCCGACCGCGCAGCTGGACGGCGCGGCGATCGCCCGGCTCTTCGAACGCGTGCGTGAGCTTCAGGCGCAGGGCGTGACCTTCCTGTACATCAGCCACCACCTGGAAGAGGTCTACGAGATCTGCGACACGGTGACGGTGCTGCGGGACGCGCGCCATGTCCTGACCGCTCCCGTACGGCAGCTCGCGCGCACCGAGCTCGTGGCGGCGATGACCGGCGAGGCCGCCGCGGAGCGCGGCCGCAATGACCGCGTCTACGTCCCGCAGACGGCGCGCGAAGTGCTCACCGTCACCGACCTGTGCCTGGCGGACGCCTACAAGGGCGTCTCGTTCACCGTGCACACCGGCGAAGTGGTGGGCCTGGCCGGAGCGGCGAGCAGCGGCCGCACGCAGCTGGCCGAGACGATCGCGGGCCTGCGCGCGGCGGACTCGGGCGAGGTGCGCATCGCGGGGCGGCGCCCGAAGCCCGGCAGCGTGCCCGACGCGCTGGCCGCCGGCGCCGGATTCGTGCCCCAGGACCGGCACCACCAGGGCTACGTGCCGCAGATGTCCATCGCGGACAACGGCACGCTCACCGTCCCGCGCAGGCTGGGCCCGCGCGGCTTGATCAACCCGCGCCGACGCGACGAGATCGCGCTCGGGATGATCGAGAACCTGTCCATCGTCACCCCGGGTCCCGAGCAGCAGGTCGCGGGGCTCTCGGGCGGCAACCAGCAGAAGGTGGTCATGGCGCGGGCGCTGGCCGGCGATCCGCGGCTTCTGGTGCTGATCAACCCGACCGCCGGGGTGGACGTGCGGTCCAAGGAGTTCCTCCTGGGCAAGGTCGAGCAGACCGCCGCGCACGGAACCGGAGTGCTGATCGCCTCCGACGAACTGGACGACCTGCGCACCTGCGACCGGATCGTGGTGCTCTTCCAGGGCCGGGTGGTGGCCGAGATGGCGCGCGGCTGGCACGACCACGCCCTGGTCGCCGCGATGGAAGGAGTGGACCTGCATGTCTGAGACCGCGTCCGACACCGCGCCGCAGACCCCGGCGGCAAGCCTCGCGCGCGACGCGGCCGCCGCGCGGCGCCGCCGCATCGCCGTCGCCCGGCTGCGCGACCTGGCACTGATCCCGGCCATCATCGCGATCGCGATCGTCGGCCAGGCGGTCAATCCGGTGTTCCTGCACTCGGACAACCTGATCAACGTGCTCCAGACCATGTCCGAGATCGCGGTGCTCGTGCTGGCCGAGACGCTGGTGCTGCTGATCAAGAAGATGGACCTCTCGCTCGAGTCCACCATGGGCCTGGCCCCCGGCATCGCCGCCTGGCTGACCGTGCCCAAGGGCGCCGGGCACGGCCTCGGCCTGCTGTCCGGGACCTGGGCGGTCCCCGTCACCCTGGCCGTGGGCGTGGCCATCGGCGTCGTCAACGCCCTGCTGATCATCCGGTTCGGGCTCAACGGATTCATCGTCACCCTCGGCATGCTGATCGTGCTGCGCGGCCTGCTCACCGGCATCTCCGGCGGCCAGACCTTCTTCAATCTCACCGGCTCGATGCTCTACCTGGGCACCGCGCAGTGGCTCGGCATGCCGGCCTCCGTCTGGGTCACCCTGATCCTGTTCGCGATCGGCATCGTGGCGCTCGGCTTCACCAGCTTCGGCCGCTCGCTCTACGCGATCGGCGGCAATGTGGACGCCGCGAAGACGGCCGGCATCCGCACCGACCGCGTGCAGTGGATCGTCATGATCACCGCCAGCGCGCTGGCCGCCCTCGGCGGCCTGATGCTCTCCGGGCGCCTGGCCTCGGTCGCCTCCGCGCAGGGCAACGGCGACATCTTCACCGTCTTCGCCGCCGCCGTCATCGGCGGCATCAGCCTGAACGGCGGCAAGGGCAGCATGTTCGGCGCGTTCACCGGCATCCTGCTGCTCTTCCTGATCCAGAACGTGCTCACCCTCGGCGGCGTGCCCGCGCAGTGGATCGGCGCCCTCAACGGAGCGATCATCCTCGTCGCCCTCGTCATCTCCCGCATCACCGGAGGCAAGGTCCAGGACTGAGAGCGCCCCGTCACGACATCCATCATTCGAGAATTTGTCCGCTCAGGGGTCTACGCTATCGGTTCATTGTGTCGTCGGACCGGCGAGGGGATCGCATGAGTGGGCACGCTGGCGGATACGGCGCCGCCGACCGCGCGCAGCAGATCAACGCGCGGATCGACACCTCGAGGCCGAACCCGGCGCGCGTGTACGACGTCTTCCTCGGCGGCAAGGACAATTACCCCGTAGACCGCGTGGCGGCCAAGGCCGCGCTGGCGGCGAACCCCCGGGGCTACCTCAATGTGTGGCACAACCGCGACTTCGTGCGCCGCGCCGTCACCCACCTGGCTGAAGACGTCGGCATCCGGCAGTTCCTCGATGTCGGCACCGGCCTGCCGACCGCGCAGAACGTGCACGAGATCGCCCAGCAGATCGCGCCGCGGTCGCGCGTCGTCTACGTCGACAACGACCCGGTGGTGCTGGCACACGCGCAGGCCCTGCTCACCAGCGGCCCCGAGGGCGTGACCGACTACCTCGACGCCGACCTGCGAGACCCGGACCTGATCCTCGAGGAAGCCGGGAGCACGCTCGATTTCGACCAGCCGGTCGCCCTGGTGCTGGCGGCGATCCTGCACTTCGTCGAGGACGAGGCGGCCTACGACGCCGTCGCCCGGCTCACCGGCGCGCTGGCGCCCGGCAGCTATCTGATCCTGAGTCATCTCACGGTCGAGCTGAACCCGCAGACCGGCAAGAAGGCGGCCAACTCGTACTCGGAAAGCGGACTGAAGTTCTTCCTGCGCTCGAAGCACGAAATCCTGCGCTTCGTGGCGGGCAACGGCTTGGAACCGGTCGAGCCCGGCATCGTGCCCGTGCACCACTGGCGTCCCGACCACCAGCCGTGGGCGCTGAGCGTGCGGTCCCCGGTCGAGACCGACCTGCTCGACCATCTGGACGAGATCGACAAGATCAGGTACCGCGACATCAACGACGTCACAGACGCCGACATCAATGTCTACGGCGTGCTCGCACGCAAGCCCTGACCGCCGTCGGCTGACGACCGGCGGGAAAGTTACCTGGCCCGGAGGGCGCCGCGGTGACGAAGGAATCGCGCCCGCAGACCTCATGGATCTGCGACGATCCGGTGCGCAGGCCTGCGTTCGCGGCGCTCCCCCGACAATGTGACGGCCGACGACTGACCTGGTCCGCCGCGAGGTTCACGTGGCGTACCCCACGTGCGTCGCTCCCCGCTTCGCCATGAACGGTCCGTCGGCGTGGACTCCTGTATCAGCAGCCTAATTACTTGACATGCCGCCCGGCGGCGTCTATACATCCCATTGCGTTCCATGACAGAGCCCGTACGGGATAGCTGTCAAAGTTAGCGCTCACAATCGAACGTGGAACTCCCTTCCACACACCGAGAGGCTTGACATTGAGGTCGAGTGTTGTCCGCCGGGTTGGTTTGGCCGGTGTGCTGGCCGGTGCGCTGGGGTTGTCGCTGGTGATGCCGGCGTCGCCGGCTTCGGCGGCGAACGAGGTGGTGCGCAAGTGGTTGACGACCGCGGATCTGAGCCAGCACCTGTCCGAGCAGCCGAGTCTTGGTTTCTCCGGTACCTCTGCTACGGGGACTATCAGTGTTGACAGCTCGCAGTCGTTTCAGAGCATGATCGGTTTTGGTGCGGCGATGACGGATAGTTCGGCGTGGTTGTTGTCGAGCAAGCTGAGCAGCAGTGCGCATACGAGTTTGATGAACGCGTTGTTCAGTCCGTCGCAGGGGATC
>JBKOWZ010000290.1:0-13846 GCA_046724665.1 Actinomycetota bacterium
GCCCCAGCACCCTTCCTACTGCGTCCGCCACACCTGCTGTGTATCCGACCGTTGGGATGCGTTACCGGCTACTGCGCGATGTCCCGGCGCAGTGCGGTCGCGCCACCGAGGTAGACGTGCTGTATCTCCTGCTTCGAGCGCGGGGTCTCGACGTGCGCCAGGATGCGCACCACCCGCGGCAACGCCCCGGGCACCGCGATCTCCGTCGCGCACAGCAGCGGGGTGTCCACCAGGCCGAGCTCGCGCGCGGCCAGCGCGGGGAACTCGCTGGTCAGGTCCGGCGTGGCGGTGAAGACCATGGAGATCACGTCGTCCGCGGTGAAGCCGTTCGCCTCGAACAGCGCGGTGACCAGATCGGCGGTCGCCTTGAGGACGAGCTGCCGCTCGTCCGCGTCCACCTGCACCGCTCCGCGCACTGCGCGCACCGCCATCGCGGCCACCTCTCCGCCGGCCCTGCTTCTGCCGCTCAGTCGTCGTCCGCCGATCGGTCCAGGTCAGCCTAGTGCCGACAGTCCGCCACCCGCCAACGCCGGAACGGACCGTCTCAGCAGCCGGTCACCGGCCGCGGCCCGCCGAGCCGGGCGGTCACCCGAAAGGGCAAGATGACGGGTCAGGCAGCTCAGCAATCAGCTGTTAAGCTGGTAGCCCGTGGATGACCGGCCGTTCCCCACCCGGCCAATCGCTCGTAACGACCACGGGAGCCCCACGTTGGCAGTGTCCAGCCCCAGCCGTTCGGCAGCCGCGAAGAAGACTCACGTACGTCCGACAAAGCACCTCTTCGTCACCGGGGGCGTGGCCTCCTCGCTCGGCAAGGGTCTGACCGCCTCCAGCCTCGGCGCGCTGCTCAAGGCGCGCGGCCTGCGGGTCACCATGCAGAAGCTCGACCCGTATCTCAACGTCGATCCCGGCACGATGAACCCGTTCCAGCACGGCGAGGTCTTCGTCACCGGCGACGGCGCCGAGACCGACCTGGACATCGGCCACTACGAGCGGTTCCTCGACACCGACCTGCACGGCTTCGCGAACGTGACCACCGGCCAGGTCTACTCCTCGGTGATCGCCAAGGAGCGGCGCGGCGAGTACCTCGGCGACACGGTCCAGGTCATCCCGCACATCACCAACGAGATCAAGGCCCGCATCCTGGCGATGGACGCCGTGGAGGTGGACGGCGCCCCGGTGGACATCGTGATCACCGAGGTCGGCGGCACCGTCGGCGACATCGAGTCGCTGCCGTTCCTGGAGGCGGCCCGGCAGGTGCGCCACGAGATCGGCCGGGGCAACTGCTTCTTCCTGCACATCTCGCTGGTGCCGTACATCGGGCCGTCCGGGGAGCTGAAGACCAAGCCGACCCAGCACTCGGTGGCCGCGCTGCGCTCGATCGGCATCCAGCCGGACGCGATCGTCTGCCGGGCCGACCGGCCGATCCCGGACTCGATCAAGCGCAAGATCTCGCTCATGTGCGACGTGGACGAGGAGGCGGTGGCCACCGCCGCGGACGCGCCGTCGATCTACGACATCCCGAAGGTGCTGCACGCCGAGGGCCTCGACGCCTACGTGGTGCGCCGGCTCGACCTGCCGTTCCGCGACGTGGACTGGCACACCTGGGACGAGCTGCTGCGCCGGGTGCACCGCCCGAAGAGCGAGGTGACGGTGGCGCTGGTCGGCAAGTACATCGACCTGCCGGACGCCTATCTCTCGGTGACCGAGGCGCTGCGCGCCGGCGGCTTCGCCAACGACGCGCGGGTGAAGGTCAAGTGGGTGGCCTCGGACACCTGCGAGACCGACGCGGGCGCGGCGCGGCAGCTCAAGGACGTGGACGCGGTCTGCATCCCCGGCGGCTTCGGGGTGCGCGGCATCGAGGGCAAGATCAACGCGGCGAGGTACGCGCGCGAGCACAAGCTGCCGACGCTCGGGCTGTGCCTCGGCCTCCAGTGCATGGTGATCGAGGCGGCGCGGCACCTGTCCGGGCTCGAGGGCGCGGGGTCGGACGAGTTCGACGAGACGATCGAGCACCCGGTCATCTCCACCATGGCCGACCAGGTGGACATCGTCTCCGGCGAGGGCGACATGGGCGGCACGATGCGCCTCGGCCTCTACCCCGCGGTGCTCGCCGAGGGCTCGCTGGTGCGCGAGCTGTACGGCGAGGCGAAGATCGAGGAGCGGCACCGGCACCGGTACGAGGTGAACAACGCCTACCGGGAGAAGATCGCCGCCGGCGGCCTCCAGTTCTCCGGCTGCTCGCCGGACGGCCGGCTGGTCGAGTTCGTCGAGCTGCCCCGCGAGCAGCACCCCTTCTTCGTGGCCACCCAGGCGCACCCGGAGCTGCGCTCCCGGCCGACCCGTCCGCATCCGCTGTTCGCCGGCCTGGTGGCCGCCGCGGTCGCCCGCCGGTCCGGCAAGTAGCATTCGCCGACATGCCTTCTGACACACCCTCAACTGAAGTGGCGCCGATCCTGGCGGACAGCCCGGAGCAGTGGCCGGTCGAGCAGCGCGACGACCTCGCCGTCGGCGGGATCACCACGTACCGGCGCGACCGGGTGCGGATGCCTTCGGGGAAGGCGCACAGTCGCGAGTTCATCCTGCACTCGGGATCGGTGGCCGTGCTCGCCCTCGACGGCGAGGACAACGTGCTGGTCATCACGCAGTACCGGCATCCGGTGGGCATGCGCCTCGTCGAACTGCCGGCGGGCCTGCACGACCGGCGGCGGCAGGGCGAGCCGCCGCATGAGGCCGCGGTGCGCGAGCTGTGGGAGGAGACCGACCTGCGGGCCGCCGACTGGCGTGTGCTCGCGGACTTCTTCAACAGCGCCGGCTCCTCCGACGAGGCGACCCGCGTGTATCTCGCGCGCGGGGTCAGCGAGGCGGACGGCGAGCCGCACGTGCGCGAGGAGGAAGAGGCCGACATGGAGCGGCACTGGGTCCCGTTCGACGACCTGCTCCAGGCGGTGTTCGACGGCCGGGTCACCACCGCGGCGACCGTGATCGGCGTGCTGGCGCTGGCGGCGGCGCGTTCCCGGCCGGGCGGCCTGGACGCGCTGCGGCCGGTCGATGCGCCGTGGGCGGCGCGGCCGTTCTAGTGCCGTGGCAGCCACGGCACTAGAACTTCGGTAGTTGCCTTAGCATTCGCAACACAGGGCGGCTCTTCGCCATCGAAACAAAGGCGAAGAGCCGCTTTCTCCACGAAGCAAGAGCTTGGGTACGACACTCCGTCGGCGGTTGCGATAATCCTGACGCAGCATGTAAGGTCCGGCCGCCGCCACCGCGGGGCGCGCGTGGCTAGGCTCTTAGAGGTCAGGCGGTCGGATTTTCCGGTGCGGCCGCGGTTTCCCAGGAGAGCTTCCTCTCATCCGCGCGAAGGCGAGGACGATTCGCCGTGAAGGTCGGTATCCCCCGCGAAGTCAAGAACCACGAGTACCGGGTCGCGATCACCCCGGCGGGTGCGCACGAGCTGACCCGGGCAGGGCACCAGGTGTTCGTCGAGGCCGGGGCCGGGGTCGGATCCTCCATCCCGGACGCCGACTTCGCCGCCGCCGGAGCCGCGATCCTGCCCACCGCCGACGAGGTGTGGGCCGAGGGCGACCTGATCCTGAAGGTCAAGGAGCCGGTCGCGAGCGAGTACCACCGCATCCGCCGCGACCAGACGCTGTTCACCTATCTCCACCTCGCCGCGTCGCGCGAGTGCACCGACGCGCTGCTCAAGGCCGGCGTCACCGCGATCGCGTACGAGACGGTGCAGCTGCCGAACGGCGCGCTGCCGCTGCTCGCCCCGATGTCGGAGGTGGCCGGCCGGCTGGCCCCGCAGGTCGGCGCGTACAACCTGATGCGCTTCTCCGGCGGCCGCGGCGTGCTGCCCGGCGGCGTGCCCGGCGTGGCCCCGGCCCGGGCCGTCGTCATCGGCGCGGGCGTCTCCGGCTGGCACGCCGCCACGATCGCGGCGGGCATGGGCTTCGAGGTGACCCTGCTGGACCGGGACCTGGCCAAGCTGCGCGAGGCCGACCGGGTCTTCGGCAACCGGATCAGGACCCTGGCCTCCAACGCCTTCGCGCTGGAGCAGGCGGTGCTGGAGGCCGACCTGGTGATCGGCGCGGTGCTGATCCCGGGGGCGAAGGCGCCGAAGCTGGTGAGCAACGAACTGGTCTCGCGGATGAAGCAGGGCTCGGTGCTGGTGGACATCGCGATCGACCAGGGCGGCTGCTTCGAGGACTCCCGGCCGACCACGCACGCGGAGCCGACGTTCCCGGTGCACGGCTCGGTCTTCTACTGCGTGGCGAACATGCCGGGCGCGGTGGCGAACACTTCGACGTACGCGCTGACCAACGTGACGCTGCCCTACGCGCTGGAGCTGGCGAACAGGGGCTGGCGGGAAGCCTGCCGCGCCGACCACGCGCTGGCGCTGGGCCTGAACACGCACGCGGGCGAGCTGACGTACGCTCCGGTCGCCGACGCGCACGGCCTGCCGTCGCTCAAGCTCGACGAGGTCCTCGCCTGACCCGCCCCGAATAGACGTTTGTGGCGCGCACCCCTCGCGGGGTGCACGCCACAAACGTTCGAATCGCCGATTACTGCGGCGGCTGCTGCCAGGGGCCGGGGTTCGGCTGGTCCTGGGACGGATAGCCGGCCTGCGCGCCCGGGTTCGCCTTGAACGCGTCCGCGAAGTTGTTCACGCTGCCGCCCGCGGCGGTGAATCCGAGATAAGAGAACACCGTCGCGGCAATTCCGAGGATCAGACCGATGTACGTTCCGAAGTCCGCCCCGGCGTCGATAAAGGCCTTCGCCTCGGCCGGGACCGACGGATAGGTCAGCCAGCGGATCAGAATGATGATCGTGGCGAGCAGCGCGACCGAGCCGAACGCCGCGTAGCCGCCCCGCACCGCGACCGACTTCCCGAACGCGGGCAGCGCGATGAGCGCGCCGACCGCCACGAGCAGCAGCAACGGGAACCAGCCGCCGACACCGACGCTCCAGGCGTTGTCGCTCGCGCTGCCGCCGACGCCCGCGAGGCCGGCCAGCGAGCCCTTGACCGACGCCGAGTACCACGGCAGGAAACTGTCGATGAACGCGAGCAGGCCGATTATCGCGAGGACGCGCTCGTTACGCCCGAGCTTCGTCAGATCCATGTACCCCTCCATAGATGCGCGCCGACCGGCGTCAGCGAGCAGCCCGCCTATCCCGAGCGGGTTGCCATACTTCTACAGCTTGCAGGCGGTTTCCGATAGTGGTCGTGAGCGAACCGTGCCCTTAAGTGCGGTCAGAGATCACTGGTCGGCGGCGGCAACGCCGGTATTTCCGCCGATTCCGACGTCTGATGTCGGACGAGTCGGCTTCACAGGGTGCGCGGCGCGTCGCACGCGGTCGTTTCTGACGCGCCGACAGCAGGCCGCGCCCGCTTGGCGATGATGATTTATCGACGAATACTCGCCGCGTCCGCGCGCGTTGCGCCACTGGAGCGACCCCCGCCTTGCTGTAATTGGAGGATCGCGCCTAGAGTCGCACTGTCACCATGGCGTCAGGGCGATGAATACATAGGTCGACAATTGACGCTTCCTCGGTGGACACTGCTGTGGGGGCACCGTCGGGGGGCCTCGCCCCGCACACGCACTTTGGGAGGATGGCCGGCAGGTGAGCGAATCCACATACGCCGACACTCGCACGGCGGCGCTCGCCGGAGGGAGCGGTCGAGGAGGAACGGTTGTGACCAGCGGTCCGTGGACCGGCGACGTCGAGATCGACGACCCGTACGGCATCGACGACGAACTGCGCTTCGAGGACGGCTTCGATCCGGACGCGGAGATAGAGCCGGACCCGGAGTACGCGGCCACGCTGGCTCCCGACCCGGCGACCCAGCGGCGCGAGCGGGTCGGGCCGACCGGCCGGCCGATGCCGCGCTTCCCGGCCCCGCGCCCCGCGATGGACCACGGCCCGGCGAAGATCATCGCGATGTGCAACCAGAAGGGCGGGGTCGGCAAGACCACCTCGACCATCAACCTGGGCGCCGCGCTGGCCGAGTACGGGCGCAAGGTGCTGCTGGTGGACTTCGACCCGCAGGGCGCGCTCTCGGTCGGCCTCGGGGTCAACCCGATGGAGCTTGACCGCACCGTCTACAACCTGCTGATGGAGCGGGGCGTCAACCTCGACGACATCCTGCTCAAGACGGTCACCCCGGGGATGGACCTGCTGCCGAGCAACATCGACCTGTCGGCGGCCGAGGTGCAGCTGGTCACCGAGGTCGCCCGGGAGTCCTCGCTGGCGCGCGCGCTCAAGCCGGCGCTGTCCGAGTACGACTTCGTCATCATCGACTGCCAGCCCTCGCTCGGCCTGCTCACCGTCAATGCCCTGACGGCGGCGCACAGCGTGATCGTCCCGCTGGAGTGCGAGTTCTTCGCGCTGCGCGGGGTGGCGCTGCTGACCGAGACGATCGAGAAGGTGCGCGAGCGGCTCAACCCGGAGCTGGAGCTCGACGGGATCCTGGCGACGATGTACGACGCGCGCACGGTGCACAGCCGCGAGGTGCTGGCCCGGGTGGTGCAGGCGTTCGGCGACCAGGTGTTCCACACGGTGATCGGCCGCACGGTGCGCTTCCCGGAGACCACCGTGGCCGGCGAGCCGATCACGTCGTACGCGTCGAGCTCCGTCGGCGCGGCCGCGTACCGCCAGCTCGCCAGGGAGGTGCTGGCGAGGTGCCCCGCCGAGTGAGGATGCCGGCCGCAGACGAGCTGTTCCGTCCGACCGGCGCGGGCTCCGGCGCGCACGGTCCCGGCGGGATAACCGGTCCGGGGCTGTCCGCGGTGGGCAGTTCGGCGCTCGCGCCGCGCCCGGGAGCGGACCGGCTGCGCGCCGTGCCGGACCCGGTCGAGGAGGAGGAGCCGGGCGGCTTCGAGGCAGAGGACTACGGCTCGCCCTACGAGGAGCCGCGTGCGCAGGAACCGCGCTCCCGCCAGGCGCGCACGCGCGCGAACGTCCGCCCGCGCGGCACCGCGTCGCGCGGCGCGACCGGCCGGGAGCGGCACGAGGAGAAGATCACCGTCTACGTCTCGCCGGAGGAGCTGCTCGACCTGGAGCAGGCCCGCATCGCGCTGCGCGCCGAGTACGGCGTCGCGGTGGACCGCGGCCGGATCGTGCGCGAGGCGATCGATCTGGTGCTCGCCGACTTCGCGGACAACGGCGACCGTTCGCTGTTGATCCGTTCGCTGCGGGGGCGCTGAGCTCCGGCGTAATACAGTGGCGTTGTGGATCGCGGCAGTGTGGAACCGACCGAGCCTGCGCCGACGGCGCCGGCTGACGTCGCGCCGCCTGCCGCCGAGGATGCGACACACGGCTCGGCGCCCGAGCCCGCGCCGGCCGGCACCGCCGGCGAGCCGCTCACCGCGCGCGGCAGCCGGGCAGGTGCGTTCCAGGTGCACCTCGAGGAGTTCGAGGGCCCGTTCGACCTGCTGCTCAGCCTGATCGCCAAGCACAAGCTGGATGTCACCACGCTCGCGCTGTCCAAGGTGACCGACGAGTTCATCGCGTACATCCACGGCAAGGGCCAGGACTGGGATCTGGACCAGGCCAGCGAGTTCCTACTGGTCGCGGCGACGCTGCTGGACCTCAAGGCGGCCCGGCTGCTGCCCGCCGCCGAGGTCGAGGACGAGGAGGACCTGGCGCTGCTCGAGGCGAGGGACCTGCTGTTCGCGCGGCTGTTGCAGTATCGGGCGTACAAGCAGGTCGCCGCGGAGCTCGCGCAGCGCTACGCGCTCGGCTCGCTGCGGCATCCGCGCTCGGTGCAGCTGGAGCCCGCGTTCAAGGAACTGCTGCCCGAGGTCCTGATCAGTCTTTCGGTGGAGCAGTTCGCGGCGCTCGCGGTGCGCGCGATGACGCCGCGTCAGCCGCCGACCGTCTCGATCGAGCACATCCACCAGATCCAGGTCTCGATCCGCGAGCAGGCGAACGTGATCGCGCAGAGGCTGCGCAAGCTGCGCACCGCGACCTTCCGCACGCTGATCGCCGACGCACCCGACACGATCCACATCGTGGCCCGGTTCCTCGCGCTGCTCGAGCTGTTCCGGGAGAAGGCGGTCGGCTTCGACCAGGTCTCCCCGTTCGGCGAGCTGACGGTGCGTTGGACCGGCTCGGACGAGGGCGAGATCGAGCTCGACGAGGAGTTCGAGGGCGATCCCGCCGACCGGGATGAGCAGCCCTTGGCCATGGTTCCGGCGCAACGCACGCAGGAGGCGGCTGAATGACGACCGACGGCGAAGCTCCGAACGGGGGCGGCGCGGCGTTCTGGGCGGCTCTCGGCGTGCGGATAGAGCCAGAGCCGGAGGAGTTCGAGCCGGAACAGTTCGAGCCGGAGAGCGCCGAAGTGCCGCAGGACGCGCCGGAGTCGGCGACGCCCGCAGAGCCCGTGGCACCCGCGGAGTCAGTGGCAGCCGAGAAGTCGGCGGTACCTGAAGTCCCCGCGGCACCCGAAGTCGTGCCGATTACGGCCGGGGCGTTGATTCCGGCGCAGGCTCAGGCCTCGCTCGACGAGGTCGAGCCGCAGCAGGGCGACGTCGTGGACGGCCTGGCCGCGCTCAACGACTCGCTGGCCGAGTCGCGCCGCAGCCGCGAGAGCGCCGGCCACGCCGAGCCGGCCTGGCAGCTCGCCGGGGACATCCCGGGTGACGTCTCCGGGCCGCTGCCGCCGCTCAAGGCCTGCCTCGAGGCGATCCTGATGGTGGTTGACGAGCCGGTCACCGACGTCGTGCTCGCACAGGTGGTCGAGCGGCCCAAGGACGAGGTCACCGCGGCGCTGCGCGAGCTGGCCGAGGAGTACACCGCGCAGGGCCGCGGATTCGAGCTGCGGGAAGTCGGCGTCGGCGACGGCGGGCACGGCGCGGGCTCCGCGGCGACGGGCTGGCGGATCTACTCGCGCACCGAGTGCGCTCCGGTGGTCGAGCGCTTCGTGCGCGACGGCCAGCAGGCCAAGCTCACCCAGGCCGCTTTGGAGACACTGGCGGTGGTGGCCTATCGTCAGCCGGTCAGCCGATCGAAGGTTTCCGCGATCCGCGGGGTCAACTGCGACGGCGTGATGCGGACGCTGCTGGCGCGCGGGCTGCTGGAGGAGTGCGGCACCGAGCACGAGACCGGCGCGCTGCTGTATCGGACCACCGGGTACTTCCTGGAGCGGATGGGCCTCAAGAGCCTCGACGAGCTGCCGGACCTTGCCCCGCTGCTGCCCAGCGCCGCCGAGATCGAGGACGAGGCCTGACTGTAATGGAGAAGACGATGGAACGGCGCGCGACGCCCCTGCACGATCCGAACGAGGAGGGCGTGCGGCTCCAGAAGGTCCTGGCCGCCGCCGGGGTCGGCTCGCGCCGCACCTGCGAGGAGATGATCGACCAGGGCCGGGTGTCGGTGGACGGCAAGCGGGTGCGCACGCAGGGCATGCGGGTGGACCCGGAGAAGGCGATCATCCGCGTGGACGGCATGCGGATCGCCTCAGCCTCCAACGCCGCCTACCTCGCGGTGAACAAGCCCCCGGGCGTGCTGTCCACGATGACCGACCCGGAGGGCCGCCCGAACCTCGGCGACCTGGTCGAGGGGCGGGCCCAGCGGCTCTTCCACGTCGGCCGCCTCGACGCCGAGACCGAGGGCCTGATCCTGCTGATGAACGACGGCGAGCTGGCGCACCGGCTCACGCACCCGTCGTACGGCGTGCAGAAGACGTACCTCGCCCAGGTCGAGGGGGTCATTCCCCGCGGGCTCGGCAAGCTGCTGCGCGAGGGCATCCTGCTCGAAGACGGCCTGGCCCGGGTGGACAGCTTCAAGATGGTGGACGCGATCGGCCGCCAGGCGCTGGTCGAGGTGGTGCTGCACGAGGGCCGCAAGCACATCGTGCGCCGGCTGCTGGCGGAGGCCGGATTCCCGGTCAACCGCCTGGTGCGCACGCACTTCGGCCCCATCGCGCTCGGCGACCAGCGCCCCGGCAAGGTACGCGGCCTGACTCAACAGGAGATCGGGTCGCTGTACGCGGCCGTCAAGATGTGATCATCGGACCTTCACCAGGCGCACCGCGAGCAGCGCACCGAGGATCGACACCGCCCCGGTGACGACGAGCACTACCGAGATGGCGTGCGCCGAGGCGTGGACCCGCGGCTCGGCGAACAGGTTGAGGAACAGCGTGCCGAGGGTCGCCACGCCGACCACCTGGCTCAGCTGCACCGTCGTCGAGATCACTCCGCTGGCGTCGGCGGCGTCGCTCACCGGGATGCGGGAGAGCATCGTGCCCAGCAGCGGGCTGTAGGCCAGGCCGAGGCCGACGCCGTTGACGCCCTGGAGGATCCACCGCGCCAGGCCGCCGGTGGTGCCGGTGTGCAGCACGCCGACGAGGCCGAAGGAGGTGGCCGCGACCAGCAGGAACCCGCCGGCGATCTGCCAGATGAAGGTGCTCGGCGGGAACGAGCGCCACCGCATCGACACCAGGAAGATCGCCGCGGCGGTCGGCAGGCCGGCCAGCCCCGCGTCCAGGGCGGAGAAGCCGAGCGCGCCCTGGAGGTGCAGCGTCAGCGCGAAGAAGATGCCGGTCATCACCGCCATCACCACGAACATCAGGCCGACCGAGAGCGCGAAGCCGGGCAGGCGCAGCGTACGGCCGGGGATGATTGGGACGCCCCCGTGGCGCCCCAGTCGGATCTCCACGGCCGTGAACGCGACCAGGCCGACCGCGCTGGCGGCCAGCAGCAGCCAGCCCCACAGCGGCCAGTGCTCGTCGTGCCCGAGCACCAGCGGCAGCACCAGCGCCAGCACCGTCGGGGTGAGCACCGCGACGCCGAGCGGGTCGAGGCCGCGCCCGCGCTCGCCGCGGTCCTTGGGCAGCACCCGGCCGCTGATCACCAGCGCCGCCAGGCCCACCGGGACGTTGATCAGGAACGCCGGGCGCCAGGACGAGCCGAACAGGTTCGCGCTGACCAGCAGGCCGCCGACGACCTGGCCGACCGCCGCGCCGCCGGCGATGACCGCGGTGTACATGCTGGTGGCCCGCAGCCGCGACGGGCCGTCGAAGGTGCGCTGGATGATCGAGAGCACCTGCGGCACCATCGCGGCCGCGCCGACGCCCTGCAGGCCGCGGAACGCGATCAGCGCGCCGATGTTCGGGGCCAGCCCGCAGGCCAGCGAGGCGAGGGTGAACAGGGCCAGCCCGGCGCGGAACATCCGGCCGTGGCCCCACAGGTCGCCGAGCCGCGCCCCGGTGACGATGAGCACGGCGTAGGTGATGGTGTACCCGGAGACCGCCAACTGAAGGCCGGCCCCGGATGCGCGCAGGTCGGTGTGGATCGTCGGCAGCGCGACGTTGACGATGGCGACGTCGAGCACCGCCATGAACATGGCGATGAGGATCGTCCACAGCAGCGCGCCCTGCGCACCACCCGCGGTGCCCGGCGCGCCGCCCGGCCTGGTCGCCGCCTGCCCCCTGAGCGCGGTGCCGGTGGACGACGCGCTTCCCGCCGTCGCGGCACCACCCGTGGGACCATGGGGATTGTCGTTCACTTGTGCGGCAGTCGTACTTGACATGCCACCAGGGTCCCCGGCGGGCTGATCCTGTTACCAGGAGCCTGTCTATCCTGGTACCAGCACTACCTGGAAGCCGCCCGGCGCTTCGATGATGATAGATCCATGGCCGTCTTGACCGTCGCCGAACAGTCCGCCACTGTGCCACAGCCCACGCCGGAGCGACAGCCCTCGCCGACCGCCGCGCCGCCGGCGAAGGTGCGCCGCACCGAGCTCGGCACGTTCCTGCGCAACCGGCGCGAGCGGCTCACCCCGCAGGACGTCGGACTGCCGCCCGGCCCGCGCCGCCGCACCCCCGGACTGCGCCGGGAGGAGGTCGCGCAGCTGGCCGGCGTCGGCGTGACCTGGTACACGTGGCTGGAGCAGGGGCGGCCGATCAACGCGAGCACGCAGGTATTGGACTCCATCGCGCGCACGCTCAAGCTCGACCCGGACGAGCACAGCCACCTCTACCGGCTGGCCGACGTGCCGTCGCTCGCGCCGGTCGGCCGCACGTCGGTGGTGCTGGAGCCGGAGGTGCAGACCATCCTCGACGAGCTGCACTCGATCGCGTGTGTGATGAACGAGCGGTTCGACCTGCTGGCCTGGAACCACGCCTACGAGAAGGTCTTCCCCGCGGTCACCACGCTCACCGGCAAGCACCGCAACGCCCTGTGGAACATTTTCGCCTCGCCGGAATGCTGCCATCCCTACGTCAACCGTGAGGAGGAGATGCCCAGGATGGTCGCCACGCTGCGCTCCGGATACGCGCACCACGTCGGCGAGCCGTACTGGGAGCACTTCATCAAGGATCTCCAGGAGCACAGCGCGCAGTTCGCCGCGCTGTGGGCACGGCACGAGGTGCGCGGCTACGGCAGCCGCATCAAGATCTTCGAGCACCCGGCGGCCGGCCGGCTGAAGTTCAAGACGATGAGCCTGGGCATCCACGCCTCGCCGGGCGCACGCCTGGTGATCCTGATGGCCGCCGACGAGGAGACCGCCGCGGCGGTCTGCGCCATCGAGGCGGGATCGGTGGCGTTCGTGGAGTCGGTGTACCCCTGCGGTCACCGCTTCCGCGGCATGGCGGCGAGCGTGGAGTAGATCTCGCCGAGTTGCACCAGGCACTGCTCGGCGTCCGGCCAGGCGCGGGCTCGTTCACGGCCCGCCGCGGCGAGCCGGGCGCGATCGTCAGGACGCTGCGCCAGCCGAGTGACCGCGGTCGCGAGCGCCTGCGGATCGCCGGGCGGGACGAGGAGCGCCGCGCCGAGCGTTAGTTCGGGCGTGCCGCCGACGGCGGTCGCCACCACCGGAACGCCGACGCTCATCGCCTCCTGCACGGCCAGCGGTCGGGCCTCCCAGGTAGAGGACAGGGCGAGAATGTCGGCGGCGGCGAGCAGGTCGGCGATGTCCGCGCGGTGGCCGAGCAAGAGCACGTCGAGCCGGAGTGCGTCGATCTCCGCCTGAAGCGCCTCGCGCAGCGGTCCGTCCCCGGCGATCACCAGCCGCGGCGCGGGCACCGGCGGCTGGGTGGCGGACTGCCAGTCCCGCTGCCAGATCCGCGCCGCCTGGAGCAGGGTCGCGTAATCCTTCTGCGGAGCGAGCCGCCCGACTGCCAGTACCAGAATCCGTCCGTCGCCGACGAGATCGGCACGCGTCTTCGCGCGTTCCTTCGTCGGCGCGGGCAACGGCGGCGCCGGTACCGGGCCCAACCGTGCGTCACGGGCACCAAGTGCGCGTGCACGCTCGACGAGGTCTGATGACGCGCCGAGGACCACATCCGCGCGGAGCACGGCCAGCTTCTCCAGGCCGGTCAGCAGGCGCGACCTGACGCCGGAGGCGAGCATCGCGTTGTGCAGCGTGACTACGCAGGGCGCATCGCGGCCAGTCAGCGCGATCCCGGTTAACGCACCCGCGCGCACGCCGTGTGCGTGCACGACGTCGGCGCCGTCCAGCGCCGAGCGCAGCGCCCTGACCACTGCGACGTCCCTGACCGGATTGATCGACCCGGCGATCGGCACCGCGCGGAAGTCGGCTCCGATCCGGGTGAACCCGAAGCGTTCCCCGGTTTGCGCGGGCCCCGCGACGATGACGTGATCGCCGCGCCGTACCAGGCCAGCAGCCAGATCGCGCACGTGCGTACCGATGCCGCCGACGCTCGTGCCGAGCACCAGCGCGATGCTCAGTGCCATCCGGCTCCCAGGGTGAGCAGTGCCATCAACGCCGCGCCTTGTCAGCACCCGATCGGCGCAACACCCGCGAGACCAGGGGCCGCAGGTCGCCGTCGTCGAGGGCGAATAGCACTCCGCCGAACACTGCGGCAGCCGCGAGCGCGCACAGC
>JBKOWZ010000269.1:0-7341 GCA_046724665.1 Actinomycetota bacterium
GGGCGCAGCCGGCGCCGTCGAGGGCGCGGGCGCGCTCGAAGCGGTCGCCGGTGCGGTCGGCCAGAGCGAGCGCGGCGCGGTGGCGGGTCAGCGACTGCGCGGGGCGGCCCATCGCCAGGAACGTCTCGCCGAGGGTGTTCAGTGTCTCGGTTTCCAGGCTGCGCTCGCCGGTCTCTCGGCTGATCGCGAGCGCGCGGCGCAGGTGGGCGAGCGCCAGCGGGTGGTCGCCGCGTAGGCGGTGCACCAGGCCGATCGTGCCGATGGCACTGCCCTCGCCGCCACGGTCGCCTGCGGCGCGGCAGTTCGCCAGCGCCCGGTCGAGGTGGCCCAGCGCCGCGGTGTGCCGACCGAGCGCGGCTTCGACGACGGCGAGGTTGCCCAGCGCGTACCCTTCCAGTCTGGCGTCGCCGAGCTGCGCGAAGATCTGCGCGGCCTGGCGCTGGTGCCCGGCCGCCTCGTCGTATCGGCCGAGCCGCCGGTACAGCGCCCCGAGGTTGACCAGTTGCGCGCCCTCGCCGTGGCGGTCACCCGCGCCGCGGTAGCCCGCCAGCGCCTCGGCGAAGCAGGACAGCGCCGCGCCGTAGTCGCCGAGCCGCTCGTGCACCAGGGCGAGCCGGGCCAGCGCACGCGCACGGCCGCGCGGGTCGGCGTCGGCACGGCGTGCGGCGAGGGACTGCTCGAAACACTCGCGGGCGCGCCGGTGCTCGCCGGTGCACCAGTACGCGCTGCCGAGGCTGGCCAGCACGTCCGCGTGGTCCCGGTCGGAGGCGGCCTGCGCTGCGGCGCCATGCACGGCGAGCGCCTCCTGATAGTGCCCTGACACCTCGAACGCGCGCCACAGCGTGCCCGACAGCGCGACGCAGTGGTCCGGCCAGCCGTGGCGGGCCGCGTACAGCGCGGTGGCAACCAGGTTCGGACGCTGACGGTCGAGCCAGCGCCCTGCTTCGTCCGGTTCGCCGAGCGGCGGCACCGGGGTGTGCACCTTCGGCAGCGGGGGCCGACTGGCCTGCTCGTGCGGGAACAGCGTGTCCATCGCCGCCCCGGCAGCGTGCAGCCGGTGGTCGAGGAGCCGGGTCAACGCCGCGTTCCGCTCGCGCGGCGCGTCGCGCAGGCCGACCGCCGACTCGGCGGCGTATGCACGCAGCAGGTCGTGCATCGCGTACCGGTCGGGTCCGGTCGGTTCCAGCAGGTGCGCGCGGACCAGCTCGCCGATCAGGACTCTGGATTCGGGAAGGCCGCAGTCCGCGAGCGCCGCCAGCGCGTACACGTCGGCGTCCGGGCCGGGGTCGAGGCCGAGCAGCGTGAAGGCGCGGGCCCCGGCCGGCGTCAGGCGGCGCAGCGACCAGGAGAACACGGCACGCACGGCCGTGCGCGGATCGCCCGCGGCGTTGAACGAGTCGAGGCGGCGCCGCTCGTCCCCGAGGTCCGCGAGCAGCTCGGCGAGTTCCGCGTCCGGGCGCGCGGTGGCCAGTTCGGCGGCGATCCGCAGCGCCAGCGGCAGGCGGGTGCAGCGCTCGGCGAGTTCGGCGGCGGCGCCGGGCTCCGCGTCCACCCGCGGCCCGACCAGCGTCCTCAGCAGCGCCGCCGACTCGGCGGGGCTGAGCCGGTCCAGCGCGATCCGGCGGGCGCCTTCCCGCGCCACCAGGCCGGCCAGCGCGTCGCGGCTGGTCACCAGGACGAAGCAGGAGGCTGACCCCGGAAGCAGCGGCCTGACGTGGTCGGCGCCGGAGGCGTTGTCCAGCATGATCAGCATCCGCCGGCCGGCCAGCGCCGAGCGGTAGCGCGCGGCGCGCTCGGCTTCGTCGGCCGGGATGTCCGCTCCGTCCACGCCGAGGGCGCGCAGGAAGCGGGCGAGCGCTTCGGCGGGCGAGAGCGGCTGCTCCGGGTCGTAGCCGCGCAGGTCCGCGTACAGCTGGCCGTCCGGGAACCGGTCGGCGACCCGGTGCGCCCACCGCACCGCGAGCGCGGTCTTGCCGACGCCGGCGGTGCCGGTCAGCGCCGCGAGCGCCCCGTCGGGCGAGCCGAGCAGCGCGTCGAGCATCGTCAGCTGCGCCGTGCGGCCGACGAATCCGAACACGTCGATCGGCAGCTGCCGGGGCACCGCGCTGTCCGGCGCGGGCGAGAGCCGGGGCTGGTCGTAGCGGCGCTGCTCCTCGACCCGGTCGCGCGCGGTGGCCAGGGCACGCTGTTCGGCGGGCGTGGCGCCGAGGAGTTGGACGAGCACGTCGAAGCGGTCCGTCGGCGGCAGCACCCGCCCGCTGAGGTATTCCCCGATGATCCCGTGCGACCAGCCCGCGGCCGCGGCCAGTTCGCGGTACGTCGCCGCCGCGCCGCCCCGTCGGCGCGCCTGGCGACGACGCAGCTCGCGCAGGACCCTGGCGAGATCCGCCAGGGTCCGCACGTCTGCCGCCTCGGCCGCGCCGCCGTCGCGTGTCCTGCTGTCGATGACTAGTGAGAGTAGCTCCGGCGGCTCGAACAGGCCCTAGTCGTCGTTGTCCTCGCCGGCTAGCCGACCGAGCAGGGGGCGCCGTTGAGGGTGAAGTTGCTCGGCGGGACGTACGGCGAGTCCGAGCCGTAGAAGCCCACGAACAGCTGCCCGCCGGGTCCGATCACGGTGTCCCACGCGAGCGGGGTGATCGTGTTGACCGTGCCGTTGCGGGTCAACGTCCCGCTGAACACGTTGGTCACGCTGCCCGTGGCCGGCAGGCTGAACTGCACGGTCCAGCCGTTGAGCGACGCGGCGGTGGTGTTGGTGATGGTCACCGTGGCCTGGAACTGCGGGGGGAAGGTCTGCACCTGGACCCGGCAGGTCGGCAGCGCGGTGGTGGCCAGCGTCGTGAAAGTTCCGGCCGGCGAGCGGGCCGAGTTGTTGCCGCGCGCGTCGAAGGCGATCACCGCGAAGCTGTACGCGGTCGCCGGGCTCAGCCCGCCGATCGTCTGGAAGTTTCCGCCGGCGGCGACGGTGCGCACCGTCGTCCACGACCCGTTCACCCACTGCTGGAGGTAGTAGCCGGTGACCTGGACGTTGTCAGTGGTCTGCGGCCAGAAGACCGTCGCCATCGTCGTCGTGATGCTGCTGAACGTCGGCGCGGCGGGCGCGGCGGGCGGCACGCTGTCCGGGGCGGAGAGCGTGGTGAAGCTCATCGGCGCGGAGGGCGCGCTGTCGGTGTACCCCATCCCGGAGAGCGCCACCGAGTAGACGCGGAACGTGTAGGTCGTCCCGGGTGTGAGGTTGGTCAGCGCCAGGAAGCCGTACGCCCCCGTCGCGTACTGCGTCCACGTGCCGCCGACCTGGCGCTGCACCACGTCGCCGCCGCTCAGGCCGCTGCTGAGCCAGTCGAGGTCGGCCGCGGTGTCGGAGACGTGCAGTGCGTGCAGGTTGGTGGGTGTGGGCAGCGGCGAGTCGGCGTGGGCCACCGGCGCCGCGAGCGAGAGCGGCAGCGCGGCGGCCAGCACCGCGCCGAGCGCTAGCCGCAGGATCCTTATTCGAGCCACCGGGCGGGACTCCTTCCACGGAGCGGACAGATTCGCCCCATGATCCGGCCCCCGGGCCCGTCCGGCGGGTGATCCTGGACAGCATTGGACCCGGTTGGACATAGTCGGTTCGACGGCATCCGATACCGAAATTTTTCGATTGTTCCCGGTATTGACCCGGCACATCGGCCGACGTACGTTGATCGTACTTCATATATGACATATCGGATCCGATCGGAGTCGGATGTCGGATGCGGTCGTGCCGTCGGTCTCGGTGCCCTCACGCACCGAGGCGGTGCTGGACGCGCTCAAACACGCGATCCTCACCGGCCGGCTGCGCCCGGGTCAGGCGCTGATCGAAAGCGATCTCGCCGCACAGCTGGGCGTCTCCAAGACGCCCGTGCGCGAGTCGCTCAAGACGCTCGCCGGGGCAGGCCTGGTGACCATGAACCCTTACAAAGGCGCGACCGTGCGCACCGTGGACACGGCGCTCGCGCGCTCCGTCTACGACATAAGGCTGCTGATCGAGCCGGAGGCGGTGCGCAGGGCGGTGGTCAACGGTGACGCCGACGGCGCCGCCGAACACCGCGAGGCGGCAGCCGACGCTCTCGACCGGGCCGACCGGTGTACCGACCGGGCCGACCGCTCGCTGGCCAACCGGGACTTCCACCGCGCGCTGTACCTCGGCTGCGGCAACGGCCTGATGGTCGGGATTCTGGACGGTCTGCGCGACCAGACCGCCCTGGTCTCGGCCGTGGCGTGGAACCGCTCGCCGAGCTGGGACCGGGAGGCCGCGCAGCACCGGGCGATCCTCGCCGCGGTAACGGCCGGCTCGGCAGACCTGGCCGCACGGCTGCTGCACGACCACATCGCCGCGTTCGTCGAGCACAACTTCAGCTGAGAGCCGCCCCTCTCCGCTGACGCCGAGAGGAGGCAGGTGACCCGATGGCAGAAGACAGCCGCGCCGACGCGGCCGGCTTCGCCCGTGCCCGCGCCGCGCTGGCCGGCGTCGTCGCGATCCCGGTGACGCCGTTCGCCGCGGACGGCGAAGTGGACTGGGACACGCACGGCGCGCTGCTGCGCCGGCTCGTGGACGGCGGCATCACGACACTGACTCCCAACGGCAACACCGGCGAGTTCTACACGCTCAGCGCGGCCGAGGCCCGGCTCGCCGTGCAGAACACCGTCAAAGAGGTCGGGGACCGCGCCACGGTGATCGTCGGGGTCGGGTTGGACGCCGCGAGCGCGACGGCGGCCGTGGTACACGCGCGCGAGTGCGGCGCGCAGTTGGTGATGGTCCATCAGCCAGTGCATCCGTACATCTCCGGCGAGGGCTGGATCGAATACCACCGCGCGATCGCCGAGGCGGTGCCCGAACTCGGCGTCGTGCTGTACCTGCGCGACGCACGGATCACCGGGGAGCAGATCAGGCGGCTCGGCGAGCTGTGCCCGAACGTGATCGGGGTCAAGTACGCGGTGGCCGACCCGGTCCGCTTCGCCTCGGTGGCGCACGACGCGGGGCGCGAGCGCTTCGTCTGGCTGGCGGGACTGGCCGAGCTGTCCGCGCCGGGCTACTTCGCGTTCGGCGCCGCCGGCTTCACCTCGGGCCTGGCGAACGTCGTCCCGGCGGCCGCGCTCGAGCTGCACCGGCTGCTGACGGCCGGGGACCGGGACGGCGCGCTGGAGCTCTGGGGCCTGATCCGCCCGTTCGAGCAACTGCGCGCCGCGGACGACCACGCGGACAACGTCAGTGTGGTCAAAGAGGCGCTGGCCCGGCTCGGGCTCTGCCGTCGGGAGGTGCGCCCGCCCTCGCGCGTCCTGCCGGAGGCGCTGCGCCAGCGCGTCGGGACGATCCTGGACAGCTGGAGCGCGCGATGGACGTTCTAGACCTAGACCAGCGAGGCGCGGTTTCCAGCATCTCGCCAGCGCCCGCAACCCGGACGCTGCGTAGCGCGGCCTGGTTCGGCGAGGGCGTGACCGGCGGCGAGCTTCGTGCCTTCAGTCACCGCTCCCGGATGGCGCAGCTCGGCTACCTGCCCGAGGAGCACCTCGGCAAGCCGGTCGTCGCGATCCTGAACCCGTGGTCCGATATCAATCCCTGCCACATGCACCTGCGCGAGCGCGCCGAGGCGGTCAAGCGCGGCGTCTGGCAGGCCGGCGGCTTCCCGCTGGAGTTCCCGGTCGCGACGCTGTCGGAGACCTTCCAGAAGCCGACCCCGATGCTCTACCGCAACCTGCTCGCCATGGAGGCCGAGGAGCTGCTGCGCAGCTACCCGGTGGACGGCGCGGTGCTGATGGGCGGCTGCGACAAGACCACCCCGGCGCTGCTGATGGGCGCCGCGAGCGCGGACGCGCCGGCCGTCTTCGTGCCGGCCGGGCCGATGCTGCGCGGGCACTACCGCGGCGCGCCGCTGGGCAGTGGCACGGACCTGTTCGGGTACTGGGACGAGTACCGGGCCGGCCGGATCGGCGACTGCGAACTGGCCGAGGCCGGCCGGGGCCTGGCCCGCTCCCCCGGGCACTGCATGACGATGGGCACCGCCTCGACGATGACCTCGCTGGCCGAGGTGCTCGGCGTCGCGCTGCCCGGCAGCGCCTCGATCCCCGCGGTCGATTCGGCGCACGAGCGGATGGCGGCCGCCGCCGGGATGCGCGCGGTCGAGCTGGCCCGCGAGGGCCGCACGATCCGCGGCTACCTGACCCGCGAGTCCTTCCTGGACGCCGCCGCGGCGCTGTTCGCCCTCGGCGGCTCGACCAACGCCCTGATCCACCTGACCGCGATGGCCGGGCGCGCCGGGGTGGCGCTGGACCTGGACGACTTCGACGCGGTCTCCCGGCGCGTCCCGGTGCTGGCGAACCTGCGGCCGTCCGGCGAGTACCTGATGGAGGACTTCTACTACGCCGGCGGCCTGCCCGCGCTGCTGGCCGAGCTGGCGCGGCTGCCCGGCGCGCTGCACCTGGAGCGCCCGACGGTCGGCGGCGCGACGCTCGGCGAGGACATCGCGCACGCCCGCGTGCACAACCGCGCGGTGATCCGCTCGATCGACGAGCCCTGCGACCACGAGGGCGGGCTCGCGGTGCTGCGCGGCAACCTCGCCCCGGACGGCGCCGTCATCAAGTACCTCGCGTCGCGCAAACCGAGCCTGCTCAAGCACACCGGCCCGGCAGTGGTCTTCGATTCGTATCCGCAGCTGCGCGAGAACATCGACGATCCCGCATACGGCGTCACCGCGGACAGCGTGCTGGTGTTGCGCGGCGCCGGCCCGATCGGCGGCCCGGGGATGCCCGAGTACGGCATGCTGCCGATCCCCGAGTACCTGCTCGCGGCGGGCGTCACCGACCTGGTACGCATCTCCGACGCGCGGATGAGCGGCACCAGCTACGGAACCTGCGTCCTGCACATCGCCCCGGAGTCACATGTCGGAGGGCCGCTCGCGCTGGTGCGCACCGGCGACTCGATCACCCTCGACGTCGAAGCACGAACCCTGACACTCAACGTGCCGGACGCGGAGCTGGAGCGCCGCCGCGCCGACTGGCGCCCGCCGCCGCCCCGCTTCGAGCGCGGCTACGGCGCGCTGTACCAGGCCCATGTAGCCCAGGCAGATCAGGGCTGCGACTTCGACTTCCTGGCCCGGACGGGAAACGACCCGCAACCCGACCCCCACTAGCGCCCCAGCACCTCAGCCACAGCCACCCACCGACCCGCCCCGCGCCCGCCGGAGCTTCGGCCCGGCGGCCCCGCCCTTGTACGACGACGTAGAAGGTTGGAAACCCGATGTCCGCCCAGCTTCCCGTACTCAGCCGCCGCACCCTGCTCGGCTCCCTCGCCGCCGCGGGCGCCGCGGCCCCGGTCCTGGCCGCCTGCGG
>JBKOWZ010000109.1:0-8164 GCA_046724665.1 Actinomycetota bacterium
AGACACCTGCGGCCGCCGCGGTGCCGCGCTCCGTGCCCGCCAGCGCCGCGGCGAGGGCGTCGAGTTCGGGCCCGGGTTCGATGTAGTCCGCGTCCAGGCCGCGCACCAGCAGATCCGTGGCCCCGCGGGTGAACCGGGTGATCTGGTCCATGGACATGCCCTGCGACATCAGATACGGGATGCACCAGATGCTCAGGCCGTACAGCGGCATCAGCGACGGGCCGTCGATCCGCCGGACGAACTCGTCCTTCCAGTCCGCGGCCTCCTGCCAGCTCATCGTGTCGTGCCGCCAGGAGTAGCCGCCGCCCTCGATGCCGTACTTCTCCCGCTGCTGCTCGATCGGCGCCAGCACGTCGTGGTAGTACATCTGCACGTTGAAGAAGGTCGGCCGGTTCTGGTTGAGGAAGTCGATGGTGTTGGTGACGCTTTCCTCGTTCTCGCCGGGGAAGCCCAGGATGATCGAGGCGAGGCTGACGATGCCGTGGCTGTTGAGCTGCTCGATGCCGTAGGCGTAGCGGTCGAGCCTGGCGAACTTCGTCATGTTCTGCAGGATGCGCTGGTCGCCGGACTCGATGCCGAGGAAGACCCCCACGCAGCCGGACTCGGCCATCAGGTCGAACGCCTCGTCGTCGGCGTTGGAGCAGCGGAAGAAGGACACCCAGCGCAGGTCGAGCTTGTTCTCGATCATCGACCGGCAGATCTTCTTGAACCGCGGCAGCGGCACGTTGAACGTGTCGTCCACGAAGATGACGTTGCGCGTGCCGTGGTCGGCGAGGTAGCGCAGCTCCGCCTCGATGGTGGATACGTCGCTGAGCGCCAGCGGCCCGGCCATCGCCGGGTAGTTGCAGAACGCGCAGCTGAACGAGCAGCTGCGCGAGGTGCGCATGTAGGTGGTCGGCGTGTAGAACTCCGGGTCGAAGGTGGACCAGTCGACGGCGTTCTCGTTCATGTCGTTGTTCTCGACCACCGGGAGCGTGCGCTTCATCGGGCTGCGCCGTCCCTGGACCGAGCGGTAGATCAGGTTCGGCGTCCGGCTCAGGTCGCCGCCCTCGCGCAGCGCGGCGAGCAGCGTCGCCAGCGTGGCCTCGCCCTGCGAGCTGTTGATGTAGATGTCGGCGCCGATCGCGTTGAGCAGGATGTCCTGCACCGCGGCCGGCTGCCCGGCGCACAGGTTGTGCACGCGCGGCCCGCCGACGATGATCGGCACCGCCGGGTTGTGTTCGCGCACGAATCTGATGATCTGCCGGATCGGCTCGTCGTCCACGTAGTAGGTCGTGGTGATGGCCACCGCGCCCGGCGAGCCGGACAGCAGGTCGGCGAGGTGGTCCTTGCCGGTGTTGAAGAAGTTGACCACGCCGACCTCGAAGCCGCGGCGGCGCAGGAAGCTGGTCAGGTACGCCACGCCGAGGCTGGGCATCTCGAACGCGGTCAGCCGCGAGGGCGTCCCGGTGGCCCGCTCCCGGGTGGCGTTGAGCAGATCCATGTAGGTCATCCGCCGGTCGCCGAGGAGCACCGAGTTGGTGGTCAGCTCCCGGTAGGCGCCGGAGGTGCTCTCGAAGGCCTTCTGGGCCTGGAAGAAGTCGCCGAAGTCGATCTCGTTGAAGCCGATGAGTATGCAGTCCGGATCGGTCACCGCGCGCTCCCTGACGCTGTAGCGATGGTGCGAGTGGGTGGCTTGGCGTGGTGCGGTTCGTTCGGGCGGCGCTGCCCGATGAGGCAGGCTGTTCAGTGAGACGAGTTGTTCAGTGAGACAAGTCGTTCAGTGAAGCAGGGCGGGCATGGCACGACGGGTCGGACCGCCGCGCGGGCACGACGCAGCGATCAGCCGCGGGGTCCGCGCCCGTCGTCTTCGTACTGTCGGTTTTGTCCGCGCCAACGCGGATTGGGAGGCGAGCGGCGGGGCCGGTGAGCCCGGCCCCGCCCGGGGCTCACGAGTGCAGCGAGGCGCCCTTGACGATCTTGTCCACGATCTTGCGGTCGGCGCGCAGCGCCAGCCCGACCAGGTTCATCTTCTCGGCCGTCACGGCGCGCACCGAGGCCCGGTTGTCCTCGTCGTTGTTGGTGACGAACAGCTCCTCGGTGTACACGGCGCACGGCACCTCGCGGCGCAGCGCCCGCTCGTGGATCTGCCGCAGTCCCTCGGCCGTCGAGGAGAAGACCAGCACGGGCTGGCGGAACATCGGCAGATAGACGTTGTCCGAGCCGTCCACGTACGGCTCGCCGACCACGTTCTCCACTGTCGCGGCGATCCCGCTGACGGTAAAGGCAGTGATGTTCAGCTTCTGCCAGACCTGTAGGTCTTCCCGCAGGACCACGGCGATCTTCGTGTCCCAGACCACCGGAGTAGGCGAGTTCTCTTCGGTCACTTTCGATGTCTCCTCGGCTGACGTGCGGACGCGGCTCCCGTGGCGGGCCGCGCGCGGCATGCCGCCCGGAGCGCGGCCGGCGCGGGAGTGCACGCCGACCGTCTCATACGAACCGGGCCGCGTCTTGTACGTTCTTGCTTGCCGTGTCGGCGAGCGCGCCGGCGGCGCGCCGCGCATAGGCCGTCAGCCGCGCGACGGCCTCGGCCAGCACCGCCTCGTCCTTGCAGAAGGCGAACCGGGCCAGCCCGCGCCCGGCCTCCTTGTCCCGGTAGAGCGCCACGCTGGGGATCGCGGCGACGCCGGCGTCGCGTACCAGCGCCCGGCACAGTTCCTCGCCGTCCGCGCTGCCGAGCGAGGCGGCCTCGATCTGGAGGAAGTAGGTGGCCTCGGTCGGGTACACGGTGATCCCCGCCGCCCTCAGTCCGTCGGCCAGCAGGTCGCGCCGCCGCTGGAGCCCGGCGCGCAGGCCGTCCACCCACGGCATGCTCTCGGCCAGCGCGTGCGCCACGGCGGCCTGGAACGGCGTCCCGGAGCCGAAGGTGAGGTACTGCTTGACCGTGCGGACCGTGGTGACCAGCGGCGCCGGGCCGCACGCCCAGCCGACCTTCCAGCCGGTGGCGTTGAACGTCTTGCCGGCCGAGGAGACCGTCAGGGTCCGCTCGCGCATGCCGGGCAGGGCGGCCGGCGACACGTGCCGCAGGCCGTCGTACACAAGGTATTCGTACACTTCGTCGGACACCACGATCAGGTCGTGCTCGACGCACACCTCGGCGATCTGCGCCAGCTCCCGCGCGGTGAAGACCTTGCCGGTCGGGTTGTGCGGGGTGTTGAGCAGCAGCACCCTGGTCCGGGGGCCGACGGCGCGGCGCAGCGCGGCGGGATCGAAGGTGAAGCGGCCGCCGTCGAAGAACAGCGGCACGGTGACGAGCTTGGCCTGCGCCATCGCCAGGCACGCGGTGTAGGAGTCGTACAGCGGGTCGAACACGACCACCTCGTCGCCGGGGTCGCACAGCCCGATCAGCGCCGCGGCGATCGCCTCGGTCGCGCCGGTGGTCACCACGATCTCGGTGTCCGGGTCGTATCCGACGCCGTGATCGGTGCTCCGGCGGGCGGCGATCGCGGCGCGCAGCTGCGGCAGCCCGGTGGCGGGAGGGTACTGGTTGAGCCCGTGCGCGATCGCGTCGCGGGCGTGCTCCAGCAGTTCCGGCGGTCCGTCGCTGTCCGGAAAGCCCTGGCCGAGGTTCACCGCGCCGTGGTGCTGCGCCGCGGCGGTCATCTCGCTGAAGATGGTCGGGCCCGCCAGCTCGCGCAGCCTGGCCGCGATCGGGAGCGCCATCAGGCCGGCGTCCGCTCTGGGGCGGCGAAGCGGTCGAGGTCCACGGTGCGCACGCCGCGGTCGGCCACCAGCCCACCCACTTCGGCCAGGGCGCGGTCACCCGGCACCGGTCGCGCCTTGACCACTGAGCCGCGTCCGTGACGGATGGTCAGCTCGCGGCCCAGCTGCGCGGCGAGCATCAGCGAAGCCGATCCGCAGGCCTCGTCCTCCACCACGCCGAAGTCGGCGGCGAACACGCGGGCGCGCACCGCGGCGGCGCTCTCGTCCAGCCACGCCCAGCACTGGGTACGCCGCCAGCGCTCCTCCTGCCCCGGCTCCGCGGAGCCGGGGGCTTCGAGCGCGTCGATCTGCGCCGCCTCGTCGAACTGTTCGTGCAGCCAGGGCGGCGCGTCGTCCACCGAGCCGCGCACCCAGACCGTCTCCTGCTCGGCGAAGGTCGGCACGGGGGCCGCCAGGCGCGCCGGGCGCAGCGCGTCGGGCCGGCGCCCGGTGACCTCGGCGAGCAGGGCGCTGACTCCGACCAGGGGGTGTCCGGCGAAACGCAGCTCGCGGGCGGGGGTGAACAGCTGGAGCCTGGCCTGCTCCACGTCGTCTACGAACACCGTCTCGCTGTAGCCGAGGTGGGCGGCGAGCCGCTGGCGCGCCTGCTGGCTCCACGGCGCCGCGTCGAGCACCACGCCGACGGGATTGCCGTACCGGCCGTGTTCATCGGTGAACACGTTCAGGACGCGCACTTCGGTCATAGCTCTCCCCGGCGGGACGCGGCGGCCAGAAGCTCTCAGTGTAGTGATACACCCTGCGGACGGACAGGGCGATGGCTCATTGCTCAACGCGCCGCGTCGAGCGCGAACCGGCGCGGCGTCGTTCCGGTGTAGCGCTTGAACACCCGAGTGAAGTGCGCCTGGTCGCAGAAGCCGACCTCTCCGGCGACCCGGGTCGGCGGGCTGCCGTCGGCCAGCAGCCGCTTGGCCCGGTCCACCCGGCGCGAGTTCTGGTACGCGTGCGGCGGCATCCCGACCTCGTCGGTGAACACCCGCGACAGCCAGAAGAGGCTGGTCCCGGTGGCCTCGGCGAGTTCCGCGAGCAGCACCCGGTCAGCCAGGTGGAACTCCAGGTAGTCGCGGGCCGCGGCCACCGCGCGGCGCCGTAGCGCGCCGTCTGCGGAATCTGAAGGCGCCCGCTCGGCGACGCGGCCGATCCCGGCGTACCGGCGCAGCAGGCCGCCGACGTTCAGCAGTGCCTGCTCCTGGAACAGCCCGTAGCCGTGGCGGATCCCGGACACCAGCGCGGTGTGCACCCGGTCGAGCAGCACCGCCAGCTGCGCGTCGCGCACGACGGTCCGGCCGAAGGCCACGCTCCCGCCGCCGGTCCCGTCGGGCCGCTGCGCGAACAGCCAGTCGAGCCGGTCGGGGCGCAGGTATATGACGCGGTAACCGTAACCGTCCGGATGAGCCAGGCCGCCGGTGTGGACTTCGCCCGGATTGATGAAGAACACGTCGCCCGCGGACGCGGTGTGCACCTCGCCGCGGTAGAAGAACCGAGCCGCACCCACGTCCATCAGCGCGATCGTCGCCATCTCGTGCGTGTGGCGCGGATACTCGTGCCGCCGGAAGTGCGCGTGGAGCAGTTCGATTCCACCGACTTGGGGCTTCCAGAAGGTAGAGACGTCTCGGGCCTCGACCATATATCTACTATACACGCTATACGCTGCTATTTCCGGCGCCGCATGGCAGCGCTCTGCCGCCGCGGAACCGCGCCGGGGCCACGTGCGTTATGTGCGGGGAGAAGGGCGTCGAGGCTCGGTGGCCGACCGCGGCGCATCAAGATCGCCAGACTGGGCAGATCGGTTAGGCTGGTGAGAGTGGACGAGAACCGAGCGCTCCGTGTTGTGGACGCCCTACGAGACCGCGGCATCAATGCGCACGTGGCGCGGGAGGGCGTGTACCAGTTCGGCGTGCGCGTTTCGCTGCCCGACGGCCGCGAGGCGGTCTGGGACACCGACGACACGCCGGGCCTCGAGGCGCAGGTCATGCGCAACGGCATGCTGGTCGGCTTCGTCCCCGTGATCGAGGGCTCCGAGAACTTCGACGAGGCGCAGACGGTTGACGCCATCGCGCGCACCGACTACGACCGGCCGATCGCCCGGCAGCGTGCCACCGCCCCGCCGCCCGCAGCGCCGCTGAACCGCGAGGGCGGGGTATTCCGGCGCTTTCTCGGCGGCTTCCGCGAGCGGTGACGCGGGACGGCGGGTGACGGCGGGCTACCCGAGCGCGGTGAGGCCGGACAGGTCGCGCACGACCGTGTGGTTGCGGTCGGCGATGGTGCCGAGCGCGAAGTTCGGGTAGAGGCCGAAGTACTCGCCGCGGGTTCGGTGGCTCCAGGCCTGGGCGAGCGGCGTACGGGTCTTGTAGAAGCTGACCATGTAGCCGCCGCTGTAGACGCGCAGCAGCGAGTAGCCGCCGGGGTACTCCTTGACCGCGCCGACCTCCAGGAACTCCACCGACCGCTGCGGCGCCTGGTTCTCGTCCACGAAGAAGGTCCGCTTGTTGCGGTGGGTGTGCCCGCTGTGGTGGAAGAACACGCCGGGGGTCTGCTCGTAGAGGCGCTGGAGCGCTACGGCGCTGGGACGGTCGATGTCGAAGGCCGGCCCGGCCGCGGTGGTGACCGCCGACTCGTAGGTGATCGGGTGGTGGCCGAACAGCAGCGTGGGCCGGTCGCGGTCCTTGCGCAGCGTGTGCTTGAGCTCGTTGAGCTGGACCGCCTCCATGGTGCCGCCGGCCGCGTTGAGCGTGGTGGTGTCCAGGGCGATCACGCGCAGGCCGCCGACCTCGTGCACGGCCGGCTGCTGGCGCCGCAGTCCGAAGGCGTCGCCCCAGCAGTCGTGGTGGTCGCTCGCGCCGGGCACCGCGGTGCAGCCCGCGTAGGCGGAGCCGACCCTCGGACGGTCGTGGTTGCCGCGCGCGACGAAGTAGTCGGCGTCGAGCGAGCCCCAGCCGTCGAGCAGCTGCCGCGCGCGGGCTGACTCGGCCGGCAGGCCGTCGCCGGTCAGATCGCCCGCGACCAGCAGCGCCCGCGCGCCGCGGTCGGCAGCGCCCAGGTCGCCGAGCAGCGCCCCGAGCATCACCTCGGGGTACGGCGGCAGCCCCGGGTCCTGCTGGAAGTACGGCGGCCAGCCGGCCGCGATGATGCCGCTGGCGCTCTCCCCGACGTGCAGGTCGTTGGACAGCGCAAGCGTGAACAGGTGCCGGCCCGGCGGCGTGGTGAGGGTGGTGAAGGTGCCGGGGATGTCCTGCGAGCCGCCGACGCCGACCGGGAACTGGATCGAGGTCTGCGCGGCGACGACGCCGTTGGAGCGCGCCGCGAAGGAGTAGGGGCGGCCCGGCTCGAGCCCGGTGACCTCCGCGTAGTGGTAGGCGGTCGGCGTGCTGTCGTGCAGCACGGGCCGCAGCGTGCTCGGCACCGGGAAGCCGGTGTTCGGGTCCACGCCGCCGAGCAGCAGCTCGGTGTCGGCCGGCGCCGGCTGCGGCTGGCCGTAGGCGTCGAGGGCGGTCGCGGAGCCGGTGAACCAGGTGATCACGACGCTGGTGTCGGTCACCGTCGCGACCTCGACGTCGCACACCAGCAGCCCGGAGGAGTCCGCCCGGGCGACGCTCTCGCCGGCCAGCGGCGCGGCGGCCAGCAGGCTCGCCCACAGCAGGGCCTGGCGCCTGGTCGATCCGTTGCCGCAGCAGTCGGTGCTCGTCGCTCTCGCCATGTCCGCCATGACAGCACACTTGCTCCGCCCGGTGAACAACGGGCTACGCTTGGTTTGCGCCCCGTGCCGGGTGGCAAGAAACTTCGACGCACGGGCGCGCCTGCGTGGGGCAGGCGCGCCCGTCGTCTTCACCATCCCCCGTGTCTTCGGGGCTTGGTGACCGGCCGTTTCACTCGGCCAGGCTCGCCGGCACGGTCAGCTGCCAGGCTCGGTCCAGCGCGAGCGCCGTCCACTGCTCGACGGACAGCGGCGGCTGCGCCCGGGTGACCTCGGTGGCCGGATCGTTCGCGTCCCCGTTGGCGGCGGTGATCTCCACCGCGACGCCGTCGGCGCGGTTGGTGACGACGCGGTACTGGTACTCGCCGTAGGAATTGGCCCGCAGGACCTCCTGCATGACCAGGTCGCCGTTCGTGTACCGGCGCACGGTGCAACTCGCCGGCGGCGCGCCGGCCGGCCGCGGGCCGCCGCCACGCAGCAGCGGGGCCTGCAACGCGCAGTCGATCCGGGCCATGCCGGACTTCTCGCCGGTGCCGGCGCCGATCCCGACGAAGATCCGCGCCGGGCCTTGCCCGTCGTCCACGTTGAGGTTCAGCAGCGAGGCGCCGGATCCCGTGACCTGGTACGGGCCGTAGACCCAGTCGGCCGGCAGCCTCGTTTGCAGGATCCTGACGGCCGCGTTCGAGTTGATCGGCACCAGTTCCCCGGTCG
>JBKOWZ010000313.1:0-34926 GCA_046724665.1 Actinomycetota bacterium
GCTCGGGGTACGTGGCCAAAGGTCCGAGGACCGCGGTGGAGTCCGCGTAGACGTAAGTCAACGTCGCCACGGCTTGGCGACCACAGGCGGTGCGCGAACAGCGACGGACAGGGCTCACATGCGCGAGTGTATTGCCGCCACGGTCGGGGCTGCCAGACGCCACGCAATCTCCGCCGCGGCGGCCGGCGGCATCTGCCACGGGAGGGCGCGGCCGAGATACGCTCGATTCCGTGCAAAGTTCTGCTGAGCCGCGCTCGGGCCGGCCGCCGCGACCGGGTCGGCGCCGGGGCAGGGACCGGCGCGGACGCGGGCTGCGCGGGCCGCTGGCCCCGCCGGAGATCCCGCTCAGCCTGACCAGGGCCGAGCAGTTCGACGAGCTGGTGCTCGACGCGGTGGAACGGCTCGAGCGCAGGTGGCCGCAGCTGTCCGGGGTCGAGTTCGCGGTCGAGGAGGTGCCGCCGCCGGGGGCCGAGCTGTGGTCCGACGAACCGGTGCCGCTTGGCCGGGTGGTGCAGGCCGGGCGCGGCGAGCCGGCCCGGATCGTGCTCTACCGGCGGCCGCTGGAGGTGCGCGCTCCGGCGCGCGCCGAGCTTGGCCTGCTGGTGCACGACATCGTGGTGGAGCAGGTCGCGGACCTGCTCGGCCTCGATCCGGAGATCATCGACCCGGAGTAACGCGAGCGCACAGGAGTACTACCCGGCGGCTGTCGGGGGTGTGACGCGGCCGGGGCGGTTACCGGACGCGGTTACTGCGGTACGACGCCGGACAGGTCGTCACGCACCGCCGGGATCTGCACGGTCTCCAGCGCGGTCGCCATGGGCTGCACAGTGATCAGCCCGCCGTCGGTCATCACTCGGGCGGCGTAGATCGAGCTCGCGCCGCCGAGCGGGGTCACCGAGACGGCGTAGGACGTCGCCCCCTTCGGCGGGTTGACGGTCACCGCCTTGGTGGACTGCGCGGGGACGGTCACGGTCTGCGCGGAGGGTGTGCCGGTGCCCTCGACGGTGACCTTGACCTGGGCGTCGTGGGTGGCGTTGTTGGTCAGCTCGACGACCGAGCCGGGCTTGTTGTCGGCGACGATCGACTCGCCGGTCAGTGCCTGGACCGGGCTGAGGTAGGCGATGTCGCTGCCGCCCTCGCCGGTGACCTTGATCGCGGCGAGGAACGGCGTGCCGTTGGAGCTGTCGATCTGAAGCGCCCCGGCTTCGCCGGGGGCGGGCACGTTGGAGAGGTCCACCTTCTGGACCTTGCCGGCCGCCAGGTGCGGGACGGTGACCGTCGGGGTGATCTTCGAGCGGCCGATCCAGTGCAGGGTCACGTCGGTGTCGGCGCTCGGCGAGAACAGGACGAGCTGCAACTTCATCGGCGAACCCGCCTTGCCGTCGGCCGCCGGAACGCCGGGCAGCATCAGGTGCGCCGCGGGCCGCTGCGCCAGGACGAAGTCGCGCCCGGCGAAGCCGTCGGAGTCAAGCAGGGCGGCGGCGATCCGCCCGGCGGTGGTCACCACGTGCACGGCCACCGGCGTGCCGCTGCTGTTGAAGCTGCTCAGGTCCACCGGCGCGTGCTGGCTGCCCGAGGGCACGACCAGGCCCTGGCCGAGCTGCATGGCCGAGTTGCTGACCGGGCCGTCCTGGGTGAAGACGCTGAGGTTGACCTGCGCGGCGATCTGGTCGCCGTTGTACAGGTTGATCTTGGCGGTGGACTTCGAGCCGGGGTCGGCGCCGAGGTACCAGAAGTCGGTGTCGGGGGGCGTGCAGGGGGTGGACGCGAGCCCGTGCAGGCCGGAACTGGTGCCGCTGGAGAGGGTCTCGGTGAGCGTGAACCCGGGCGCGTATCCGCCGTTCGCCTTGCCGACGACCGGGATCGAGTCCTGGCTCAGGTTGGCCGTGTCGCCGGACAGGTTCGCGTTCACCGACAAGGCGCCGGTCTGCTTGAGCGTGGCGAGCGGGGACTTGGCGCCCAGCGCGGTGAGCGTCGCCGTGTCGCCGGCTACCGGAGCCTTGGCGCCGACGACGCCTGACGGCGTGATGGCGTTGACGGTCGCGTCGCTGGGGCCGGTGACCTCGGGGCAGGCCAGCGTTGCAGTACGCACGGCGGTGGACTTGGGCGCGACGCTGGTGTTGGGCGTGGCGGCCGCGGGTGCCACGCCGTAGCCGTATGCGATGCCGACGCCAATGGCTCCGATCACGCCGACGGCGACTTGAAGACGCCGCCCGGCACCGACACCGACCTGCGCGGTAACGCGTCCGAGGGACGCCCTGTCGAGACGCGCCCTGCTCAAGGCGTCACGCGCGGCTGAGGCACGGCCTGCGGAGGGGTGGGGCTCCCGGTTCGTGGGGTCGTCAGTCGGGCTCACCGGGTCCATCCGTCCTGCTCGCTGCGGCCGTAGGCCTCAGGGTCGTACTCGTGCGTGTACTGGTGCTGCGTATGCTCGCCGGGTTGGCGGGGCTCGGGCACGGCGCTGTAGGGGTAACCGGACTGTTCGGCTTCGCCGTACTGGTTGTACTGGTCGCCGTACTGCTCACCGCTGTACTGCTGTTCGCCGCCGTATTGGCCGTACGCACCCTGCTCGTATGACGCGTACTGCGCAGGGTCTTCGTACTGTGGCTGCTCGTACTGGCCGTACTGCGGCTGCTGGTACGCGGCGGGGTCGTACGGGGCCTGCTGCTGGTAGGCGTACGGATCGTCAGCGTACGGATCCGCGTTGGTCATCGGGTACTGCTCGTACGACGGCGAGGGCTGCGGCGCCACGTACTCCCCGGAGCCGTACTCGGCGGACTGGTATTCGCCTGACTGATACTGACCGGCGTCGTACGCACCGGACTGATACGGATCCGCCTGGTACACGTCGGCCTGGTAGGCATAGGCGGCAGGGTCGTATTGCTGCTCAGCCTGGTAAGCCGGCTCCAGCTCGGGCGCCTGGCCGACGACCTCGGGCACCGGCACCTGCACCGGGTACTGCTCGGGCTCGGGCTCCGGCTCCACCGCGGCGACCGGGTGCGGCTCGGGGACGGCTTCGGGCTCGGGTTCGAACGCTCCCGCGGGCCGGTTGACCGCGTCGAGCTCGGCGGCCTCCTCGCCTTCGATCTCCTCGTCGGGCCGGCGGCCGAAGGGCAGCGCCATGATGGTCGCCGCGATCGCCGTGAAGCCGCCGACGATCAGCCAGGCCAGGTGCTTCACCGACGTGTACTTGATCGCCACCTTCCCGCCCGAGGTCGGCAGCTGCCAGGCTTGGAGCCCGTTCGGCTGGGCGACCTGGGTGAGCTTCTGGCCGCCCATGGTCGCGGACCAGCCGGACAGCGACTGTTCGGCCAGGACGAGTACACGGCCCGGCGGCCCCGGCGACACGGTCACCGTGGCGTCGGAATCCTGCGCACACACCTGCGTGCTGCCATTGGGCACGGCGGGCGTGTTACCGCACTGATAGACCGTCGGAAGGTTGTTGCCCTTCTGGTCCTGGATGGTGATTCGGCCGACGTTCCCGTTGACCGACCAGAGTCCGTACTGCTTTCCGCCGCCGCCCTGCGCTGTCGAACGCTGCGTAAGGCCGGCGACGCCGTTGAGCGACTGAGTGACTGAGGCCGGCGCGCTGGGGCTGACCATGACGTAGCCGACGTCGAACAAGGCCAACTGCTCCGCGGCGTCGCCTCCGTTCCCGGAGAGCAACTGCCCGACCATCGCGTCGATCTGGCTGGTCTGCGCCTGGGAGACGCGGATGTCGGCAGCGCCCAGCGTCGGTCCGGCGCCGCGCACGACGCTGTAGCCGATCGCGCCCGAGTCCGCGCCGGTCAGGATCAGGGTGCGTGGACGCGCCGCGGTCTGCCCCTCGGCGGCGACGTACGGCGGCAGGACGTGGCTCGTGGTCCGGGAGACCGGGTCGTTGGCGCCCCGCACGAGCCACCACGCGCCGGCGGCGGCCGGGGCGAGCACCGCGGCGCCGGTGATCAGCACGGTCAGCGGCTGGCGCCAGCCGAACGAGGCCGTCGCGATGCGTTCACGCGCGCCCTCCGCACCGACCACGGTCGCGGTGATCAGGCCGAGGCCGAGCATCGCGGTGGACACGCCGGGCCAGCAGACCATGGTGTGGTTGGCCCCGGGCGGGGTGACCTTGAGCCCGGCGATCACGACCGCGGAGCCGAAGCCGACCAGGGCCAGCGCCCAGGCGGAGACCACGACCCGGCGGCGGGTGCCGCGCAGCAGCGCGGCGAGCGCGGCCATCAGCAGGCCGAGGCCGAACCAGGACGGATAGGTGCCTGGGCCGCCGGGGTTGCCGAGCAGCAGGCCGATCGGCGTCGGCGCGGGCCGCTCGAGGCCGACCCCGGGCAGGCCGAGCTCCAGGAAGAACGAGGTCGGGTGGCGCAGCAGCGACAGCGACCAGGGGGCCAGCACGGCCAGCGGCGTAGCCAGCACGATCGCCATCCGGATGGCGGTGACCGCGACGTTGGAGCGGGTGCGCCAGGCGACGGTCAGCGTGGCCAGCGCACCGAAGAGCAGCGCGAGCACCCAGACGACCGGGGCGAAGGCGGTGGCGATGGTCAGCAGGAACGCGCTGGACCAGGCGGCGCGGGTGGATCCCGTCCGGCCGGGGCCGCCGACCGCCTGGCTGGCGGTGGTGACGATCAGCGGCAGCACCGCGACGGCGACCGCGGTGCCCAGCCGTCCGCCGGCGATCGCGCCGGTCGCGACGGCGAGCAGCGCGTAGGCGTAGCCGGCCCAGATGCGCAGCGGAGCCGAGGAGGTGATGCGGCGGAAGGCGTACGACGCGCTGAGCCCGGCCAGCGGCACCGAGCCGATCAGCAGCACCGAGACCGCCCAGCTGGCCTTGCCGAACAGCAGGGTGGCGACGAGCGCGACGAGGCCGAGGTAGGGCGGCGCGTACGAGGTGGTGCCGAGCCCCACGCCGTGCCAGCCGGACAGATAAGCGGACCATAGGTCTGATGCGCCGCCGGGCGTCGGCAGCAGCGCTCCGCCGGCCAGGCTGCCGCCGACCAGCAGCGAGCGCGCGGCGATGAGCGCTATCAGGGTCAGTCCGCCGCCGACCGCCACGATCGGGTTGCGGATGAGCCGTTTGAGCAGCGCGCCCGAGTCGGTGTCCAGGACCTCGGCCTCCTCGGAGACCGGGCCGGTCTCGACCGAGCGGTGCCGTGAGGGGTCCTGGACGCCGCCCTCGCCGTGGTCGCCGCGCAGCTGGCCCCAGATCGTCTCGAAGGCGTTGCGGGCGAGGGCGCCGCGCGGCGGGAAGAACTGCTCGAGCTCCTCGGGGCCGACGACGCGCAGTTTCCGGCGCGCGGCGCGGCCGCGCAGCACCCGGTCGGGCCGCGCGGCGAAGCCGAGCATGGCGAAGAACTCGTCGGAGCCGACGCCGGGCTGCTTGGCGATGACATAGCCGAGGGCGCGGAAGAAGGAGCCGACGACCAGCCGCAGCCACAGCCCGGGCCAGAAGCGGCTGCGCTTGTTGACCGCGACGGTGTAGAGCGCGTGGCTGCGGTCTATCAGGTGCGGGCGGTTGGGTCCGGCGCCGATCTTGCGGCGCTCGCGGGCGGAGGCCTCGGCGTGGTGGATGATCGCGTCGGGGGCGACCACGACCTTGTACCCGGCGCTGTTGACCCGCCAGCAAAAGTCGAGGTCGTCGCGGAACAGCGAGATGCCGCGGTCGAAGCCGCGCAGCCGGTCCCACACGTCGCGGCGCACCAGCATGCCGGCCGAGCTGACCGAGAGCACCGGCCTGGTCTCGTCGTGCTGGCCCTGGTCGTGCTCGTTGCGCTCGAGGCCGGTCCAACGGCGGCCGTTGGAGGCGACGGTCGCGCCGACCTCGAGCAGCTGCCTGCGGTCGTACCAGCCGCGGATCTTCGGACCGAGGACCGCCGCGTCCGGCTCGTCCTCGGCGGTCAGCAGCAGCTGGCCGAGGGCGTCGGGGGCGGGCTCCGAGTCGTCGTGCAGCAGCCAGATCCACTCGACCGGGGGTTGCGGGCTGTCGTAGCCGAACTCGTCGAACCCGACCGGGGCCGAGGACTTGAGGCCGAAGGCGACCGCGGCGCCGTAGCCGGTGGAGCGCTTGCGGTGCAGCACCGCGTCCTGGCCGAGGGCGGCCTCGAGCAGTTCCACCGAGTTGTCGCGCGAGCCGGTGTCCACCGCGATGATCCGCTGGACCGGGCGCCGCTGGTTCAGCAGCGACTGGAGCACGGGGCGCAGCCAGCGCGCGCCGTCGTGGCTGACCAGCACGGCGGTCACGACGTGGTGGCGCAGCGCCTCGTGCGGGTTGGCGCCCGCGGCACGCTGCTCGGCGCCGGGCGCCCGCGAGCGCGCCGGTGGTGCGTACTGTGACATGCGAAACGACGACCCGGGTCTCGACGGCAGGGGGCTGTGCTGTTCCCGTGCCGGTCACTGCGCGCGGGTCGCGAAGGTCGTTCTGCGGCTGCGCGCGGGCGGCGGCACGGTCGCCCCACCCTACGCGACGCGGATGGCGACCGGGGAGGTTCCCGGGAAGTCATCCGCCTTTGTCCGCTTTTTCGCCGCCGATCCGCACCCTGGTGCCGTGAAGCTGGGAGGCGAGGCAGCCGGTGATGACGAACCGGTGCCCGATGGATCAGTGCCGATGGATTCGGTGACGACGGATCAGGCGGTGCGCCGCTTGAGCTTGCGCCGCTCGCGCTCGGAGAGGCCCCCCCAGATGCCGAAGCGCTCGTCGTGGGCCAAGGCGTACTCGAGGCACTCGGCCTTGACCTCGCAGACCAGGCACACCCGCTTGGCCTCGCGGGTCGAGCCGCCCTTCTCCGGGAAGAAGGACTCCGGATCGGTCTGCGCGCACAGCGCCCGCTCCTGCCAGGTCAGCTCCTCATCGAAGCCACCGAGCAGCGGGAAGACCTCGGTCATCGGCATGTCTCCCGTCTCGTGTTCTCGGCGCGGCGTCGACCCGATGGTGCTGCGCAAGCTGACCGACGCCGCACTCGGCCGGTCAAGAACCACAGAGATCACTGACTTCTCGTCAGGAACCGGGCGACATGCTTGAAATTACACGCGCGTCATTCCCGACCCGTCAAGCCGCGATCTGCTAGCGGTGGGTTGATTCACTCGGAGAGAGCAGTGCCCGGCGGCCGCGTGCATCAATACGCTGACGCTCGTGACGTGCGATGCAGTCGGCGCCCGGGAGCTGCGGATCTGCCCGCTCCGCCGGTCGAGTCTGCCCTTTAGGGCAACTGATATCACACGTGAGGGTGAACTGTGCGCGCTTTGACTAAAGACGATTTCGGGTGAATTCCCCGCAGTGCCGCGCTGATGTGGTGATGGGCCGGCAAGCGGGGCGAACCTAGTGCCACGGCAGCACTAGAGCCTGTTTCAAAAGTCCCGTCGAGGTCGTGTCGCCTGTCACGCACGCTCGCCACGTTGTCGGCACGCCCCCACACCCCGGTATGGGGCCACACCCCCGCCTGGCGACCGCACACGCCAGACACCACGCCCTCACCGACGCTACTTTTGAAACAGGCTCTAGGCTCGATCGCATGAGGATCACAGCTTTGGCCGGCGGGGTCGGCGGTGCGAGGTTCCTGCGCGGGGTGCTCGCGGCGGCGCCCGAGGCGGAAGTCACCGTCATCGGGAACGTGGGGGACGACATCACGCTGCACGGCCTGCGCGTGTGTCCCGATCTCGACACGGTGATGTACACCCTCGGCGGCGGGATCCACGAGGGCCAGGGCTGGGGTCGGGCGGACGAGACCTTCTCGGTGTCCGACGAGTTGGCCGAGTACGGCGTCGGCCCGGACTGGTTCACCCTCGGTGACCGGGATATCGCAACGCATCTGGTGCGTACTCAGATGCTCAACGCCGGGTATCCGCTCTCTGCGGTAACCGAGACGCTCTGCGCACGCTGGAAGCCTGGCATACGGCTGATCCCGGCGACCGACGATGTTGCCGAGACGCACGTAGTACTCGCCGACGAGGAGGGTACGCGCCGCGCGGTGCACTTCCAGGAGTACTGGGTGCGGCTGCACGCGCCCAAAGCAGAAGCGGTCGTATTCGTGGGCGCGGATAAGGCGAAGCCCGCGCCGGGGGTGCTCGACGCGATCGCGGAGGCGGACGTCGTGCTCTTCCCGCCGTCCAATCCGGTGGTCTCCATCGGCGCGGTGCTGGCGGTGCCGGGTGTCCGCGAGGCACTGGTCGCCACGCATGCTCCGGTCGTGGGACTTTCTCCGATCATCGGATCGGCGCCGGTACGCGGCATGGCGGACAAGGTGCTGGCGGCGGTCGGCGTGGAGACGAGCGCCGGGGCGGTCGCCGAGTACTACGGAGCCGATCTGCTCGACGGCTGGCTGATCGACGAGAGCGACGCGGCGCAGCAGGGCCGCGTGGAGGCTGCGGGGATCAGGTGCCGTGCGGTGCCGCTGCTCATGCGCGACCTCGACGCGACGACGGCGATGGCGCGGGCCGCACTCGCCTTCGCGACAGAGGTGAGCAGACGCGATGACTGACGTGACAGGGCATCACGCGGGGCACGACTCGGAGCCCTACCCGACGGAGCGTCGGGCGGCCGGGCGCTACACGGTGTTCGGCCTCGGCGGCTTGCCGGAGGTCGAGCCGGGGGCCGACCTCGCGGCGCTCATCGCGGCGGCGGCGCAGGGCCAGGACGCCCTCGCGGACGGCGACGTATTGGTCGTCACGTCGAAGATCGTCTCGAAGGCTGAGGGGCGTGTCGTTGCCGCCGCCGACCGAGAGGCGGCGATCGACGCGGAGACCGTGCGCGTCGTCGCACGACGCGGCACGTTGCGCATCGTGCAGAACCGGCAGGGTCTGGTGATGGCGGCTGCCGGCGTTGACGCATCGAACACGCCGCGGGGAACCGTGCTTCTCCTGCCGGAAGATCCGGACCGTTCGGCGCGTGAGATCGCCGACGGTGTGCGTGAGCGCTTGGGCGTGTCAGTAGGCGTCATCATCTCGGACACGTTCGGCCGGGTATGGCGAGCAGGCCTGGTCGATCAGGCGATCGGCGCAGCGTATGTCGCGCCGGTGGACGACCTGCGGGGGCGTCAGGACAGCCACGGCAATCCACTCGCGGTGACCGTGACGGCGCTGGCCGACGAGTTCGCGTCGGCTGGGGAACTGGTGAAGGGCAAGCTCGGCGGCGTACCAGTCGCGGTGGTGCGCGGGTTCAAGCACCTCGTCGCTGCGGAGCCGGGGCCGGGCGCGCGAGTGCTCCTGCGGCCGGCGGACGAGGACCTGTTCTCGCTCGGTACCGCCGAGGCGCGTGCGTCAGCCGTGTCGCATCGGCGGACCATCCGGGCGTTCACGGACGTCGATGTCGCGCCTGAGGCGATCCGGCGTGCGGTAGCCGCGGCGATCACCGCACCCGCACCGCACCACACGACGCCCTGGCGTTTCGTGGAGGTGCGCTCGGAGGGCATGCGCAAGGCGCTGCTCGACGCGATGCTGGACGCGTGGATTCAGGACCTGCGCGGGGACGGCTTCAGCGAGCAGTCGATCGCCAAACGCGTCCGACGCGGTGAGGTGCTGCGCGGCGCGCCCGTGCTCGTGGTGCCGTGCCTGGTGATGGAGGGCTCGCACACGTACCCGGACGCGCGGCGCGCGGCGGCCGAGCGGGAGATGTTCGTCGTCGCGGCCGGGGCGAGCGTGGAGAACCTGCTGATCGCGCTGGCCGCGGAGGGTCTGGGCTCGGCCTGGGTGTCCTCGACGATGTTCTGCCGCGATGTGGTGCGCTCGGTCCTGGAGCTTCCTGACACATGGGATCCGATGGGCGCGGTCGCGGTCGGCCATCCGGCGGAACCCCCGCGCGATCGGCCGCCTCGCTCGCCGGATGACTTTCTGATCACCCGATGATGTGACTGCTCGTCAGTACCGGCGGTGATCCGGCACGGGAGCACGCGGCGTACGGCGCGGCTGGCCGGGTGCCGTGAGCAGAATGAGCCGAGCGGCGCGGTAACGATGCGGACGGAAGGGTTCGAGCAGTTCTAGCATCCGCGCGTCGTCGGCGTCGCGCTCGCCGGTCAGTGCATAGCCGATGTGCTTGGACAGGTGCAGGTCGCCGACTGACAGGGCGTCGGCGTGACCGTGTGAACGCTGCGTCGTCTCGGCGGCCGTCCAGATGCCGATACCGGGGACCGTGCACAGGAGCCGCACTGCCTCCTCGCCGCTCAGGTCACCTGTACGTTCGAGTGCCGAGGCGAGCCTGACGGCGCGGATGATCGTCGTCGAGCGCTGACCGTCCACGCCGTGCCGGTGCCACTCCCACGACGGGATCGCCGCCCAGATGCGCGGCGGGGGCGGGACCCGCAGTTCCTTCGGCGCGGGGCCGGGCGCCGGCTCGCCGTGCCGCTCGACGATGCGGCGCCACGCCCGGAACGCCTCGGCCGTGGTAACCCGCTGTTCGAGGATCGCCGGAATGAGCGACTGTATGACAAGCCCAGTGCGCACCAAGCGCAGCCGGGGGTGGCGGCGGTGCGCCTCGGCCAGCAGCGGGTGGCCGGCGACCAGCGCCGGGAAGTCGCCGAGCTCGTCGTCCACGCCGATCATCGCCGCGCCGCGCTTCGCCAACCAGGCCGCGCCGGGGCCCCACGCGGCGATCTCGACCCGGGGGCCGTCGCGGCGGATCCGGACCGAGCCGGGCCCCTCCGGGGTAAGGCTGGCGCGCCAGATCGCGCCTTCGATTGTCATTCGATATGTCGGGTCTCCCGGGCCCCGGCGCAGGACACCGAGCGACATGGGGAGATCGACGTCGCAGACGACCGACTCGACGGCATCGGGCGACGGCGTGCGTTGGGACGGGATGCCCCGCGGCGCGCTTGAACCGTCTGGGTCTGGCGAAGGGTCAGAACCGGCGTTAGGACTCATCGGCGGAGAAACGTACCGCTCCATCGCCGATCACAGCGTCGCACCACACCCGAGCGCCGGCACGCAGTTCGTTGCGGGCACCCACGCTCGCCCCGTCGCCGATGACCACAGACTCGAGCACCGTGCCCTCGCCGATCCTGGCTCCGCGTCCCACGATCGAGTCGCGGACGACCGCACCGCCGGCGACGTACGCATCCGCGCCGATCACCGAGCCGACGATCTCTGAGCCCGAGGCGATGCGCGCGTTCGCGCCGATCGTGCTGCCGCCGCCGACCTTCACGTCCGCGTCGAGATCGGCGCCCGGCAGCACCAGCGCGTCGGCCAGGTCGGGGCGGGCGGTGAGCGGGACGGCCGGCGAGGCGACCGCGGACAGCACCAGGTCGGCCGAGCCGTGCACGAACGCCTCCGGCGTGCCCAGGTCGCGCCAGTACGACTGCTCCACGACGCCGAGCACCTTCGCGCCCGAGGCGAGCAGGCCGGGGAAGGTCTCGCGCTCGACCGAGACGCGGCGGCCGACCGGGATGCCGTCGATGACCGAGCGCCGGAAGACGTAGCAGCCGGCGTTGATCTGGTCGATGACGATGTCCTCGGCGCGCTGCGGCTTCTCGCGGAACGCGGTGACCCAGTCGTCGGCGTCGGTGGGTACGAGCCCGAACGCGCTGAGCTTCTCCCGTGGCACTCGCGTCAGATGCAGCGTTACGTCGGCCTCGCGTGCCTTATGCGCGTCCACGAGCGCCACCAGGTCCACGCCGGAGAGGATGTCGCCGTTGAAGATCAGAACCGGCTCGTCCGGGCCGCTGCGCAGCCGGTCGGCCACGTTGCGGATCGCGCCGCCGGTGTCCAGGGGCTCGGACTCGGTCACGTAGTCGAGCTCGAGGCCGAAGGCGGCGCCGTCGCCGAAGTACTCCTCGAAGACCTCGGGCCGGTAGGCGGTGGCGAAGACGATCCGATCGACGCCCGCGGCCTTGGCCCGGGCGAGCTGGTGGCTGAGGAACGGCACCCCGGCGACTTCGAGCATCGGCTTGGGGGTGTTGACGGTCAGCGGCCGAAGCCGGGTCCCCTTCCCTCCCACCAGGAGGATCGCTTCAGCCACGGTCCCAGTACTCCCATCTGATGATCATGTAGCCAACTGGTCGCCTACGCTCGGTGTACACGCAGACCGGGAGCGAAGACAAGCAGAAGCGCTGTGATGCTATCGCCGACGTCGGCGCAGACGCGGCATTCGCGGCCGCGGTTGCTGCCGTAGTCTCGCTGTCGTGAATCATCTTGGCGGCTTCACCGACCTGGCGGCGGTCTGGCGGGCCCGCGCGGCGTCCGACGCCGGTCGGCCGTTCCTGACATTCCTGGACGACGCGACGGGGGAACGCGTCGAGCTGTCCTACACGACGTTCGGCAACTGGCTGGCCAAGACCGCGAACCTGGTGCAGGACGACCTGATGGCCGAGCCCGGCGACCGGATCGCGGTGTGCGCGCCGCCGCATTGGCTGACCGCCGTCTGGGCCGTCGCGCCGCTGCTGGCGGGTGTGGTGGTCGATCCGTGGGGCGACGCGAAGTCCGCGCAGTCGGTGGTCGCCGGACCGGACGAGCAGGTGCTGGACGCGGCGCGCGACTGCGGCGGTGAGCGGCTGGCGCTCTCGCTGCTACCGCTCGGCCGTCCGTTCGACGTCGTGCCCGAGGGCTTTCGCGACTACTCGGCCGAGGTGCGCGGCTTCGGCGACCGCTTCGCGGCCTTCACTCCGCCGGGGCCGGGCACGGAAGCGCTGGTCGTGGACGGCCGGACGCTGACGCACGGCGAGCTGATCGAGCAGGCCGCGTCCGCTGCGGCTGCCGCGCGGGAACGGCCGGACGGTCCGGCAGCTGGGCTCGGCGGTGCCGACCGGCTGCTCGTGCACGCGCGCGGAGACCGGTACACCGGCTCCGACCTGGTCGCCTGGCTGTTCGCACCGCTGCTGGCCGGGGCCGGCGTGGTGCTCGTACGCGGGGCGGATCCGGACCGGCTCGACCGGATCGCCGAGACGGAACGGGTCACCCGCAGGCTCGCGCTCGGCTAGCAGACCTCTGATCTCACCATATCCACAGCCGAGGATGTCCTGGGTAGCCGGGACGCCGAATTTCATATCGAATCTTCAGCAAGCCCGCGCAACCAAGCGCGGGTGCGACCGGTCTTTCATTACGGCGGGCCGGTGACAAAGGAATGGGTGGATGGCGACGGTCGGACGTGGTCGGTCGCGGGCGCTGCGCATCACGGTCGCGGTGCTCGCGGCCTTCGGCGTGGCCGTCGCGAGCGTGCTCGGCTATCTGTATTTTCATCTGAACGGGAATATCAAGACCTACAGCTCGGCCGGGGTTTCGCCGAGCCGGCCGCCGGCCGCCACCGCCCCGCCGAACTCGACCACCGGGCCGCCGATCAACCTGCTGCTGATCGGCTCGGACTCCCGTTCGACGGGCGACAACGTCAATCTCGGCGGCGGCGTCGAGGTGGCCGGTGCCCGTTCAGATACGACGATACTGCTGCACGTCTCCGGCGACCGTAAGCACGCGACCGGCGTCTCCATCCCGCGCGACGCCCTGGTGGACATCCCGTCCTGCTACGCGAACGGCAGCTGGCTGCCCGCGCAGACGCACGTCATGTTCAACTCCGCCTTCTCCGAGGGCGACCTGCCCGGCGGGAACCCGATCTGCACGCAGAACACCGTCGAGAAGCTGACCGGGATCCGGATCGATCACACGATCGTGATCGACTTCACCGGCTTCGCCACGATGAGCAGCGCGGTCGGCGGGGTGACCGTCTGCGTGCCGCCGGTGGACAACACCTACCTCGAGCACGCGTACAGCATCTCGCTGACCCCCGGGATCCAGACGCTGTCCGGGAAGGCCGCGCTGGAGTACGTGCGGGCCCGCGAGGGCTTCGGCGACAACAGCGACATCGGCCGGATGAAGCGGCAGCAGGCCTTCCTGTCCGCGCTGGTGAAGAAGATGCTGGACACCGGCACGCTGACCGACCCGATCACGCTCTACCGGCTGGCCGACGCGGCGACCAGCGCGCTGACCGTGGACAGCTACCTCGACTCGGTGGGCGCGCTGGTCTCGATCGCGACGCAGCTGCGGTCGGTGCCGCTGGCGAACATCGACTTCGTCACGACGCCGTGGCAGTACGCCGGAGCGCGCATCGACCTGATCCAGCCGGACACGGACATCCTGTGGTCGCTGCTGCGCGAGGACAGGACGCTGGAGGGCCAGGACGCCTCGGGCGCGCAGTCGTCCGCCGTGTCGAGCACGACCGCGGTCACGCCGAGCGTGAACGCGGCAGGCGCGCCGTCAGCGGCGAGCGAGCGGTTCTCGAGGTACGCCGCGGCGGGTCCGGTGGCGAGCCCGACCGCGAGCGCGAGCGCGTCGGCCGGCGCGTCCAAGTCGAGCACGCCGATCCCCATCCCGAGCGGCATCAAGGACAACATCAGGCACGCGGACTCGGACCTGTGCTCCAACCTGACGTACGGCAGCTGAAGTCACACATTCAGACCATAGGAATCGCGGCCCGGCCGCGTCACGCCGACGATCGACCTCATGGAGGACCTGCGGCCGGTGCCCGACGCCTCGGCGGCCGGACCGCCGCGTCCGCGCTGGAGCCGCAGACGCAAGACCGCCGCGTGGCTCGGCGGCGCGCTGGCCCTGCTCCTGATCGGGGGCGGGGTCACGGTCGGGGTGGTCTGGTACCACCTCGACCACAACATCCGCACCGTTGATTCCGTGGTCGGGTCGTCCGCGCTCGCGGGCACGCAGAACATCCTGCTGGTCGGCTCGGACGACCGGTCCGGCAGCGACGCCAGGTACGGCACCGCCCAGGGCGCCCGCTCCGACACCGCGATCCTCTTCCACACCCCGGCCGACCGGCGGGACGCCGTCGCCGTGTCGATCCCGCGCGACTCGATGGTGCGGATCCCGTCGTGTACGCGCTCGGACGGCACGGCCGTGCCGGCGGGCTTCGGCATGTTCAACTCCGCCTACGACGCCGGCGGGATCGCGTGCACGGTCAAGACCGTGCAGGCGCTGACCGGCCTGACCGTGACGCACTTCGTCGTGCTGGACTTCACCGGTTTCGCCAGGCTGATCGACGCACTCGGCGGGGTGAAGGTCTGCGTGACCGCCGCGGTCTCGGACGCCGACTCGAAGCTGCGCCTGCCCGCAGGGACCAGCGCGCTCACCGGCGAGCAGGCACTGGCGTTCGTCCGCGTGCGGCATGTGGGCGACGGCTCCGACCTGGCCCGGATCAGGCGGCAGCAGTACTTCCTCGACCAGCTGGCGACCCAGGTGCGCCGGCGCGACCTGCTCAGCAACCCGGTCCGGCTCTACCAGGTCCTCGACGCGGCGACCAAGGCGATCATCACGGACACCGCGCTCGGCAGCCTGGGCGCGCTTCAGGCACTGGCCGACTCGCTGAGCCGGATCCCGAGCGGCAAGACCGCGTACCTGACCGTGCCCGCCGAGCCCTATCCGCCCGACCCCTACCGCGTCCAGTGGATCGAGCCGAACGCCACACAGCTGTGGAACTCGCTGCGGACCGACGCCCCTTCGGCGACGCGAACCTCGGCGGCGGCAGCAGCCACACGGCTCGACACCGATTCGCCGACCTTCGGCACCTGTCCGGTGAGCTGAGTCAGTGCGCCGTGCTCAGTGCTGCGTGGACTCGAAGAGCGAGCGCGGCGAGGTGAGGAAGCCCCAGCCCCAGGACCAGTGCATCGTCGCCAGCACCAGCGGCAGCCGCAGCCGTACCGAAAGCGGCCGGCCGCGCGATTCGCTCACCGACCCGAGGATCACCATCAGCGCGTAGCCGACCGGGACGACGAATCCGATCGCCAGCGGCGCGATCCCGGACGCGAACGCCGCGATACCGCTCAGCATGCCCAGCAAGCAGAGGATCAGCATCACCGGCGGTGCGAGGTAACGCAGGCTCGCGGTGCCCTCATGCGTGCGCATGACGACGCGACGCCAACGACCGTACTGACGGTACTGGCTCGCCAGCGCCCTGAGGTTAGGGCGCGGACGGTACGTAACGCGCAGCTCGGGTGAGAAGTAGACCAGCCCACCGGCCTGACGCAGCCGATGGTTCAGCTCCCAGTCCTGCGCGCGGATGAACGCCTCGTTGTAGCCGCCGAGCTTCTCGAGCATCGCGCGGCGGAACACGCCGAGGTACACCGTGTCGGTGGGGCCGGCGGCGCCTCCGGTGTGGAACTTGGCGCTGCCGACGCCGAGCTTCGAGGTCATCGCGACGGCGACGGTCCGCTCGAAGGGCGTCTCGCCCTCGGCGTGCATAACGCCGCCGACGTTCTGCGCCCCGGTCTCCTCCAGCAGGCGCACGGCCGTGGCGATGTAACCGGGCGTCAGCAGTCCGTGCCCGTCAACGCGTACCACGATCTCGTTGCGCGAGGCGCCGATCGCCGCATTGAGTGCGTTCGGCGTACGGCCGGACGGGTTAGGCACGGTACGCACCCGAGGATCAGCGACAGCGAGCTCCGCGGCGATCTGGTCGGTGCGGTCCTTCGACGGCCCGAGGGCGATGACGAGTTCGAGCTCGCCGGGGTACTCCTGGGCCAGGATGTGCCGCACCGCCTCGGCCAGGTGCCGCTCCTCGTCGAGCACCGGCATGACCACCGAGACCGACGGCCACGGCCGCCCCGTGAGCACGGTAGCGGCGGATCCGGGGTCGGCCGGTTCCGGTTCTTTCGTCGCGTTGGCGTTCATCGGGCTCGAACTCTACCGAAATCAGCTCGTCACAAAACCTGGATGCGGTTCACGACGCATATGACGCTCTCCACGCGCATCACGGCTCCTCACGCGAGGCGAGGATCGCGGCCCGCCGGGCGAGCCGGTGCGTGCGCCGGATGCGGGCCTCGTGGTGGCGCCGCTCGTCCTCGTGCGATTCGAGCACCAGCGGATGGGTGGGGCGCGGCTTGCCGTCGGCGTCGATCGCGACGAAGACCAGGTACGCGCTGGCCACGTGCTGCGGTTCGGCGCCCGCCTCGTCCCAGCGCTCCGCCTCGACCCGCACGCCGATCTCCATCGAGGTGTTGCCGGTCCAGTTCACCTGCGCGTGCGTGTGCAGCAGGTCGCCGACGTGTACCGGGTCGAGGAAGGCCATCTCGTCCACGAAGGCGGTGACCGCGGGCCCGCCGGAATGCCGAGTCGCCACCAGGCCCGCCACGTCGTCAACCAGCTTCATCATCACGCCGCCGTGCACATTGCCCAGCAGGTTGACGTCAAGCTGGGTCATCACCCGGCTGAGTGACACCCGCGTCTCGGAAACCGGCTTGCCGGGCAGCTCTTGCGGGTACTGAGGCATGATCACACGATAAGCCGACCGGAGCGCGCCCCTCCACCCTTCCGCCGTCGGCGCCTCGATCCGATCGCGGCGCGCGGCGGCGAGGCGGGCCGCCGAGGCACTAGGCTTCTATCGGAAGTCGAAGAAGCCCCCGACACCCACCCATACCAGAAGGTCCGGCATGAAGATCACAACGCTGTCCATCCCCGGCGCGTGGGAGATCCTTCCGGAGCAGCACGGCGATCCGCGCGGCCTGTTCCTCGAGTGGTACCGCTACGACAAGCTCGCCGAAGCGGTCGGCCACCCGCTCGACCTGGCGCAGGCCAACCTGTCCGTGTCGGCGCGCGACGTGGTGCGCGGGATCCACTTCGCGCAGGTGCCGCCGGGCCAGGCCAAGTACGTGACCTGCGTGCGCGGTGCGGTGCTCGACCTGGTCGTGGACATCCGCCTCGGCTCGCCGACCTTCGGCCGCTGGGAGTTCGTGCGCCTTGACGACGAGGAGCGCCGCGCCACCTACCTCTCCGAGGGCCTCGGCCACGGCTTCTGCGCGCTGACCGACGACGCGACGCTCGTCTACGCCTGCTCCGCGACCTTCAACCCGCAGCGCGAGTTCTCGATCAACCCGCTCGACCCGGAACTGGCGATCGAGTGGCCGACCGACAACCCGCAGTTCTCCGCCCGCGACGCCGCCGCGCCCTCGCTGGCCGAGACCCGCGAGGCCGGGCTGCTGCCGGACTACGCCGCCTGCCTGGACTTCTGCCTCGGCAAGTCGGCCCGGTTCCAGGCAGCAGCCAACTGACCGCGCGAGCCCTCCCGGCTCAGCCCTTGAGCAGCTGGCGGGCCATGACCACGCGCTGGATCTGGTTGGTGCCCTCGTAGATCTGGGTGATCTTGGCGTCGCGCATCATGCGCTCGAGCGGGTAGTCCTGGGTGTAGCCGTAGCCGCCGAGCAGCTGGACCGCGTCCGTCGTGATCTCCATCGCGGCGTCGGAGGCGAAGCACTTCGCGGCGGCGCCGTAGAAGGTCAGGTCCGGGTCGTTGCGCTCCGACTTCGCCGCGGCGGCGTAGGTGAGCTGGCGCGCGGCGGCGATCTTCATGCCCATGTCGGCGAGCATGAACTGGACGCCCTGCAAGTCGGCGATCGGCTTGCCGAACTGCTTGCGCTGCTTGACGTAGTCGGTCGCGTAGTCGAGCGCGCCCTGGGCCACGCCGAGGGCCTGCGCGGCGATGGTGATGCGGGTGTGGTCGAGGGTGCGCATCGCGGTGCGGAAGCCGGTGCCGGGCTCGCCGATGATGCGGTCGCCGGGGATCCAGGTGTCGTCGAAGTACAGCTCGCGGGTCGGCGAGCCCTTGATGCCGAGCTTGCGCTCCTTGGCGCCGAAGGTGAAGCCGGGGTCGCTCTTCTCGACCACGAACGCCGATATGCCCTTGGTGCCGATGCCCGGCTCGGTGACCGCCATGACGGTGTAGTACTCGGACACACCCGCGTTGGTGATCCACCGCTTGACGCCGTTAAGGCGCCAACCGTCGCCGTCACGCACGGCGCGAGTGGTCATGCCGCCGGCGTCTGAACCGGCGTCAGGCTCGGAGAGGGCGTAGGAGAACGTCGCCCGGCCCTGGGCCACCGGCGGCAGGTACTTCTGCTTCAGTTCCTCCGAACCGGCCAGGATCAGCGGCATCGTGCCGAGCTTGTTGACCGCCGGGATCAGCGAGGAGGACACGCAGGCGCGGGCGACCTCCTCGATCACGATGCACGTGGCCAGCGCGTCGGCCCCGGCGCCGCCGTATTGCTCCGGGATGTGGATCGCGTGCATGTCCGCGGCGTGCAGCGCATCGTGCGCCTCCTGCGGATAGCGGGCCTCCGCGTCCACGATGGCCGCGTAGGGCGCGATCTTCGTCTCGACGAGGGCGCGTACCGACTCGCGCAGCAGCTCATGCTCCTCGCGGACGGCAAAAAGGTCGAAGTCCGGGCTCTGGCTCTGGTTCACTCCGCCATTGTTACCCACGGGTAAGGGGTTCGCCAGCCTCCGCGGACATTCCGTCGGCACCTGCTTCGACGTACCAGCCGAGGCATCGCGGGCCAATGTTCGCCGCCGAGGCGTTAGGGTCGTCTCGCGCAGCATCGACGCGGAAGGGGAGACGGCACGTGGCCGTACGTATAACAGTCATCGGCACTGGATACCTCGGCGCCACCCACGCGGCCTGCATGGCCGAGCTGGGCTACGAGGTCTTGGGCATGGACGTGGACGCGGAGAAGATCGCCGCGCTCTCCGCCGGGAGGGTGCCGTTCTTCGAGCCGGAACTCGAGGAGCTGCTCGCGAAGCATGTGGCGACCGGCCGGCTCCGGTTCACCACCTCCTACGCCGAGCTCGCCGCTTTCGCCCCCGACGTGCACTTCATCTGCGTCAACACCCCGCAGCGCAAGGGCGAGTACGCGGCTGACCTGCGGTACGTCGAGGCCGTGGTGGACGGGCTCGCCCCGCACCTGGACCAGCCGACGGTGATCGCCGGCAAGTCCACCGTGCCCCCCGGGACCGCGGCGCGGCTGACCGCCCGGCTCGCCGACCTCGCCCCGGCCGGGACGCGGGTCGAGCTGGCGTGGAACCCGGAGTTCCTGCGCGAGGGCTACGCGGTCGGCGACACGCTCCGGCCGGACCGGCTGGTCATCGGCGTCGCCTCGCGGCACGCCGAGGCCGTGCTGCGCGACGTGTACGCCCCGCTCACCGACGCCGGCGTGCCGCTGGTGGTCACCGACCTGGCCACGGCCGAGCTGGTGAAGAACGCGGCGAACGCGTTCCTGTCCACGAAGATCTCGTTCATCAACGCGATGGCCGAGGTGTGCGAGGCGGCCGGCGGCGACGTGATGAAGCTGTCCGAGGCGCTGTCCTACGACGCGCGCATCGGCGGGCGGTTCCTGATCCCCGGCCTCGGCTTCGGCGGCGGCTGCCTGCCGAAGGACATCAGGGCGTTCATGGCGCGGGCCGGCGAGCTCGGCGTGGACCAGGCGCTGGCGTTCCTGAAGGAGGTGGACGCGATCAACATGCGCCGCCGGGTCCGGATGGTCGATCTCGCCCGCGAGCAGTGCGATGGCTCGTTCCTCGGCAAGCGGGTCGCGGTCTGGGGCGCGGCGTTCAAGCCGAACTCGGACGACGTACGCGACTCGCCGGCGCTGAACGTCGCGGCCTCGATCCTGTTGCAGGGCGCGCAGGTGACGGTCTACGACCCGAAGGCGAACGACAACGCCGCCAAGAACTTCCCGACGCTGGCGTACGCGGAGACCGCGCTGGACGCGGCCCAGGGCGCGCACGTGATCCTGCATCTGACCGAGTGGCAGGAGTTCCGGGAGCTCGACCCGGCGGTCGTCGCACAGTACGCCTCGGTCCATCGCATCGTGGACGGCCGCAACGCGCTCGACGCGACGCGGTGGCACGCGGCGGGCTGGACGTACCGTGCGCTCGGGCGGCCGGTCGTCGGCGACAACGACGCGGAGTAGGTCTACGCAGCGCGTCTAAGGAGCGAGGGACGCACGCAGTACGGCGCCCTTAGCGCGGGCCTGCGCCTCAAGGTCGTCCTGGAACGCACGCATCTCGGCGAGCAGCCGTGGGTTGTGTGCGGCCAGGATCCTTACCGCGAGCAGGCCCGCGTTACGCGCTCCGCCGATGGACACCGTCGCGACCGGTACACCTGCGGGCATCTGCACGATCGACAGCAGCGAGTCCATACCGTCGAGATGCTTGAGCGGTACGGGTACGCCGATGACCGGTAGCGGCGTTACCGACGCGAGCATCCCGGGCAGGTGAGCGGCGCCGCCGGCTCCGGCGATGATCGCCTTGAGTCCGCGTGAGACGGCGCGCTGTCCGTACTCGATCATCGCCTGCGGCATCCGGTGCGCGGAGACGACGTCCACTTCGTACTCGACCTCGAACTCGTCAAGTGCCTCGGCGGCGGCGCGCATCACCGGCCAGTCCGAGTCCGAGCCCATGACGATGGCGACGGACGGGCCGCTCGGCGGCTCACTCATCGATCTCTCCGCGCAGGTAGGCGGCCGCGTGCCGGGCCCGCTCGATGCAGTCCTCGAAACCGGTGCCGAGCACCGTCACATGGCCGATCTTGCGGCCCGGCTTGACCGCCTTGCCGTACATGTGGATCTTCAGCCCCGGATCTCGCGCCATGCAGTGCAGATACGCGGGGTAGAGGTCGGGCAGGTCGAGACCGAGCACGTTGGCCATCACGGCGACCGGCGCATGCGGCGTCGGCGCGCCGAGCGGCAGGTCGAGCACGGCCCGCAGATGGTTCTCGAACTGGCTGGTCACGGCGCCGTCGATGGTCCAGTGCCCGGAGTTGTGCGGCCGCATCGCCAGTTCGTTGACGCTGAGCGCGCCGTCGGCGGTCTCGAACAGCTCGACCGCGAGCATCCCCGTCACGTCGAGCTCGCGGGCGACGGTCAGCGCAATATGCTGCGCCTCGGCGGACAGGTCGGCACTGAGACCGGGCGCCGGAGCGTAGACCTCGCGGCAGATCCCGTCCCACTGCACCGTCTCGACCACCGGGTACGCCACCGCCTGGCCGTGCGGTGAACGCGCCACCTGTGCGGACAGTTCACGGACGTAGGGCACCAGCGCCTCGGCTATCAACTCGACGCCGCGTGCCGCCGCGCCGCTGAGCACCTCACGCAGCTTCGCGTCGTCGTCGATCCGCCAGACGCCCTTGCCGTCGTACCCGCCGCGCGTGGCCTTGAGGATGAACGGCCGACCGACCTGCTCGGCGAAGGCGGTGGCCGCCGCGAGCGCCGGTTCGACCTCGCCGGGCAGTCGGGTCCAGCGCGGGCACGGCACGCCGATCGCGCCGAGACGCTCGCGCATCACGCCCTTGTCCTGCGCGTGGATCAGCGCTTGCGGCCCTGGCCGGACCGCGACGCCCTGCTCGATCACGCGCTCGAGCACCGCGGCGGGCACATGCTCATGGTCGAAGGTCACGACGTCGCAGCCACGGGCGAACGCCGCCACGGCGGCCGGATCGCGGTGGTCGCCGAACACGACGTCCGGGATCACCTGAGCGGCGGATTCGTCGGACCGTGCCGCGAACAGCCGCAGCCGAACGCCCAGGGCCACGGCCGCCGGTTGCAGCATGCGGGCCAGCTGACCTGCTCCGATGACGCCGACGACCGGCATGCCGATGGAGACGGCACCGGCGCGCGCACCCGCGGCGGACGGCGCCGCCGTGGACGAGTCCGTTCCGGAAGGTCCGATAGATGTGCCGATCACAGGAACCAAGCGTAATGGCCGATCGAGGCAGCTCACGCCGCCCGGCCCGACTCGTGGTGATCTACGTCACACCCCGGCACGATTCAGGACAAGTTGCCCACATCGCCGCGCCGTGTCCACCCTGCCGGGCTCGCTCCCCTGTGCTCTCATGGTGTCGCGATGCGTGGCCGGAACGCTTTGTCCGGGCAATGCATCCGTCACAGCTCTGCTACGGGACTGCCCGTGAGAGACGACGAGACGCCACAATCGGTACTCTCAGGTGGTAGCCCCCCGGAAGTCAGGTAGGTAACCCACAGTGGCGGCAATCCAAGCTGCGGTCGGCCGACTTCGCCGCGCTACCCACGAGCTGGCGAAGTTCGGCACGGTCGGCCTGATCGCCCTTGTGGTGAACGTCATGGTCACCAACCTGTGCTGGCAGGCCATCCCGCACAAGCCGGTCATCGGCTCGGTGACGGGCACCGTGGTCGCCACGATCGTGGCCTACCTGGGCAACCGCTTCTGGACCTACAAGGACCGCGACTCGATCGGCCGCACCCGCGAGCTGGTGCTGTTCTTCGCGGTCAACGGCATCGGGATGCTGATCGAGACGGTGCCGCTGGCCATCTCGCAGTACGTGATGCACCTCGACGGCCCGCTGGCGAACAACGCGGCCAAGTACGTCTTCGGCCTGCCGCTCGGCATGGTCTTCCGGCTGTGGACCTATCGGACCTGGATCTTCCCGAAGGCGGACCCGGCGCTGGCCGAGGCGCAGTACCAGTTCTCCGCCGGCGAGCCGCTGCCGACCTCGCAGCTGCCTATGGCGACCGGCGGGCCGCGGCACAAGCGCTCCGGTTCCGGCAGCCTGCTGCGGGCCGGCAGCGGCAGCAGTCGCTGACAAGACCGACGAAGGGCGGGAATCCACCGGGTTCCCGCCCTTTGACGTATCTTTCACGACTTACTTTCATCTTTCACTACTTACTTTTCGCTACATCAGCGGGTCGTAGGCGGCCAGGAACACCGCGAAGACCGGCGGGCGCTGCTGGAGCAGTTCGAGCCGCCCGCCGTCCGCCTCGGCCAGCTCGCGGGCCACGGTGAGGCCCAGCCCCGTGGAGGCGCGGCCGGAGACCGACCGCTCGAAGACCCGCGCGCCGAGCTCGGGCGGCACGCCGGGGCCCTCGTCGCAGACCTCGACCACGACCGAGCCGCCGGTGGTGCGGGTCCGGATGGTGACCGGCCCGGCGCCGTGCATCAGCGAGTTCTCCATCAGCGTGGCCAGCACCTGCGCGAACGCGCCCGGGGTGGCGACCGCGGCCAACCCGCGCACCCCGTCCACCCGGATCGGCCGGCGGCCGCTGCGGAAGGCCGGGCGCCACTCGAAGATCTGCTGCCGGATCACCATGTCCACGTCGATCGGCACCGTCGAGGTGGACCGGCGGCTGTCCCGGGCGTCGGTGAGCAGCCGCTGCACCACGTCGGTCAGCCGCTCGACCTGGGTCAGCGCGATGGCCGCCTCCTCCTTGACGTCCATCAGGTCCTGCGCCGCGATGATCTCCTCGAGCCGCATGGACAGCGCGGTCAGCGGCGTGCGCAGCTGGTGCGAGGCGTCGGCGGCCAGCCGCCGCTCGGTGGCCAGCATGCGCGAGATGCGCTCGGCGGTGTGGTCGATCACCTCGGCCACCCGGTCGAGCTCCGGGATGCCGTAGCGGCGGTGGCGCGGCCGCGGGTCGCCCGAGCCGAGCCGCTCTGCGGTCTGCGCGAGGTCGCTCAGCGGCCGGGAGAGCCGCCTGGCCTGGAGGAACGCGACGCCGCAGGCCGCGACCGTGGCCAGCACGCCGACGCCGACGACCAGGAACAGGCTGCTGCGTATGCGCGCCATGGTCGGCGACCAGGATTCGGTGACCACGGCCGTCACGTGCTTCGGCGGCGGGCCGTAGTAGGTGCCGCTGGAGGCAGGGTTGTCGGTGATGGTCGGGCCGATGATCATCGCGTCGTGGCCCTGGTAGCTCAGCTTCACGCCGTGGCCGGGCGCCAGCAGCTTCGCCAGCGCCGCCCGGTCCGGCTGGCCGGTGGTGGCCAGCTGCTGGTCGAGCAGGAAGCCGATCCGCTGCACCTCCTGGTTGAGCGCGGCGTGCTCGGCCTCGCTGATCCGCATCACGTCGATGATGGCCAGCGGCACGCCGAGCAGCACGACCACGATCAGCACGGCCGAGACCGTGGACTTGATCATGCGGCGGCGCATCGGTTCCCCCTCGCCCTAGCGTCGTCCCGCGCCGGTGCCGGCGCCGGACCATCGTCCCGCACCGGGTCAGCCGCGTTCGAACCGGAAGCCGACCCCGCGCACGGTGGAGATGAACCGCGGGTTCGCCGCGTCATCGCCGAGCTTCTTGCGCAGCCAGGAGATGTGCATGTCCAGCGTCTTGGTCGAGGACCACCAGGTGGTGTCCCAGACCTCGCGCATCAGCTGCTCACGGGTTATCACCCGGCCGGCGTCGCGGACCAGCACGCGCAGCAGGTCGAACTCCTTCGCGGTCAGGTTCAGCTCCTCGTCGCCGAGGAAGGCGCGGTGCGACTCGACGTCGATGCGCACGCCGCGCGCGGCCGTGCCGCTGTCCGGGGAGCCGCGGCGCAGCAGCGCGCGCACCCGGGCGAGCAGTTCGGCGAGCCGGAACGGCTTGGTGACGTAGTCGTCGGCCCCGGCGTCGAGGCCGACGACGGTGTCCACCTCGTCGGCGCGGGCGGTCAGGACGAGGACGGGGAAGCCGTGGCCGTCGGTGCGCAGCCGGCGGCAGACCTCCAGCCCGTCCATGCCGGGCAGGCCGAGGTCGAGCACGAGCAGGTCCACCACGCCGGACTGGGCCAGGGCCAGCGCCCCGGGGCCGTCGGCGCGCAGGTCCACGTCGTAGCCCTCCCGGCGCAGCGCGCGGGCCAGCGGCTCGGCGATGGCCACGTCGTCCTCAGCGAGCAGTACGCGGGTCATGGGGCGATCGTAGGCTGCTTCACCCGGTTAGCGGGATACTCCCTGGTAACCCCGAGCCAGTTTCCTCGATTCGGCCCGTACTTGCTCCTCCTTTGCGCGTTTTGTCGCCGGTCGGCCACCATCCGCCAACCCACCGGGCTACGCCAAGGACTCGACCCAGGCGGAGTGCAGACCGGCGAAGTGTCCGGCGGACGCGCCGAGCAGTTCGGCCGGAGTGCCGTCCTCGACGATCCGGCCGGCCTCCATCACCAGGACCCGGTCGGCGATCTCGACGGTGGACAGCCGGTGCGCGATGATCAGCGCGGTCCGCTCGGCCAGGATCGTGCGCAGCGCACGCTGCACGAGGCGCTCGCTGGGCACGTCGAGCGAGGAGGTCGCCTCGTCGAGTACCAGCACCGCCGGATCGGCCAGGAACGCGCGGGCGAAGGCGACCAGCTGCCGCTGCCCGGCCGAGAGCCGTCCGCCGCGCTTCTTGACGTCGGTGGCGTAGCCGTCCGGGAGCGCGGCGATGAACCCGTGCGCGCCGATGGCCCGCGCCGCCTCCTCGACCTGGGCGTCGGTGGCCTCGGGCCGGCCGAACCTGATGTTGTCCGCGACGGTGCCGGTGAACAGGAAGTTCTCCTGCGTCACCATCACCACGGCGCGGCGCAGGTCAGCGTCGCGCAGCTCGCGCAGGTCCACCCCGTCGAGCCGCACCGCCCCGGCGTCTGGATCGTAGAACCGGCACATCAGCCGGGCCAGGGTGGACTTGCCCGCGCCGGTCGCGCCGACCAGGGCGACAGTCTGCCCGGCCGGGATGGCGAGGTCGAGATCGGGCAGGATGACCCGCTCAGGCGCGGGCATGCCGTCCCCGGCCGCACCATCCGCACTATCCGCACTATCCGCACCGCTCGCGCCGAGTTGCCTGGACTGCTGCTCACGCCGCGGGTAAGCGAACCGCACCGCGTCGAACCGCAGCTCGCCGCGCACCTGCCGCGGCAGCTCGACCGGCTCGGCGGGCTCGGGGACCGCGGCCTCCTCCTCGAGCACGCCGGAGAGCTTCTCCAGCGCGGCGGTGGCCGACTGGTAGGAGGTGTAGAACATGGCCAGGTCCTGCAACGGGTCGAAGAATCGCCGCAGGTACAGCAGGTAGGCGGTCAGCACGCCGACCTGGAGCGCGTGGTCCATCACCTGGAAGCCGCCGAAGACCAGCACCGCGGCGGTCATCGTCGCGCCGACCGCCTTGATGCCGGGCATGAACCAGGCCATCAGGCGCGTCGCGTCGGCGTTGGCGTTCCTGTAGTCGGTGCTCAGCTCGTCGAAGATCCGGTCGTTGCGCGGCTCGCGGCGGAAGGCCTGCACGGCGCGGATGCCGTTGAGCGTCTCGACGAAGTGCACGATCAGCGCGGCGATGGTCTCGCGGGTTCGCCGGTAGGCGATTCGTGAGCCGCGGGTGTACCAGCGCAGCAGCAGATACAGCGCAGGCAGGCAGACCAGCAGGAACAGCGAGAGCTGCGGGTCGAGGACGGCGAGGACGATGCCGATGACCGCGATGTTGAGCACGGCGTTGACCAGCCCGTCGAGACTGGCGTTGACCAGGTCGCCGAGCGCGTCGAGGTCGTTGGTCAATCGCGAGATCACCCGGCCCGAGGTGTACCGCTCGTGGAAGGCGATCGGCAGCCGCTGGAACTGGCGGAAGACCCGGCCGCGCAGGTCGAGCAGCACGTCCTGGCCGATCCGCCCGGCCAGCTTCAGGAACCGCAGCCGCAGCAGCGCCCCGAACAGCGCGGTCAGCAGGATCGCGCTGACCGCGGCCCCGATCGGCGCCCAGTCGCCGTGCCGGATCGCCGGGATCCCGGAGTCGATGCCCACGGAGACCAGGTAAGGCGCGGCCATCTCGGCGCCGGTGACCACGACGATGAGGAAGCTGGCCCAGGCCAGCGCGCGGCGGTGCGGGCGCAGCAACGAGCCGAGCAGCCGCCGAGAGCGAGCGCGCAGGAACAGTCCGCCGCTGGCGGAAACCTCGTCGATCTTCTCCGCCGCTACCCCGCGCCAGTCGTCCTGCGCAACCTGGAGCCGCGTGGCGTTCTCCCCCGCCGCCGCTCCGCCAGCAGAGGAGTCGACGTCAGTATCGGTATTGGTATCGGTGTCGGTATCGGTATCACGGCCGGGGCCGGCATTGCTGTCAGTGCCGAGCACGGTCATGCCTACACACCCTCCTCAACGAGTTCGGAGCTCTGCGACAGCAAGTCGCGGTAACCGGGTTCGGTCTCCAGCAGTTCGTGGTGCGTGCCGAGCGCGATGACGGTGTGACCACCGCCAGATGGATGCGGACCGAGCAGCGCGACCCGGTCGGCGAGCAGCACGGTCGATGCACGATGCGCGACGACCAGGCCGGTCGTGGCAGCCAGGACCGCGCGCAGCGCCTGCTCGACCAGGCCCTCGGTGTGCACGTCGAGGGCGGAAAGCGGGTCGTCGAGCACCAGCACCGGCGGCCGCCCAAGCACCGCGCGAGCCAGGGCGAGCCGCTGCCGCTGCCCGCCGGACAGCGAGAGCCCCTGCTCGCCGACGCGCGTGTCCAGACCCCAGGGCAGGTCATACACGAACTCGGCCTGCGCAATCCGCAGCGCCTCGGCGACCTGCTCCGACGTGGCCGAAGGGCGGCCGAGCACCAGGTTCTCCCGGACGCTGGCGGAGAAGAGCGTCGGATCCTCGAAGGCGCAGGCGACCCGGGCGCGCAGCTCGGTCAGTGGCAGCTCGCGCACGTCGGTCCCGTCGAGCAGGATGCGGCCGCCGGTCACGTCGTACAGGCGAGGTACCAGTGCGGTGAGCGTGGTCTTGCCGCACCCGGTGGGTCCAACGAGGGCGACGGTCTCGCCGGGCAGGAGCCGCAGGTTCACGTCGGTGAGAATCGGCTGGTCCGACGGGCGGCCGATCGCCACCGGATAGCTGAACGAGACACCCTCGAACACCAGCCGAGCCGCCTGCTGATCCACCCCACGCAGACCGGACCCGTCCTGACCCGACCGGTACTCACCCGACACACGGAGGCCGGGCCTGTCCCGCCCCGACTGCTGCTCGCCCAACGCACCCTGACCGGAGCCGTCCTGACCAGACCAGTGTTCACCCGACGCACGCAGGCCAGGCCTATCCCGCCCCGACCGGTACTCACCCGACGCACGTAGGCCGGACCCGTCCTGCCCCGACGCACGCTGACTGTGCCCGTCCTGACCAGACCCGCGCTGATCCACTACACGCTGACCGGACCCGCCCCGGCCGAGCCCGTCCTGGCCAGATCCGTGATCGGACTCACCGCTCCGCGAGTGCTCAGCAGCCACCAGCGGAGTACGGGGAGTACTGATCGGATTGGCAATCCGCGGCTGCGAGTCGAGCACCTCGAACACCCGCTCCGCCGCCGTATTGGCCTCCTGCGAGGCCGCGAGCAGCCAGCCCATCGACTCGATCGGCCAGATCAGCAGCAGGTAGAGCGAGATGAAGGCGATCAGCGTGCCGAGCGTGAGCGTGCCGCTAGCCACCGCCGCACCACCGCCGAGCACCACCAGCCCAAGCACCACCTGCGGCTGAGCGATGATCAGCGCCCAGATCTCGGCCAGCGTCTTGATCTGGGTCAGTTGCAGGCTGCGCAGCTTGACCGACTTGGCGAGGTAGCGCTCGGTCAGGAAGCCGGCCCGGCCGAACGCCTTGATCGCGCGGATGCCGAGCGCGGACTCCTCGACGTCGGTAGCCACCTCGCCCTGCTGGTCCTGCACGGCGCGGATCTGTATGCGATAGACCCGCTCATACTTGAAGACCACGTAGCTCAGCGGGAGCCCGAAGGCCACCACCAGTGCGCCGAGCAGCGGATGGATGACCACCAGCAGCACACTCACCACACCGAACGTGATCGTGTTGACCACCAGGAAGATCAGCGCGAAGCCGAGGAAGCGGCGGATCGCGGAGATGTCGCTGGTCATCCGGGCGACGAGTTGCCCGGACTGCCAAGAGTCGTGAAAGCCCACGTCGAGACGTTGCAAGTGGGCGTACAAGTCGTCGCGCAGGTCCTTCTCAATGCCGAGCGCGCTGTTCGCCAGGGTGAGTCGGCGGGCGAGGATCAGCGCCGCCTCGGCGAGACCGAACAGCAGGGCGTAGAAGCCGAGCAACCAGAGCCCGCCGCGGTCGCCGCGGCGCAGTGGCCCATCGACGACAGCCCTGGTCAGCAGTGGGACGGCGACCCCGACGAGGGTCCCGCCGAGAGCGACGGTGAACATGAGGAGCATCTGCCACCGGTACGGGCGAACGTAGGACTTCAGACGCCATAGGGACGCGAAAGATCCGCCTGAAGGCGATGAAGGGGGCATGGTAAGGACCATAGGGGCCGCCTGCTCGTCGCGCACCAGGTTTTTGACCTGGTTGAACCGGATACGGCAGCACTCGGCGCGCACGAGGCGGCGAGCGCTCGTAGGTTGTTTCGAATTCACCCGTTCGAACGAGCGACGGGAGAGTCGTGACGTGTTAGGGTGACTGCGGTTGCAGCTGCAGTTCCCTGAATGCTTCGTTTGAACGCCCGCGGGAGTACGGCCGCGGGCCTTTGTGTTTCCGTGGCACTCTCCCTGGTGCGGCCGACAAAGCGGGACGGTTCGTGGAGGGCAACCCGGGATCCACACCCTGTGGAACCCGTCCGACGTCCCCTTCTATGAGGAGAGAGATGGCTTCCGGTACGGTCAAGTGGTTCAACGCGGAGAAGGGCTACGGCTTCATCTCCCAGGACGACGGCGGAGCCGACGTCTTCGTCCACTTCACTGCGATCCAGACGAACGGTTACCGCACCCTCGACGAGAATCAGCGCGTCGAGTTCGACGTGACCGCCGGTCCCAAGGGCCCGCAGGCTGAGAACGTCAAGCCGCTGTAGTCGGCTGCACCAAGAAGCCCCTCTCAGTTCGGTACGGGGCGACTCGCTCGCTCCGCGTCCATCCGGGCGCGGAGCGTTGTGCTCTCACGCACTCTGTCTATGCACGTTGCGTCTATGCATGCTGCGTCTCGTGCACTCTGCCCGGTGACGGCACTGCGATGACGGCACTGGCTCCCGGCAGCAGCACTAGAGCCTGCGCTGGCTCCCGGCAACGGTTCTGACCCTGTTCTCTGAACCGTGCCGTCGGTGGAGGTACGGTGCATGCATGGGCAGGGTTACGACGCGTGAACCGGTATTGAGGCTCAGCGGGAACGCTGACGGGGCCGACAGCGGGGGCGGGGCCATACGCTCACGGGACACCCTCGTCGCGGAGGAGCCTCTGGAGATCCGGGTCGGAGGCAAGCAGATCGCGGTCACGATGCGCACGCCCGGCGACGACTTCGACCTGGTCGCCGGCTACCTGGTCGGCGAAGGCGTGATCCGCAGCCCGGACCAGCTGGCCCGGATGCGCTTCTGCGGCGACTTCGCCTGCTCAGGCCCGATCGGACTCACGCCTGATGCCCATGGTGCGTCTGTCGAGACGCTTGAACCAGCCGAGCGTCTTGAACCAGTCATGCCCCCTGCACCAGTAGAGCCCCTTGCATCAGTAGAGCCCGTTGCATCAGTAGAGCCCGTTGAACCAGTCGTGCCCCTTCCACTAGTCGCGCACGTTCAACTAGTCGCGCACGTTGAACCAGCCGCGCTTCCTAGATCAATAGCGTCCAGACGTACCGAAGTCGCACACGACGCGTACAACATCGTCGATGTCAGCCTTGCACCCGGGACGGCGCTGCCACTCTGGTCGCTCGACCGGACGACCTACACCACAAGCGCGTGCGGCGTCTGCGGCAAGTCCTCCATCGAAGCAGTGCGCGCCAATGCGCACTGGAGTGTGCAGTCCGATCCGGTACGGATCAGCCCGCAGGTCCTGTATTCGCTGCCGAAGACGCTGCGCGCCGGGCAGAAGCTGTTCGCCAAGACCGGCGGTCTGCATGCGGCTGGCTTGTTCACCTCCGAGGGCGAGTTGGTGTGCGTGCGCGAGGACGTAGGCCGGCACAACGCGGTGGACAAGGTGATCGGTTGGGCGCTGCGCGCCGACAGGCTCCCACTACGGGGACACCTACTGGCGGTCAGCGGCCGGGCATCCTTCGAACTGGTGCAGAAGGCGGCAGCAGCAGGCATTCCGGTGCTGGCTGCGGTCTCCGCTCCGTCATCGCTCGCCGTTGAGCTCGCCCGCGCATCAGGCATGACGCTCGCCGGATTCGTGCGCGGCGAGTCCGCGAACGTCTACACCGGAGCAGAGCGGATCAGCCTGCCCAGCCCAGCGCGTTGACTCGACGTCAGCTCAGCACTGGCCGAGGGCCAGCTTCTAGTCGCGAGGCAAATTGATGCGTCAGACGAGAGCAGCGGCTTCAAGTCGCAACGTCAGCGCAGGCGTCGGACGAGCGCCGTAGCGCTTAGTCGCGAGGCCACGTGAGGCGACGGACGAGAGCAGCGGCTTCGAGCGTTGAGCGCACGCCGAGCTTGCTCAGGATGTTGCGCACGTGCGTGCGCACCGTATGCCGGGACAGACTCAGTCGCTCGGCCATTGTTGCTTGTGCCAAACCCTGGACCATGCATGCCAGGACCTCATGCTCACGACGCGTGAGAGCAGCTAACGGATCGGGCTCCCGGGCTCTGGTCGTCGGCTGCGGCGCAGGTGCCGATGTCACCGCGACGGCCTGGATGCGTGAGCGGGCACCGAGCTTGACGAGGACGTTGTTCGCATGCGTGCGGGCAGTGGATGAGGCGATAGCCAGGTCTCTCGCGATTTGCCGGGTCGATTGGCCGTCGGCGATCCGGCGCAGTACCTCGCGCTCACGCATGGTCAGTCTTGGCGCGCTGGCCTGACGCGCCGTGCCGAGTCGCGGCAATTCGCAGTGGTCGAAGCCCATCGTGTCAGCCTCCTTTGATCGGAGAGTGGTTATAGATCAAAGGTAAGCGGACTCGATCATGTGTGCTGCAGATCTGAGTAGGTTCACACGCAAGAGTTAATGACGTGGTTGTAATAGATGTAAATATGACTGCGCCGATACTCAGTTGCCGGGTGGGAGTGACGCGGGAGTGTGAGAGGTACTCGGCGAGAGTGGGCGGCCACTGTTCTTCTGGGATTGGAGTGGAGTGGGCTTACCCGGCGCGAGTGAGACTGTTCTGCTGAGTGTTGCGAGGGAGCGGGATTGCTTGGCGAGAGTGGCGCCGTTCTGCTGGTGTGGGTGGAAGGGCGAGGATATCCAGCGAGGACGCGGCGGTTCTGCTGAGTGTTGCGAGGGAGTGGGGTTACTCGGAGAGGGTGCGGCTGCTCTGCTGGGCGCGATGTCGGGGTGAGGGGTTGCTCGGCAAGGGTTAGGCGGCGTGGCGTAGACGTGTGGGTTACTCGGCTAGGGTGAGCCATTGTTCTTCGAGGTGTTCTCGCTCGGCGGCGAGGTCGCGTAGTTCGGCGTCGAGCTTGCCGACCACCTCGTAGTCCGTCGCGGACTGCGCCATCTGGTCGTGCAGTTCGCTCTCACGTGCGGAGATCTTGTCGAGTCGCCGTTCGATCCGTGCCATCTCCTTTTGCGCGACGCGTTGGTCTCGGGCGGCGGACGTCGGGCGATCTGCGGATGTCTGTGTGGGTGCGGCCCCAGTGCGGGAGCCGGCGCCAGTGCCAGTGCCGGAACCAGTGCTGGCGCCAGCGGTGCCGGGTTGTGCAGCGGCGGTGGCGAGGAGTTCGGCGCGGCGCTGGAGGTATTGGTCTACGCCGCCGGGCAGCATTCTGATCTTTCCGTCGCCGAGTAGCGCGGCGATCCGGTCCGTGGTGCGCTCCAGGAAGTAGCGGTCGTGTGAGACGACGATCATCGAGCCGGGCCAGCCGTCGAGCAGGTCCTCCAGCGCGGTTAGCGTGTCGATGTCGAGGTCGTTGGTCGGCTCGTCGAGCAGCAGCACGTTCGGCTCGCCCATCAGCAGCCTGAGTACCTGGAGCCGCCGCCTCTCTCCGCCGGATAGGTCACCGACGGGGGTCCACTGCTTCTCCCCCGCGAAGCCGAAGCGGTCCAGCAACTGCGAGGCCGTCAGGGTTCGGCCCTTGCCAAGATCTACCGAGGAGCGGATCTCCTCGACCGACTCTCGTACTCGGGTAGTCGGTGGGATTTCGGTGATCTCCTGCGCCAGTAGTGCGGGTTTCACGGTCACGCCGGTAACGACCTTGCCCGAATCTGGGGTGACCGCACCGGTGAGCAGCTTGAGGAGGCTGGTCTTGCCTGAACCGTTCACGCCGACTAGGCCGAGGCGTTCGCCGGGGGCGAGTTGCCAGGTGACGTGGTTGAGGAGGGTGCGGGTGGGAGTGGAGGTGGCGGCAGAGGTAGGGGTGGTATCGGTGCTGGGTGTGTCTGTGGTGGGAGTGGGAACAGTGGAGATTGTGGTGTTGGTGGTGTTGGTGGTGTTGGTGGTGTTGGTGGTGTTGGTGTTGGTGGGGGCGACGGGGGCGACGGGGGCGGTGCCGACGCGGTAGGTGACGTCTTCTAGTTCGTAGACGGTGCGGCCTAGGCGCGCGGTCGCGAAGCTCATCAGCTCGGCCGAGTCGCGTGGCGGCGGCTCTGCGGCGATGAGCGCGTTGGCCGCCTCGATTCGGAACTTCGGCTTCGAGGTGCGGGCCGGGGCGCCGCGGCGCAGCCAGGCCAGTTCCTTGCGTAGCAGGTTCTGCTTGCGGTCCCAGTCGGCGGAGGCGACTCGCGTGCGTTCGGCGCGCGCCAGGACGTACGCCGAGTAGCCGCCCTCGTACGCGTGCACTTGGCCGCTCGCGACTTCCCAGGTCATGTCGCAGACCTCGTCGAGGAACCAGCGGTCGTGCGTCACCACGAGCAGTGCCGAGCGGCGCGCCTTGAGGTGTGCGGCGAGCCAGGCGATGGCCTCGACGTCGAGGTGGTTCGTGGGCTCGTCGAGCAGCAGGAGTCGGTCGGCGTGATCCGGCTCGAGCAGGGTCTTCGCGAGTGCGATCCGCTTTCGTTCGCCGCCTGAGAGCGGGCCGACGACCGTGTCCAGGCCGTCGGGGAACGCTGGGGCGTTGATGCCGCCGAGCAGGCCGGTGAGTACGTCACGGACGTGCGCCTGGCCGGCCCATTCGTGCTCGGCCATGCCTGCTAGCACCTGGCTGCGGATCGTGGCCGACGAGTCGAGCTCGTCGTGCTGGCCGACGACGTTCACATGCACCGAGCCACTGTGCGTGACTCTGCCCTGGTCCGGTTCCTCAAGCTTGGCGAGTAGGCGCAGCAGCGTGGACTTACCGCCTCCGTTGCGTCCTACGACGCCGATGCGGTCACCTTCCGCGATGCCGAGTGATACGCCGTCAAGCAGCGTCCTCGTGCCGTACGCCTTGCTCACAGCTTCGATGTTGACCAGGTTCACCACGGGGTCAACGGTACCTGGGGGCGGCGATTACCCGACTAATCAAAAGGTCGAGGCGGTGCGGGCGCGCTGGATTCTCGGATGGTGAGTTGTGGTGGGAGGAGGGTGGTGGAGGGGGTGGTGTTGCCGGCGAGGTGGTTCATGGCGAGTTGGACGGCGTGGCGGCCCATGGCTTCGGCGGGGATGTTGATGCTGGTGAGGCGTG
>JBKOWZ010000282.1:0-24131 GCA_046724665.1 Actinomycetota bacterium
CCCCACATCAACACCACCGAGGAATCGTCGGCAGCGTCAGATGTGTATAAGAGACAGGTCGTTCATCGACCACACCGCGCCGCCTCCGACGGCAGGCGGGTCGTAAGCGGCCTGGGGATCCCCCTGCCAAAGCAGCGACACATGATCGCCGTTGACGCTCACCGCTCGGATTCCGCCGCTGCACGGCAGGTACGCGTTCGTCCCGTCCACGGCCGCCGCGCCGTACGCAGCGCAGAGCCGCGTCTCGGAGAGCTGGCCGCCGATGCCGCCGAGGTGGTCGGTCCGTAGCAGGTACGCGGTGCCACGCTTGCCCGCGATCAGCACGCGATCGCCGACCAGGGCCGGCGACATCGAGCCCAGGTCCAGGTCCTCGTCGTTGTCCTGCGCCCACGTGGTCGGGGCGAAGAAGTCGGCGCGCTTGAGGTCCGGGGTCAGCGCGAGCACCGAGTCGCTGCCGTCGTACGTACCGTTCTCGGCGCCGTTGCCGACCGCCGCCAGCAGGGTGTTCCCGTGCACGACCAAGCCGCCGGGTGTCCAGATGCCGCCTCGGCGCGGAGTCGGCACCGCGTACGCGAGCTCATCCCCGGTGCCACTGGTCGGGACCGCGACGACCGAGCCCACGTAGTCGCCGCAGTCGCCGGCGAGACCGCCGTAGGCGATGTACACACGCCCGAACGCCACGGTAAGCGCCGCGCGCTGCTGTGAATCGGGTGCGCTACCGGTCGTCGGCTCGGCGTAACGCTGCCAGCGCACAGCGCCGGTCGCGGGATCGAGCGCGACGAGCAGGTGGCGCCTGCCCTCGGTCTCGGCGAGCACGAACAACAAGCGGGTCGCCGGGTCGTAGGCCGGGGTCGAGGTGATGCCCAGAGGGCTGATGTTTCCGCACGGCAGCCCGGACCGCTGCTGCGGCTTGCCGACACCGGTACGCCACAGCACGTGTCCGTCCGAACGTGCGAGCCCGTACACCGAATCGTTCTCGGTGGCCGCGATGACCGTCTCGCCGAGCAGCAGCGGTTGCCCGTAGACGGCGCCGTCGAGCCGGGTGTGCCAGGCGACGCTCAGCGCGCTCGGACGCGTGATCCCCTGGACGGCACCGGTTCTGGCGTTGTCGTGATGGAAGGTGATCCAGTCCGCCGCCGGTGGCGCACTGGCCGCCGTGCCGCTGTGCGACGGTGACGACGCCGGGGGATCGGACGCCAGGGGAGCGGGTGCGGTGCCGCCGCCCGAACACGCCGAGAGCAGCGCGGCGAGCACACCGGCCACACCGGTCACGGCTGCTTTCACTGGTCGGCTACGCACCGCCCCAGTCTCGCAGTACGCGCCCTTCTAGGCTGCGCCCGCACCAACTGTCACGCCTCATAGCCGCCCGAGCGCTGGATGACGGCGCCGCGATAGCCAGCCGCGAGCTCGTGCCGCCGTCGGCTGGCCCTGTTCCACAGGCCGAGTTCGAGCGCACCGGCGTCGAACGCGTCGGCGAGGTCCTGCGTCAGCGGCTTGATCTCCAGGACGCCGAGGGCGAAGTCGCGCACGAGGCCGTGCCAGTGCGCGGGGTGCTCGAGCATCGCGTGGTGTCCGCCGGGCACCCGCCAGAAGCACACCCGGTCCGCCACGTCGGCGACCCGGCGTACGTAGGCGAGCGACGCGTCGGCACTGGTCACCGAGTCGCGATCGCCGTGCACGATCAGCACCGTGCGCCCGGCGAGCTGCGCGATCGGCTCCGCGGCCGGCAGCCAGGGCGCCAGCGCGGCGACCGCCCGGACTGACGGCTCCCCGGCGACGCGCAGCGCGGCGCGTCCTCCCATCGAGTGCCCGACGACAACGACCGGGACCGCGCCGTACCGCCGCTCGATCTCGCCGAGTGCCCACAGCGCGTCGGCAACCGGATCGGCGTCGAGCCCGTTCCAGCCCCGGCAGCGATTGCGCAGCACCGCGACGGCAGCACCGTCCGCACCTGTAGCTGAGAGGATCGCGGGGGCGAACATACGCATCCGCGCCACGGTTAGGGCACCGCGGCGCACGGATGCCCGGCTGTCGGCCTTGCCGCCGTGCAGCAGAAGCACGACGCCCTTCACCGGACCGCCGCGGGCCGTGATCCTCAGTAGAGGCTTGCGCTCGACGAGATCTGGCTTGCGTCCGTCCTTACCGCGTTGATCCAGCGTCCGCAGCATTGTGTCCGCTCTCCCGCAGCACCTATTCGACCACCATCGATTCCGCTCCCTTCGCCCTACTCTCATTGACGGGCGCCGAGTTTCCGGATTGCACCTGTAGGTGCCCAAATTCCGGTCAAGAATCGACACGGCCGCGAACCACGCCACGTCGCGCGATGAACACGTTGCGAATCAGGTGCCGTACTGCACGAACCAGTCGCGCGCCTTGATCGCGACGTGCTCGATCGCGTTGTGCTCGGCGAACAGGTGCGTCGCGCCGGGTATCACGTCGAGGCGATGCGGGGCACGCAGCCGCGCGGCGGCGGCGGCGTTAAGACGCACTACCTGCGTGTCCAGGCCGCCGACAATCAGCAGTACCGGGGCGCGGACCAGTTCGAGGGCGTCTTCGGCCAGGTCGGGCCGCCCGCCGCGCGATACGACTGCGGCGACGTGGTCCGGCCGCTGCGCCGCCGCGACCAGCGCGGCCGCCGCGCCGGTACTCGCGCCGAACAGCCCGAGGCGCAGGCCGGCGGTCTCCGGATGGCCGTCGAGCCAGTCGATCGTCGCGATCACCCGCTGGGCGAGCAGCTCGATGTCGAACCGGAACTCGCCGGTGACCTCGTCGATCCGCTCCTCCCGGCCGGTGAGCAGGTCCAGCAGCACCGTGCAGAGCCCGGCCTCCTCGAGCACCCGGGCCACCGCCTGGTTCCGCGGGCTGTGCCGCGAACTGCCGCTGCCGTGGGCGAAGATCACCCCCATGCGGGCCCCGGCGGGCCGGACCAGCTCGCCTTCGAGACGGGCCGCTTCGACCACGGGGATGTGCACGGCCGTGTGTGTCGTCATCGCGTCCTCCACCTCCACGAGGGGCGGGTCTCTGATCGGCTTGCCCGTTTCGCGGCGAAAAATGCGACCGGCTCCGGGTCGCGCTTGGCTGGGCGCGATGGGATGGTGAGTGGTGTGGCTCGATCGAACGAAGAGGTCGAGGCCGTACTCCAGGAGTATGCCGACCTGCTGACGATCACCGGCGGCGACGCGTTCAAGGCGCGCGCCTACGAGCGTGCCGCACGCGCGGTCGGCGGCCAGCGGGTCGAGGTGAGCGCCCTCGACGCGGCGCAGCTGCGGAAGATCGAGGGCATCGGCAAGTCGATCGCGGACAAGATCGTCGAATACAGCCGCACCGGCACGATGCACGGCCTGGCGCAGCAGCGCGCCAAGATCCCCGCCGGAGTACGCCGTTTGGTGGAAATCCCCACGCTCGGGCCGAAGAAGGCGATGGCGCTGCACCGCGAGCTCGGCGTCGCGTCGGTCGAGGAACTGGTGGACGCGATCAACGCGGGCAGGCTGGAGGGCCTGCGCGGCTTCGGCCCCAAGTCCGGCGAGAACATCCTGCACGGCGTGCGGATCATGCGGCAGGCAGCCGGCCGCGTGCACCTCGACGCCGCCATGGCGGTGGCCGAGCAGATCGTCGGCGAGCTGTCCGAGGTGGCCGGCTGCCGGCGCTGTACGTACGCGGGCTCGCTGCGGCGCTTCCGGGAGACCGTCGGCGACATCGACGTCCTGGCCGCCTCCGACGACGCGGCGCCGCTGATGCGGACCTTGACCCGGCTGCCCGACGTGGCGGAGGTGATCGCGAGCGGCGCGAAGAAGACCTCGATCCGTACCGCGTCCGGCCTGCAAGTCGATCTGCGGGTCGTCGAGCCGGCCGCCTGGGGCGCCGCGTTGCAGTACTTCACCGGCTCGAAGGCGCACAACGTGCGCACGCGCGAGATCGCGGTGCGCGCCGGGCTGAAGCTCTCCGAGTACGGCCTGTTCGATGCGCAGACCAACAAGCTGATCGCCTCGGAGACTGAGGAGGAGCTTTACGCACGGCTCGGCATGGCGTGGGTCGCGCCGCCGCTGCGCGAGGACCGCGGCGAGATCGACGCCGCGCGTAAGCACGCGCTGCCCGACCTGGTCGCCGAGGATGACCTACGCGGCGACCTGCATACGCACACGAACCTGACTGACGGCGTCGCGTCGCTCGAAGAGATGATCCAGGCGGCGGCCGCACGAGGCTATGCGTACTACGCGGTCACCGACCACGCGCCGAACCTGTCCATGCAGCGGATGTCGGACGAGAAGATCCTCGCGCAACGCGAACAGGTGCGGAAGCTGGACCGCAAACACCGGCGGATGGCCCTGCTGCACGGGACCGAGCTGAATATCGACCCGGACGGAGAGGTGGACTGGCCCGGGGACTTCCTGGCCGGCTTCGACGTCTGCGTCGCGTCGATCCACTCGCACTTCAACCAGACGCGCGCGCAGATCACCCGGCGGCTCGTGCGCGCCTGTGAGAACCCGTACGTCAACGTGATCGGCCACCCGACGACGCGTATCCTCGGTCGGCGCTCCGGCGTCAGCGCGGACTGGGACGAGGTGTTCCGCGCCGCGGCGCGTACCGGCACCGCCATGGAGATCAACAGTTCACCGCACCGGCTCGACCTACGCGACGAGGACATCCTCGCCGCGCAACGTCTCGGCGTGAAGTTCGCCATCGACAGCGACGCGCACGCGACCACACACCTCGACTACATGCGTTACGGCGTCGGCACAGCGCAACGCGGATGGCTTACGGCAGACGACGTGATCAACACCTGGCCGCTACGCGCACTGCGATCGTTCCTGCGCAAGAAGCGGACGTGAGCGTCACGCATCCGGCTCGGCATCAATCTCGTCCTCAGCCTCCGCGTCAACCTCGGCTTCAACATCAGGTGGTTGCTCGCCGGGGCCCGCACGCCTGGGGCTGAGCAGCCGCGCGGCCCGAGTGCGCAGCTTCTGGTTCGCCGCGCGCATCTGCGACTGGAGTTGGTCGGCGACCCGATCCATCAGCTCGTCAATCGCTTCGGGCTCGTTGAAGCGATTGAAGTCGGCATCTTGATCGGTCATCGCGGCCCCACGTACTTGCGGACTTACTGATCTTGCCGTGCCTGATCATCGGCGCCGTCGGATACCCGCGCGGCGGTGATGCAAACGGGATTCAGGTGGAGGCTGTTACTTGACCGCCCCTACCGGGCCGCGAGGTCGTTCACGACCGACAGCGCCCTGTCGGAGTAGTCGAACATCGCCTGGTTCTCCCATGAGTCCTGGGACGACGGGTTGGCCGGGTCCCAGCCGTTGCCGGGGACCACGGTCCAGGTCGGTTCCCAGTAGAACGCGCCGAGGCCGAGGCCGTTCGGCACCGCCTGCACGACGGAGAGCACGTCGCGGAAGTTCGACATCTGGCCGTACTCGCTGGCCGCGTATCCGGGGTCGAGCTGGCTCGCGGTGTTGAACGAGGGCGGCTGCGAGTCGCCCGAGGTCAGCGTCCAGGGGTAGGCGGTCTCGGCGACGGCGACCGGCTTACCGTACTTGGCGGCCAGGCCGTTCAGGTTGGTCTGGAGCACGTCGAGCCGGCCGTGCCAGTAGTCGTAGTACGAGATGCCGATCACATCGAAGCCGACCCCGTTGTTGAGCGCGTTCGTGTACCAGCTCTCCAGGGTCGAAAGGCTGTCCGAGGCCGCCAGGTGCAGCATGATCTTGGCGGCCGGGTAGGAGGCCTTCACCCCGGCGATGCCCTGCTTGAGCAGCCCGGCGAGCTGCGACCAGTTCGAGGTCGAGCCGAGCGGCCAGAGCATCCCGCCGTTGATCTCGTTGCCGACCTGGACCATCGCCGGCGGCGTGCCCTGTGCGACGAGGTCGGCGACGACCTGCTTCGAGTAGTTGTAGACATGCGTCTGGAGCTGGCTGAAGGAGTCCGAGGACCAGGCCGCGGGGATCGACTGGTGTCCGGGGTCGGCCCAGGTGTCGGAGTAGTGGAAGTCGAGCAGGATCGGCTGGCCGTAGCCGTTGTGCGCCTCCCGAGCCGCGGCGAGCAGTTGGCTCTCGTTGTTGAAGCCGTCGGCCGGGTTCACCCAGACGCGCAGCCGGACGTAGTTCATCCCGGCCGCGGACAGGATCTGGAGCGCGTTCTGCCTGGTCCCCGACGCGTTGTAGTAGACGCCGCCGAGCTGTTCGCCGCGGTACAGGCTTGAGACGTCGCCGCCGCGGATCGCGACCGGCGCGGAGCCCGCGGTGAAGGTGACGTCGTCGTAGTTCGTCCACGCTCCGGCCGCGGAGGCGGAGTGGAAGTCGATGTAGCAGGTGCTGTTGCCGACGTAGGCATAGGTGACGACGTGCAGCCACTTGCCGTCCGAGTTCGGCGGGACGTACGTCTTCGGCGTGCTGCCGCCGCAGTTGCTCATGGTGATCCAGTTGTTGCCGCCGGTGTCGTTCGAGCGTACCCAGACCCCGAGCGTGTAGTAGCCGGCGGTGATGTTCGTGATCTGCTGAAAGGTGTCGGTGGTGTACGCCGAGGCCGAGTAGTGGGCGAGCCGGTACGAGCCCGAGCGGCCGCCGAGCTCGCTGTACGAGGCGGAGGCGGTTCCGCTCTTCGACCAGCCGGACGGGTTGGCGGTGCCGGTGCCGTCGGACTCGAAGCCCGCGTTGGCCACGGTCGGCGTGGTCGTCGCCGAGGCGTTGACCACGGTCGCGAACGTGGAGAGGCTGCTGGCGCACAGTGCCGCCGCGAGGGCGAGGACGGCCCGGCGGCGAGTCCGGTGGACAAGGCTGCGGGAACGGGACGGATGACGCGTCATTGCGACTCCCGGATCGTTGGCGGTGGGTACGACTGCTGGCGCGCTTGGGCACCGATGGAGCCGTATTCACCCGCACTTGAATAGGGAGCGCTCCCAAAGCCCCACCAGATCTTCTACCGCGACTGGATGGAGCTGTCGATGAGCTGGGCAGAACTCGCGGGCAAAGACTTGGGAGCGTGCCCGGACCACGATCAGCGCGGCGCGAACACCGGTCCGGTGCTGCTGCGCAGCGAGATCGGGGGCACGAACAACTCCTGCCTGGGTTCGGCGTCGGGATTGGCTATGCGTTCGACGAGGAAGCTCACGGCGAGCGCGCCCAGCTCCCCGGCCGGCACGTCGGCCGCGGTCAGCGGGGGTTGGAACTGCTCGGCCCAGGGCTGCGCGACGATCCCGGTGACCGAGAACCGGCGCGGGACGTCCAGGCCGGCCTGGGCGAGCGCGCGCTGGATCCCGGGCAGGGCGGCCTCGTTGATCGTCACGATCCCGGTGACCTCGGGATGCGTGCGCAGCATCTCCGCGACGCGGCTCTCGCCGGCCTGCGGATGATCCGCGCAGGGGAATTCCACGCCCTCGACGCCGCGGCGGGCGACCGCCTCGAAGAACCCCTCGTGTGCGCGGTGCGAGGGGCCGTAGCCGAGGGATACCAAGTCCGGAGAGCGGTTGATCAGGGCGATGTGCCGGTGCCCGAGGTCGGTGAGGTGATCGACGCACCGGCTGATCAGCGTCGCGGTGTCGATATCGACCCAGCACATCCCCGACGGCTGCGTGGTGCGACCGATCAGCACGAACGGCGTCCGCGTGCGTTGCAGCCGCTCGACGCGCGGATCGTCCAGGCGCACCTCCATCAGGATGACGCCGTCCACCCGGCGGCCGGTCACCACTCGTTCGAAGGAGCGGTCGTGCTCGCCGCCGGAGGGTGAGAGCAGCACGTCCAGGTCAACGGCCGCCGCCGCCTCCATGACGGCGCCGACGAAGTCCAGCTGCATGTAGGTCAGCCGGCCCGAGGCCGGGGGGATGACCAGCCCGAGGGTGCGTGTGCGGCCCTCCTTCAGCGCGCGAGCGGCGGCGTTGGGCCGGTAGTCGAACTCGTCGATGACGTCCTGGATGCGCTGGCGGGTCGCCGCGGACACCGGGCGCTTGCCGCTGAGCGCGTAAGAGACGGTGCTGCGCGACACACCTGACCGCCGCGCGATCTCTCCGATGTCCACCAGAATCCTCAACTCCTCGCAACCCGGCCGACCCAGTCCAGCATAGCGAGGTAAGCATCGAACCGATTCACGGCACGGCACCGACCGCCGCCCGCGCTGCCAGCAGCGATCCGCTGCCCGTCGCCGCAGCGGAATGACGCCATTGACCGCTTTTGGCGGCGGCCATAGCATCCGGTCGAACCGATTCCGTAAGCCGACTCGATGGAGAGGAAGCCGATGAGGATGAGAGCCAATCGGACCTACCTGGCGCTCGCGGCGGTGACCGCGGGCGCTCTGGCACTGTCGGTCCCGCTGGTGACGCCGACCGCCGCGCGCGCCGCGACAGGTGAATCGTTGACCGTGGACCTGTCGTCAACGCGCGGAGCGTCAGCAGCGGTGGGGGAGGGGTTCCTGTACGGGATCAGCCAGGACGGCACGCTGCCGGTGGACCAGTACATCCAACCGCTGGGCATCACCGCGTACCGCGGTGGCGGACACGCCTCCGGCGGCTGGATCGCGGACAACTACCAGTACGGCAACGCGACGAAGGCCGACGTCAACGAGGTCATCACGCAGGCGCGGCGGTTGACTCAGGGGTCGTATCACGCGCAGTACCAGGTGATCCTGAGCGACATGTGGGGCGCGGACGGCGGTCAGCCCTCGAACGCGCAGTTCCCGTGCGACAACGGCAACTGCTCGAGCTGGGTGAGCTTCATCGACCAGGCGGTCGGCGCGCTCCAGGCCTCCGGGCTGAAGCTCTCCTACGACATCTGGAACGAGCCGGACATCTCGGTCTTCTGGCGGGCCGGGGTGAACAGCGCCCAGTACTTCAACATGTGGGACACCGCGTACCGGGAGCTGCGTAAGGTCGCCCCAGGCGCCACGATCGTCGGCCCGTCGTTCGCGTTCAGCCCGCTGGGCGCCTCCGGCCAGTGGAACACCTGGCTGTCGCACGTGAAGTCGGCGAGCACCGTGCCTGACATGATCACCAACCACCTCGAGGGTGACGTGGACGACCCTGTGGCCATCGGCAACGCGCTGAACAGCGGCCTGTCCTCGTCGGGGATCGGTTCGCGTCCGCTGTCCGCTAACGAGTACCAGCCCTCCGACCGGCAGACCGCAGGTGTCACCGCCTGGTATCTGGCACGGTTCGCGCAGTCCGGGTACACCAATGCGATGCGCGGCAACTGGGTGTGCTGCCAGACCCCGAACCTGACCGGCGTGCTCACCAACAGCGGCGGCAGCTGGCAGCCGACCGGCAACTGGTGGGCGCTGCGCGACTACGCCGACATGACCGGCACGCTGGTGAGCACCTCCGGCCAGGTGAACAGCACCGCGATCTCGGCGTCGGTGGACAGCACGGCCAAGCGCGCCGTTGCCGTCATCGGCGACTCCAACGGCTACACCGGCGCCGCCTCGGTCACGTTCAACGGCCTGTCCTCGCAGTCCTCCTGGCTGTTGTCCAGCACCGGCAACGTTCACGTGCGCGTGGACCGCATTCCGGACCAGGCGCCGCTGTCCGCTCCGCAGGTCGTCTACAACCAGGACGTGAGTGGTACCAGCGGGTCGATCACCGTGCCGCTCACGTTCCAGGCCTCGCACGACGCCTTCGCGGTCTACCTGACGCCGGGTGGAACCTCGACCGGTGGCGGCAACAGTGGTCCGCTGCACGCGGTGGGTGCGGGTAAGTGCCTTGACGACCCGAACTCGACAACGACGCTGGGCACCCAGCAGCAGATCTACACCTGCAACGGTGCCGCGAACCAGACGTGGACGAAGACCTCGTCGGGTGCGCTGACGGTGTCGGTGGGTGGTCAGACGCTGTGCCTGGACGCCAACAACCACGGCACGACGAATGGCACGAAGGCGATCATCTGGTCGTGCAACGGCCAGGCGAATCAGCAGTGGACCTTCAACTCGAACGGCACGATCACCGGCGTCCAGTCAGGGCTCTGCCTCGACGTGACCGGAGCATCGACCGCCAACGGTGCCCTCGTCGAGCTGTGGTCCTGCAACGGCGGCAGCAACCAGCAATGGACCCTCGGATAACGCACTAAACAGACCCACACCCGAGCGGCAGCGCAGCCAGAGCACAGGCTGCGCTGCCGCTCGAGTTCCATACCCAAGCCATTCCACGCTCATCGACACGTCACCGGGATTTCCCGCCACGGCGACCCGCCGAGACCACCCCTTCGGCAGCAGTCTTGCCACACGAACTCGCGCCGATACTTTCGCCAGCGATACTATCTCTGACGAAACTATCAGCCGGAGGCTCCTGTGGTGGAATTCGTAGGCAGAAGGCGTGAGCTCGCCACGCTCGGCCGCGCGCTCGACGAGGTGCGGGCCGCCGCGGGCTCCTCGCACCCCGGCCGGTGTCTGGTGCTGCGGGGTCGTCGGCGGATCGGGAAGTCCGCGCTGGTCGAGGAGTTCGTCCGACGCAGCCGCGTGCCTTACGTCTTCCACACGGCCGAGATCGGATTCGGCGACGACCCGCTTGCCGAGTTCATCCGGGAAGTGGCGGTCTCGGCCCTGCCCGACGCGCAGCTGTTCGCCGAAGCGACGCCTGGGAACTGGGCGGCGGCGCTGCGGCAGCTTGCCGGCATCCTGCCCGAAGACCAGGCCAGCGTCGTGGTGCTCGACGAGGTCCCCTATCTGATGGATGACTCCGGGGCGTTCGAGAGCGTGTTGCAGCGGGCCTGGGACCGCGAGCTCTCACGCAAGCCGGTGCTCCTGCTGTTGATCGGTTCCGACCTGTCGATGATGGAGGCGCTCACCTCGTACGGGCGGCCGTTCCACCAGCGTGGTGCCGACATGCCGATCGGCCCGCTGAACGTCGCGGACGTCGCCGCGATGACCGGTCTGGGGGCGGCTGAGGCGTTCGACGCGGAACTGGTGACCGGCGGGCTTCCCATCCTGTGCGCGCGTTGGCGGCGCGGCGAGGATCTCTGGTCCTTCCTGGAGCACGAACTCGCGGAGCCGGTGAGCCCGTTGATCGCGTCGGCGCAGCTCTCGCTGGCCGCGGAGTTCCCGGACCACGCCCAGGCGCGCGCCGTACTCGGGGCGATCGGCAGCGGCGAGCGGACCTTCACGAACATCGCGCGCGCCGCCGGGGGCATCTCCCACTCGACTCTCGCACGTGCGGCGGACCTCCTGGTCGCAAAGCGGATCGTCGCCGCCGAGCTACCGGTTTCGCTGCGCCCCTCGAAGGAGCGCCGTTATCGGATCACGGACTCCTACCTGCGCTTCTACTTCGCGTTCCTGGCATCACACCGTGCGGAGATCGACCGGATGCGCTCGGATCTGACCCTGGAGAGGATCAGGCGGGGATGGCCGGCATGGCGGGGCCGGGCGATCGAGCCGCTGGTGCGCGAGTCGCTCCTGCGCCTGCTGCCGAGCCGGGACATCCCCGCGGCGTCCATCGTCGGTGGATATTGGACCCGGAGCAACGACGTGGAAATCGACATCGTCGGCGCGGACAGGGAACCGGTCGCCCGGAAGCTGATGTTCTTGGGCTCCGTCAAGTGGCTTGAGAAAGCGCCGTTCGACGCGCATGACCTGGTCGCACTGCAACGGCACCGCGACCGCGTGACCGAGGAGCCGATCCCCTTGCTCGCCGTGAGCCGATCGGGCAGCACCGCCGAACACGTGGACGCGGTCTTCGGCCCGGACGATCTACTCCAGCCTTGGACCGACTGATCGCCTGGGACCGGCTCAGCAGCAGTAGTGGGTCTCGGTTCCCTGGTGCAGGAAGGTTGTTCGCATAAAACGTGAGCGGCAGCGCAGCCTGTGGGTTCTGGCTGCGCTGCCGCTCGGGTGTGGGTCTGGCGGGTCTGTTTAGTGCGTTATCCGAGGGTCCATTGCTGGTTGCTGCCGCCGTTGCAGGACCACAGCTCGACCAGCGCGCCGTTGGCCGTGGAGGCTCCGGTCACGTCGAGGCAGAGGCCTGACTGGACTCCGGTGATGGTGCCGTTGGCGTTGAAGTTCCATTGCTGGTTCACCTGGCCGTTGCAGGACCAGATGATCACCTTCGTGCCGTTGGTCGTGCCCTGCGCGTTGGCGTCCAGGCAGAAGGTCTGGCCGGAGACGGTCACGGTGATCTGACCGGAGGAGGTCTTCGTCCAGGTCTGGTTCGCAGTGCCGGTGCAGGTGTAGATCTGCATCTGCGTACCCTGCGTCGTCGTCGAGTTCGGATCGTCAAGGCACTTACCCGCGCCGACAGCGTGCAGCGGACCACTGTTGCCGCCACCGGTCGAGGTTCCACCCGGGGTCAGGTAGACCGCGAAGGCGTCGTGCGTGGCCTGGAAGTTGAGCGGCACCGTGATCGAGCCGCTACTACCGTTCACGTCCTGGTTGTAGACGACCTGCGGAGCGGACAGCGGCGCCTGGTCCGGAATGCGGTCAACGCGCACGTGGACGTTGCCGGTGCTCGACAACAGCCAGGACTGCGACGACAGGCCGTTGAACGTCACCGAGGCGCCGCCGGTGAACCCGTTGGAGTCCCCGATGATGGCGACGGCGCGCTTGGCCGTGCTGTCTGCGGAGGCTGAGATCGCCGTGGAGCCTATCTGCCCTGAGGTGTTCACCAGCGTGCCGGTCATGTCCGCGTAGTCGCGCAGCGCCCACCAGTTGCCGGTCGGCTGCCAGGTCCCGCCCGACTGCGTGAGCACGCCGGTCAGGTTCGGGGTGATGCAGCACACCCAGTTGCCGCGCATCGCGTTGGTGTACCCGGACTGGGCGAACCGTGCCAGGTACCACGCGGTGACGCCCGCGGTTTGCCGGTCAGCGGGCTGGTACTCGTTGGCCGACAGCGGACGCGAACCGATCCCGGACGAGGACAGGCCGCTGTTGAGCGCGTTGCCGACGGTCACCGGGTCATCGACGTCGCCCTCGAGGTGGTTGGTGATCATGTCCGGGACGGTGCCCGCGGATTTGACGTGTGCGAACCAGGTGTTCCACTGCCCCGGCGCGCTCAGCGGGGTGTACGCGAAGGACGGGCCGACGATCGTGGCGCCGGGGGCGACCTTACGCAGCTCCCGGTACGCGGTGTCCCACATGTTGAAGTACTGCGTGCTGTTGACCCCGGCCTTCCAGAAGACCGAGATGTCCGGCTCGTTGTCGATGTCGTAGGCGAGCTTGAGGCCCGAAGCCTGGAGCGCGGTCACCGTCTGGTCGATGAAAGTTGCCCAGTTCGTGCAGTTGCCGTTGTCGCAGGGGTACATCGTGTTCGACGGCTGACCGCCGTTGAGGCCGTAGAGGTCGGTGAGCAGCACCTGGTACTGCGCGTGGTACGGCGACTGGGTCAGGCGCCTGGCCTCGGCGAGGATGGAGTCGATGTCGGCCTGGGTCGCGGAGCCGAAGGTGTAGTTGTCCTTGATCCAGCCGCCGGAGAACCAGCCGCCGCCGCGGAACGCGTTCATCCCCAGCGGTGCGATGAACTGGTCGGCCGGCTGCGTGCCGTCCTGGCTGAAGCCGTACAGGAAGCCCTCGCCGACCCCGGTCGAGGGGCCTCGCGCCGAGGCCAGGTTCACGCTCAGCGAAACGCCGGCGGCCGCGTGGCCCGCGGTCGGTGCCAGCATCGCCAGCGGCAGGGCCAGTGTCGCCGCGGCCGCCAACGCGAGACGGCCGAATTTTGATCTCACCCTCATGGGCGAACTCCTCGGGTCGGCGCCACGTCGCTGTGGCGCATGATCAGTCGAATCGATTCGCGCAAACGATTCGATGGGATGGTACGGCCGGGGGCATACCCGGTCAACGTTCCCGTCGTGTGCTTGGGACCGCGCGGCTCGCTCGCCTATCGCGACGCTCGCCGTTCCCAGGCGGCGGCGAGGATCAGGTAGGCGCTGGCGGTCCAGGTGTACGCGCGGTCGCGCAGCGCGGCCCCGGTCAACGCGTCGAAGTTCTCCGCGAAGCCGGACTGCTCGCACAGCCTCCGAAACCTGGCACTGATCTCGTCGGCCAGATCCGGGTGCCCGCCGCGGCGCAGCCCGTCCTCGATCAGGATCGTGCTCGGCGCCCAGACCGGCCCGCGCCAGTATCCGTCGCTCTGGTAGTGCGGCGAGGACGGGTGCTCGGTGGCCAGGCCGAACTCGGTCAGGTGGTTCTTGATGCGCTGCGCGAGGGCGGCCATCACCTCGGCGGGCAACTCGTCGCCGAGCACCACGGGCATCAGGTCCAGCAGGCTCGCACTGGTCCACGTCCGGCCGCTGTCCATCCCGCGCGCGACGAAGCGTTCCTGTTCGCCGTCCCACAGCTGCTCGATCAGGGCTGTACGCATACTGTCCGCGGCCTGCGTCCACCGCGTGGCGGCCGCGGCGTCGCCGTGCTCCTCGGCCAGCCGTGACAGAGTCCTCATCTGCACCACCAGGAACGCGGCGAGGTCGGCGGACTCGATCACGCGCTCGGGGTCGAAGGTGGTGGCGTTGTCCCAGCCGCTGTCGTTGCCGTGGTGGTAGTGCGGCAGGTCGCCGCCCGGGGCCCGCCGTGCGTCCAGCCAGTACCGGGTCCAGCGCCCCAGCCGTTCGTACGCCGCGGCCAGCTCGGCGCGTGGCAGCGGCTCCGATATTCGTGCCCTGAGATGATTCAGAGCCCAGCCGTGGATCGGGGGCTTGACGTAGTTGTAGAGGATCTCCGAGTGGGTCACCGAGTCGGGCAGCGCGCCGGCCTGGTCCTGGTGGTCGAACGGCAGCGCGAACTGGTCCCAGGCCAGGTCCGCCAGCCCCGGGGCGAGGGCGAGCGCGTTGAAGCAGTGGTCCCAGCTCCACACCTTGTCCATCCAGTGCTTCGACATCAGCACCGCGGGACGGCGCGCGAACCCGGCCGGCCGGACCGTGGCCGACCACAGCACGTAGGCGGCCAGCGCCGCGGCCGGAGTGCGCTCGCTGCGCCACGGGGCGACCGCATCGACGAAGGCGTCGAATTCGGCCCGCGCCGCGTCGGCGAGCTGCCCGAAGGACCCCGGCCCCGTGGGGCGGTAGGGCGGCCGGCTGCTGTCGTATTCCTCGATCGCGATCTCCCACATCCCGCCGGACTCGGACAGGTGCAGTGCGCGCTCGCCGGCGCCGAGGCGCTGCGGCCCGACGGCCTGCGCCGCGTCTCCGGCCAACACGGTGACCCGATAGCGTCGCCCGGTCTCGTACACGGTGAAAACGTGCGCGCCGTCCACCGGATCGCGGTAGAGGTACGTGCCGCTGAACGGGGTGAGCGCCGGATCGGCCGCGATCACGTGCAGGCCGAGGCCTTCGCCGCGCAGCCGCACTGTGTCAACGCTCTCATAGACCAGCTCGATCCGGCCGGATCCCGTGCCGGCGCCGTGGTGCGGGTCTCCGTCCAGCGACCAGGTCAGCAGCGTCGGTGTCGCGGTGACGGTGGTCTCGGCCCGCGCGCCGCCGAGGACGGGGACCAGGCGCAGCACCGGGTGCATCCCGGTTTGGTGCGAGATCAGGTGCAGGTCGGGGGCGTAGGTGTTCTGCGCGGTCACCGGCGAGATGTTGAACCAGGCCCCGAAGCGGCTGAACGGGATGTCGCGGATGGAGAAGCTGAGGCCGGTGCGGGCGGGCGGCATGCGCGAAGTTCTCATTTCGTCGGGGGCTAGTCCTTGACTGCGCCGGTGGTGATTGCGGCACTGATGTGGCGTTGGGCGAGGGTGAGCAGCGCGGTGGCGGGGATGGACGCGATGGTGGCGGTGGCCATGATGGCGTTCCATTGCTGGTTGTTGTTGCCGATGTAGTGGTAGATGCCGAGGGTGATGGGTTGGTGGGGGCCGGCGGGGTCGAGGGTGGCGGCATAGAGGAAGTCGGACCAGGCCCACAGGTAGGTGAACAGGGCGACGGTGATGGTCGTGTTGCGGGAGAGCGGCAGCACGATGGCGGTGAAGGTGCGCAGGGGGCCGGCGCCGTCGGTGCGGGCGGCTTGGAGCAGCTCGTCGGGGATGCTGCGGATGAAGGCGGTGTAGAGCAGGACGGCGAACGGGACGGCGAGGGTGGTGTCGGCGGCGATGAGACCGGGCAGGGTGTTGATGAGGTGGGTGTTGAGCAGGATGGTGTAGAAACCCATGGCCATGATGATCCCGGGGATCATCTGTGCGGCCAGCAGGAGGAGGGTGAGGGTTCCTGCGCCTTTGGGGTGGAGTTTGGCCAGTGAGTAGCCGGCAGGGGCGGCGAACAGCACGGTGAGTGCGACGGTCGCGAGGGCGACGAGCAGGCTGGTGCCCAGGTACGGGAGTTGCTCGTGCAGGACGGCGCGGTAGCCGTCGAGGGTGGGGTGCAGAGGCAGCAGGTTGGGGGGAGTCTTGCGAAGGTCCTGGTCGCGGGTGAGGGATGCGTTGAGCATCCAGTAGACCGGGTAGAGCATCAGGGCGGTCAGGACGAGGCCGAGCAGGGTCTTGCCGAGGCTGCGGCGGCGTACTGCCGGGGGGCGTGAGGGCGTCATGGTTGTACTGCCCGTGTCTTGCGTTGGGTGCGGATGTAGAGCAGGGCGAAGGCGAGGGCGATGACGACCAGGAGGTTGCCGGCGGCGGCGCCGGGGCCGAACGCGGGCAGCAGGTTGCCGAAGCCGAGCTGGTAGGACCAGGTCGCGAGGGTGGTGGAGGAATTCACCGGTCCGCCGCGTGTCATGATCCAGATGATGTCGAAGACCTTGAGGGTGTAGATCAGGCCGAGCAGCAGGGTGATCGCGGTGACGGGGCGCAGCAGCGGGAAGGTGATGTGGCGGTAGCGCTGCCAGGGGCCGGCTCCGTCGAGGGCGGCGGCCTCGTAGAGGGCGGGTGGGATGGTTTGCAGGCCGCTGTAGAGCAGGGCGAGGTTGAACGGGATCCCGATCCAGATGTTGGCGATGGTCACCGAGGTCAGGGACCAGTGCGGTGAGGTGAGCCAGTCGATGGGGGCGATGCCGACCAGGTGCAGGGTGTAGTTGACGATGCCGGAGTCGGTGTCGAGCATCCAGGCCCAGGTGGAGGCGGAGACGATCAGCGGGAGCAGCCAGGGCACCAGGAACAGGGCGCGCAGGGTCGCGGACAGGGGGAAGTGCTGGTGGAAGAACAGCGCGAGGGCCATCCCGATCGTGTACTGGAAGAGCAGCGAGGCGCCGGTGAACAGGATCGTGTGGGTCAGCGCCGGGCCGAAGGTGGGGTCCGCGAACACGGTGCGGTAGTTGGCCAGCCCGCTGTAGGGGGCGCCGCCGTGCACGAACGAGGCGACCGTGTAGTTGCGCAGGCTCAGATCCAGGTTCTTGTACATCGGGTAGGCGTAGAACAGCGCCAGGTATGCGGCGACCGGCGCGATGAACGCCCAGGCGGCCCACTGGCTGGTGTGGATCGAACGGCGGCGGCGCGCGCGCACGGGCGCCGCCGCCGTCCGGGTGGTGTCGTTCACGTATCGTCCCGGCGCGTGGCTAGCGGGTGGCGGACTTGGCCGCGTCCTGCGCGGCGCTGAGCGCGGCCTGCGGGCTGGCGGTGCCGGACAGCGCGGCCTGTACCGCGGTCCACAGCTGCTGGGAGATCTTCGGGTACTTGGTGCCGAGGTTGTCGCTGGTACGGCCCTTGGCCGCTTGCACGGCCTGCACCCACGGTATCAGTGCACTGTCAGCGGTCTGCTGCTTGTGCTGCACGCTCGCGTCCGCCGCGATGTAGGACAGCGTGGTATCGGTGGTGTACGCGTTGTCCGCGCTGGTCAGGCAGGAGACGATCTTCTTGCTGGTCGCGTAGCGCGCCGTGTCGGACTGTACCGGCACGGTCACGAACTCGCCGCCGGTCGGCGCTGGCGCGGTGCCGCCGCTCTGCGCCGGAATCGGGATGACCCCGTAGGCGAACCCTGCCTTGCTCGCGTTGCCCAGCTGCCAGGTGCCGTTCTCGCTGAACGCGTACTGGCCGGTGGCGAACTGCTGCCAGCTGGTGGTCTGCGTGTCCTGGAGCACCGAGTGCGGCGCGTAGCCCTCCTTCAGCCAGTCCGACCACAGCGAGAGTGCGGCCACCGCCTGCGGCGAAGACAGGTCCGTCAACGCCGCCCCCGCGCCCCAGAACCAGGGCAGGAACTGGAAGCTGCCCTCCTCCGTCCCGATCGCCGAGAACGTGATCCCCTTCTTGCCGCTCGCCTTGACCTTCGCCAGCGCGGCCGTCAGCGACGCCCAGTCCCGCACCCCGGCCGGATCGACCCCCGCGGCCTTGAGGACACCCACGTTGTAGTACAACGCCAGGGTGTTCGCCCCGATCGGCACACCATAGGTCTTCCCGTTCACCTGCCCGGCCGCCAACAGGTTCGGCTGCACCGTCGAGGTATCCAGCCCCGTCGTGCCCGTATCGGTCAACACCCCGCCCCCCGCCAGGGTGGAGACCACCGGGTTGTCCACGATCAACACATCCGGCGCCGCACCCTGCTGCGCCGCCAGCAACACCTTGCTCGTCAAACCCGTGGTATCGAAGCCCGTACGCTCGACCTTCACCCCCGCCGACGCGCCGCACCCCTCCAACAACCGCACCCACGCCGAGCCACTCTCAAACTGCGGATACGGATCCCAAATCGTATACGTACCAGATGCAGACGAACCGCCGGATGCTGACGAGCTGCAAGCCGCGGTGCTGATGGCCAGCGCGATCGCGGCTAGCCCCGCGACGGTCGCGCGCCGCCTGGAGATGACAGTCTTCATCGACTTTCTCTTCCCTTCCGAGAACGTGGGTCGGGGGTGAGCCGTGCACGTGGAGTCCTGGCCGTTCGCCGAGCTGGGCAGTCTGTCGAACCGTTTCGGCGAATCGGTTCGACAGACGATAGGCCTGTGACGGGAGGCAGTCAATGCCTCGCGTTCGTTGAATACACGCCCTACCCTGGTTACACTGGGGCGAATCGGTTCGACAGCCCGAGTCGAGCCGTCGTAAGGAGTTCGATGAACATCGGGGAGATCGCCCGCCGCTCCGGCGTGTCGCGCAGCACCGTGTCGTACGCGCTCAGCGGCAAGCGCACGGTGTCGGAGGCGACGCGCAAGCGGATCCAGGATGTCATCGACGAGCTCGACTACCGGCCGAACGCCGCCGCGCGCGCCCTGAAAGAGGGCCGCACCCGCACGCTCGGGCTGGTCATCCCGCCGGCCGGCAGCCGGCTGACGTACATGCAGCTGGAGTTCGTCGCCAGTGTCCTGGAGGCCGCGTCGCGCGTCGATCTGGACGTACTGCTCTCACCCTCGGGCGGCGACCACGACCGCTCGTTCGAACGGCTCGTGAGCGGCCGCCGCGTCGATGGCGTGATCGTCATGGAGATCCGGCTCGAGGACCCCCGCGTCACCCGACTACAGCAGGCCGGCATGCCCTTTGTGACGATCGGCCACACCGCGCAGCCCTACGGCACCTGCTGGGTCGATGTGGACTACGCGACGCTGATCGGCCGCTGCGTGAGCCACCTGGCCGATCTGGGGCATCGGAACATCGCGCTGATCAACCGGTCCGCCGAACTGCTCGCCTCCGGCTACGGCCCCGGCCACCGCGCGCGCGACGGCTTCATCACCGCGGTCGAACAGCGCGGCCTGACCGGGCTGGAGTTCTGCTGCGCCGACGACGCGCCGTCGGGTGACGCCTGCGTGGAACAGATCCTCGCGTCCCATCCCGAGGTCACCGCCATCGCGACCATCAACGAGGCGGCGCTGCCCGGCGTGCAGCGCGCGCTGGAGCGTGCGGGGCGCGACATCCCCGGCCGGTTCTCCATCGTCGGAGTCGCGGCCAAGCACTGGGCCGAGGAGTTCCACCCGCAGCTGACCGCCGCCGACGTGCCCGCGCTGGAGATGGGGTCCATCGCCGTCGAGCTGCTGATCGAGCGCATCGCGGAACCGAACACCGCGCCCAAGCACCGGCTGCTCGCACCCCCGATCTCCCTGCGCAGCAGCAGCGGCCCCGCTCCCGCCTCCGCCCCGGCGTGAGTCACCGCCGCGTGTAGTTCCCTGATCTCCGGCCGCCTACCTCTATCGGCGGCGGTACCGGTCACGTGCACGGTCAAGCAGCGCGGGCAGTTGTGGGTCTCGCCAGCCGTAGAGCCGTGGCGCATCGTGGTGCCGGTTATATGAGGTGTCGAAGAGGATCAGCTGCCACGGGGCCTGGTCGGACCCGGCGATGTCGGTTCTGTCGTCGATCAGTGCGATGCCCTGGTGGGCTGCCTTGTCGTTGTCGATGATGGCGCGCCTGGCTGCTTCCGTGCCGAAGTATTGCCGCAGCCAGGCCCGCTTGTTCCAGGAACACAGCAGGCTGCCCGGTAAGGGCGAACTACACACCCGAGGGCTGAATCCGGCAGCCTCGATACGCTTCCAGCCGTCGATGGCGTCGTCGATCAATGGGAGCGTGCGGAAGAACATCAGGCGTTGCGTCTCCTTGCGGATCTCACGCTCGCACTCCGGAAACGCCCGCCTGAGTTGGAACTCCGTCCGCGCGTTGGCTTTCCGCAGTTGGGGGAAGGCATCCTGAAGCGCCTCGACCACAGCGCGGTCGAAGTCGGCCAGCACGCCATCCATATCGACGAGTACGGTCGTTGACGGATCATCCACCACGGGCAAGAGCCTATCCGGGCTCGTGCGAAGCTATCGAACGCTCATCGCTCATCGCCTTAGCCCTGAAGCGCGCCGGATGCCGTCGTAGTCACTCCCTCAGCGCTCGGATACTGTCAGCCGGGTAACGCAGAGCTTTAGGGGGAGGCGCAGATGAGCTTCGTGGATCAGCTCCCGACTCTGATCGGTGTCGCTCTGGGTGCTGGAACGTCGTACGGCGTGACGGCTCTCGCGGAACGGGCCAGCTGGCGGCGTCGGCAGGAAGCCCGTTGGGACGAGCGTCGGCTGGCCGCCTACGCCGACTACAGCAACGCGATCCGGGCGAAGGTGCTGATCGCCAGTCGCATCGCGGCGACCATGGGACTCAACAAGAATCCCGAGCCGTTGGCCGCCGACGAGTCAGGGCTCGCCCTGCTGTCCGCGGCCGAGGACCGGCGCGCGGTCCTCATCGAGACGGTCCGTCTTCTCGCCGACCCGAAGAGCATGCAAGCAGTGCACAAACTCAACGAGTGCGCGTGGCGCCTCGAGTGGATCGTCCGAGGCCACCTGCCCGTCGATATGCGCCAGTGGGAGCAGGCGTTCGACGACTACACGGTGGCTCGGGACGAATTCGTTCAGTGCGGCCGCGACAGCCTCCGCATACCCGGATCAGTCACTCCGAGCGAAAGGCTGCTACCGCCCTGGGTGCGCCCGGGACTCCAACGACGTCCGGCGGTGACGGCAACGCCTGAGACGACGACAGAGCCCGCGTGAGGCCTGCGTCGGCTTTCGGCGCTGGCTGAAAGCGATCCTCGCTGCCCGACCTCGATCCCTGAGGATGAGTGTCGGGAGGTCGAGGCTGATCGGGTGCTTGTGCGCCCAGGGCGCCGGTGCTCCCTGGGCGCATTCGTGCTCGCGAGTGTCTGCCTATTGGCGTCCGCCGGCTACCAGCCCAGCGACAGGCTGCCGATGAACGCGCTGAGTCGGCCGGCGATGACCCGGTCATCGTGTGTGGAGTAGTGATAATTGCAGCCAGTGAAGTCCAGGCCGCTGCCGTCGAGGAACCAGTAGCGGACCCGGCTGTCGCCCGCGCCGACGCGCTGCTGTACCACCTGCTGGACGTAGTTCGCGAACGAGCCGGTGCCGATGGCCACGATGATCGTCTTGGCGCCGTAGCGGGTGCGCAGCTTCTGCAGGAAGGCGCTGTAGGCGCTGCGGTAGTCGGTGACGAGGCTGTCCGCCGTCCACGGCTCGCCAGGGTTGAGGGCGGTCGAGAAGTCGTTGGTGCCGAGGTAGACCATGACGAGCTGGGGCCGCCACGTGCCGGGGTTCCATACGTCACCGGACCCGTTCAACAGCCCCTGGTCGTAGTACGTCCGGTAGGTGGTACCCGGGCTGCCGCCGTTGTAGTTGCGCACCATCCCAAGACCGGAGATCGCGTTGATTTGGTAGTCGGCGGACAGTTGGCGGGCCGTTATCGCGCCGTAGCTGAGGTCTGTGTCGGTGGTGCGGCGTATCTGATCGCCAGTGCAGTCCCGGCCGGTGGACGTATTGCCATAACCGACCGTCAGCGAGTCACCGATGAATTCGATTTGCCGGCTCCGGGCCCCCGGCCCGGTGAGGATCACTCCGCCGGGAGCGGCGACGAACCCGCCGAACTCGCTGACGTTCCCCGGGCTGTCGTTGCGCTTCACGAGGCGTACGGTGTGATCGGTGTTGCTCAGGCCGTTGACCCAGCGGGTGGTCTGACCGGGCGTCACCAGCGTGGCGACGGTCGCGCCGTCGATCTGGACCTCGTAGTCGGCGGCCGAGTCGTTCAGCACGATCCCCACCCCGGTGCCCCGGAACCAGCCCTCGAAGTAGACGCCGGGCCAGCTGTACTGCACGGTGTTGCCTTTGACCTCGACCCGGCCGCCGATGTGTACCTGCGACAGTATGCCGCCGGGCGGATGGCTCGTGGGACCGTTCGACGACGACCCGCTGGTCTTCGCCGGGGGAGGCAACGGTGTGCTCGGGGCGGACGAGGCGGGCGAGTGCGACGGCGTTGGGGTGCTCGAGGCGGACGAGCGCGATGGCGACGGGATCCCCGTGGCGGCCGTGGTCGTCCCGGCGACCACCGCGCCTGAGGCAGCCTCTGTGGCCGCTGGTGTGGCGCAACCGGCCACGGCCGCGAGCGCGGTTGCCGAGACGGCGGTCGCGAACGCGGGCCGCCATCGGCGGCGAGGACGCGAGGGGTACATATAGGTGTTCTCCTTTGGCCGTTCCAGTCGAATCGACGACCTGGAGTGGTCCTCCTGGAGAGCGGAAAGGTTGCCCGGCCACACCGAGGAACTCAGAAGCCGCCGTCCACCTAGTGCGGTGACCGGGACTGTTCGCTCGGGCAGCGCTTGTCAAGCTGCGGTGACCAGCGGTCGGCCGCCCCAACGGATGCTCTTCTCGCTGCGGATGCGTGCGCGTTCGCGGCGTGGGGTGGCCAGGACGTCGGGGTAGCGGGGACTGGCGCTGCGCCAGTGCAGATCAGCACGCCATACAACATCGACGAGGTCGATCCGGGCGGAGCACGCGGGGAAATCTGGGGTCGAGTCCCCTGCTGTCGTGCTCATTGCCACGTGAGGCAAGGCAGCGCCAAGCTGCTGCGGGATCTTCGGGACCTGTGGAGGGTCGCCCGTCCGGGCAACGTTCGCCGTCGGGTGCCAGGTCGATTCTGCGGGTTGGCGGAACGGAACGCCTGCATCGTAGCCGCGCGTAGGGCTCTGTCCAGGTGTGTTGGGACGTGTTCATTTTTTTGCCACACGTCTTGTCGAAATCCCCCATCGATTCTACGGTGTCGGATGTGCCTCCAGGGGAGTCGCCCCGGACCTTGCTGAAGGTGCCCCCTGGCGCGCCGCGGTTGAACAAAATCCAACGTGCCACGATGGAGTGGAACATATCTACTATTCACCCGCAAAACGATCACAGGCCAGACCCCGCCCGGCCGCCGCCAATCGGAAGTGGATCACCTCGGGTGGCGCCGCCCTACTGCCCGGCTGTTGCGTGAGCCCGGTTTCGCCGGCAGCCACACGGCAGGCGGTGAACCTGCTGTCTTACCTCTACAGCCAGTACGGCAACCGCATCATCTCCGGCCTGGAGGAGTCCACGACTGATATGCGCTGGAGCTTCTTCAATACCTGGAACGCCGACCACCTCGCCATGTCCAATTCGGTGGCCGGACTACAGAAGGTCTACAGCAGTCCCTAGGTGATCACCCGAGGCGAAGTACCCAACCTGAATTAGACCTCCGGCGTCCGGGGTTGCCGGCTTCACGGTTCTGGGGCCGCTCGTCGCACTCAAACAGCCGGCCGCGGCTGTCGGATTCTTCCCTCTCCTTCGAGACGGACATCTCATTCGCGCCTGACAGATTGGGGTAGACGTATGCCATTTTCCGTGGTGTTCAGGAGGTCTCGGGGGCCGCCTGTTTCTCGTCTGGGTCTAGACGGGTCGGGATCGGCGGGTGTTCTACCCGACGCCTGTGTGGCCTTTTCTGTTTCCGGTCCATTTCCGCTTCAATTCACTTCCGCGGTTCGGCTGCCTTGTTTCGGGCCGGGCCTGGGACCGCTATTCTCGGGAATAGGAAACTGTCATGTTCGATGTAGGAAGAACGCGGGGTCGTGCGG
>JBKOWZ010000285.1:0-11469 GCA_046724665.1 Actinomycetota bacterium
CGCTCGGGCGGCGCGGGCAGCGGCGCCGGCGGCCCGGTGTTCGCCGGAATCCGCGGCGGCGTCGGCCGGCTGCCGATCGCCGCCGCCACCGACGCGACGAGGCACGGCGCGGACATCCGCACCGGAGTCGGCGTCAGCGCCCTGACCAAGACCGCTGAAGGCTGGCGGTTGGAGCTCGCCGACGGCGCCGGGCGCTCCCACGGCGAGGTGCTCGACGCCGACGCCGTGATCCTCGCCGTCCCCGCTCCCGCGGCGGCACGGCTGCTGGCCGGGCACGCTCCCGCGGCCGCGACGCGGCTCGCCGAGGTCGAGTACGCGTCGATGGCCATCGTGACCTTCGCGTTCCCCGCCGCGGCGATCGGCCCGGACGGCTTGCCCGGCTCCGGCTTCCTCGTCCCGCCGGTGGACGGCCGGACGATCAAGGCCTCGACCTTCTCCAGCGCCAAGTGGCCATGGCTCGCGCACGCCGCAGGCAACCTGGTGATCCTGCGCGTCTCACTCGGCCGGCACGGCGAGGAGAAGGACCTCGAACGCGACGACGAGGACCTGGCGAAGGCGGGGCTCGCCGACCTCGCCGACGCGATCGGCCTGTCGGCCACGCCGGTAGACACGCAGGTGCAGCGCTGGTTCGGCGCGCTGCCCCAGTACGCCGTCGGCCACCTCGACCGGGTCGCCGCGCTTCGCGCCGCGCTGCCCGGCGGCATCGCGGTGGCCGGAGCGGCGTACGACGGCGTCGGCATCCCGGCCTGCATAGCCTCCGCGTGCAACGCCGTCGCGGCCCTCGCGCGACAATGAGGGGCAGAACCGGAGACACCGTGAGGGAAGGAACGACCCAAGCCATGAGCGACGCCGCCGACACCGACGCAGCACCGATCAGCCGCAAGGCCCGCGAGCTGAACGAGGTGATCCGTTACACGGCGTGGTCGGTGTTCCGCGCCGTCGCGCCGCTGCCCGAGGGCGGCCGCGCCGACTACGGCCAGGAGGTCGATGAGCTGTACGCCGACCTCGCGGAGAAGGACGTGGTCGTCCGCGGCACGTACGAGGTCTCCGGCCTGCGCGCCGACGCGGACCTGATGGTCTGGTGGCACGCCGAATCGGCCGAGGCGCTTCAGGACGCTTACTCGCGCTGGCGCAAGACCGCGCTGGGCCGCGCGTGCACGCCGGTGTGGTCCAGCATGGCGCTGCACCGCCCGGCCGAGTTCAACAAGAGCCACATCCCGGCGTACCTGGCCGGCGAGGCGCCGAAGGCCTGGGCCGCGGTCTACCCCTTCGTGCGCTCGTACGAGTGGTACCTGCTGCCCGACGCCGAGCGCCGCCGCCTGCTGGCCGAGCACGGCCAGATGTCGCGCGAGTACCCCGACGTGCGCGCGAACACCGTCCCCGCGTTCGCGCTCGGCGACTACGAGTGGCTGCTCGCCTTCGAAGCCGACGCGCTGCACCGGATCGTGGACCTGATGCGGCACCTGCGCGGCTCGGAGACGCGGCGGCACGTGCGCGAGGAGATCCCCTTCTTCACCGGCCGTCGCCGCTCCGTCGCCGAGATCGTCGAGTCGCTGCCGTAGGGGCCGGCGACCCGGCCCGCGTGATCAGACCCGCGGCTGCTGCTGGGTGATGCAGTGGATCCCGCCGCCGCGCGCGTAGATCGGCCGGGCGTCCACGAACTCGATCTTCCGCTCCGGCAGCAGCTTGGCGAGGATGTCCGCGGCCTGCTCGTCGCGCGGATCGTCGAAGCCGCACATCAGCGTCAGGCCGTTCGCCAGGTAGAGGTTGACGTACGAGTAGTCCACCGGCTCGCCGTCCTCCTCGAGGACGGTCGGCGCGGGCAGTTCGACCACTTCGAGGCGGCGGCCCGCGGCGTCGTCGCTCGCGCGCAGGATCGCCGCGTTCTCCCGGCAGACCTCGTAGTCGGGGTGCCTCGGATCAGGCTGCGAATGTACGACCACGACGCCCGGTTTCACGAACGCCGCCACGATGTCGACGTGGCCGCGCGTGCCGAACTCGCCGTAGTCGCGGGTCAGGCCGCGCGGCAGCCAGATCACCTTGCGCACGCCGAGGAATCCGCGCAGCTGCGCCTCGACCTGCTCGCGCGTCCAGCCCGGGTTGCGGCCGGGGTCGAGCTGCACGGTCTCGGTGACCAGCACCGTGCCCGCGCCGTCCACGTGGAAGCCGCCGCCCTCGTTGACCATCGGCGAGGCGAAGCGGCGTGCCCCGGACAGCTCGGCCACCGTCTCGGCGATCCCGGCGTCGTTGCCCCAACTCGCCCAGGCCTGCGCGCCCCAGCCGTTGAAGACCCAGTCCGCGGCGGCCAGCCCCGCCGGAGCGCCGTCGGCCGCAGGGCGGGTCAGGAAGCTTGGGCCGATGTCCCGCATCCAGGCGTCGTCCAGCGGCCGCTCGACGACGGTCACGCCGGGGTCGAGCCACCGGTGCGCCGAGGCGGTCGCCGCGGGGTCCGCGATCATCGTCACCGGCTCGTAGCGCACGATCGTGTTCGCGACCTGAGACCAGGCGCGGTACGCCTCGTCGGGGTTGTCGCCGAGCAGGTAGCCCTCGGCGGGCCAGGCCATCCAGGTGCGCTCGTGCGGGTGCCATTCGGCCGGCATGGCGTATCCGTGCTCTGCTGGTGTGGTCATGGCTCGCGCGCTCCTACCGGATACTAGAGAAAATAGAGCCGGGACAGCGGGACCGTGTCTGCGGGCCCTGATTCGATCGGCTCACCGTCGAGGGTGACCAGGCCGGTCGCCGGGGCGACCCGGACCGCGCCGGTGCGGCTGTTGCGTACCATCGCGCTCGGCCCGATGCCGCGGGTGCCGCGCACCGCTACCCGCCGCCGCCGCGTCGGCATCCCTTCCCCGGTGAGGGCCTGCGCGACGAACGCGACCGACAGGTCCGCGGCGGTGGCGCCGTGTCCGCCGAACTGCGGGCCGTAGACCAGCGGCTCGCACCGGTCGGTCGAGGCGTTCGGGTCGCCGACCACGCCGTAGGCCGGGAAGCCCGCCTTGAGCACGAGGTACGGCTTCGCGCCGAACCGCGCGGGATCCCACAGCACGATGTCGGCCAGCTTGCCGACCTCCAGCGTGCCGATCTCGTGCGCCAGGCCGTGCGCGACGGCCGGATTGACCGTCAGCTTCGCGACGTACCGCAGCACCCTGTCGTTGTCGTGCCGCTCGTGTTCCGCGCCGCGTTCGGCCTTCATCTTGTCCGCGACCGCGAACGTGCGCCGGACCGTCTCGCCCGCGCGCCCCATGCCCTGCGCATCAGAGGACGTAATCGCGATCACGCCGAGGTCGTGCAGCACGTCCTCGGCCCCCATCGTTCCGGCCCTGATCCGGTCGCGGGCCAGCGCCGCGTCGCCGGGCAGGTCGGTCTTCAGCCCGTGCGCCGACACGATCATGCCGAAGTGCTCGCCGAGCGCGTCGCGGCCGAACGGCAGCGTGGGGTTGGTGGAGGAGCCGATCACGTTCGGCTCGCCGGCCAGCCGCAGCACGTTCGGCACGTGCCCGCCCCCGCAGCCCTCGATGTGGAACGCGTGGATCGTGCGTCCCTCCAACACGGACAGCGTGTCCTCGACGCTCAACGACTCGTTCAGGCCATCCGTGTGCAGCGCGACCTGCACGTCGTAGTCCTCTGCGACGCGCAGCGCCGTGTCGAGGGCACGCGCGTGCGCGCCCATGTCCTCGTGCACCTTGAAGCCGGACGCGCCGCCCTCGACCAGCGCCTCGATCAGCGGAGCCGGATCGGAGGACGAACCGCGCGCCAGAAAGCCGATGTTGACCGGCCACGCGTCGAACGCGTTGAACGCGTGCCGCAGCGCCCACGGCGAGTTCACCCCGACGCCCCACACCGGCCCGAACTCCTGGCCGATGATCGTGGTGACCCCGGAGGCGAGCGAGGCCTCCATGATGCGCGGCGAGAGCAGGTGCACGTGGGTGTCGATCGCTCCGGCCGTCGCGATCAGCCCCTCGCCGGACACGATCGCCGTGCCGGTGCCGACCACGACGTCCACCCCGTCCAGCGTGTCCGGGTTCCCCGCGCGCCCGATCGCGTGGATCCGGCCGCCGCGGATGCCGATCGACGCCTTGCGGATCCCGAGCACCGCGTCGATGATCACCACGTTGCTGATCACCAGGTCGCAGGTCTGCGCGACCGCCGCGGCCTTGAGGTGCATCCCGTCGCGCGCGGTCTTGCCGAAGCCGGCCAGGAACTCGTCCCCCGGAGCCTGCGAGTCGTGTTCGACCTCGATGACCAGGTTCGTGTCGCCGAGCCGGATCCGGTCGCCGGACCGCGCGCCGTGTACGGACACATAGTCGTGCGCGTCCAGGCCGGGCGAGCCCGGGTCGGGTGAGTCCGTGGTCATCGCGACTCCATCGGGTAACCCTCGGCCTTCGCGCGGGCGATGGCGGCCTCACGCGCGCCGGGTGCGTCCAGCGGTCCGTCCACCAGCCCGGAGAAGCCGATCGCGACACGCGCGCCGCCGATCGGCACCAGCCGCACCTCGACGGCGGCGCCGGGCTCGAACCGGGTCGAGGATCCGGCCGGGATGTCCAGCCGCAGTCCGTAGGCGGCGGCGCGGTCGAACGCCAGCCGCCGGTTGACCTCGAAGAAGTGGAAGTGGCTGGTCACCGAGATCGGCACCTCGCCGAGGTTGCGCACGAGCACCGCCGTCGGCGAGGGCTGAAGCTCGCGCCCCGCGCCGCCCGGCGTGGTCCATGGCTCCTCGCGGGGCAGCACGGCGCCCGGCGCGCGGTCGGCGAGCGAGCCCGCGCCCTGGAACGGATCGGTGATCACGGCCAGCCGGGTGCCGTCGTCGAAGACCGCCTCGACCTGGATCTCGGTGACCACGTCCGGCACGCCCGGCAGTACCTCGGCGGCGGACAGCACGGTGCGCCCCGCCTCGATCGCCTCCGCCAGCCGCAGCCCGTCCCGCGCCGCCTCGCAGACGGTGTCCGCGATCAGCGCGGTCGCCTCGGGCACGTTCAACAGCAACCCGCGGGCACGCCGGGCCCGGGCCAGCTGCGCCGCGTTGAAAAGCAGCAGCCGGTCGCGTTCCGTCGGGGTCAGGCGCATGCCCCTCAGCCAAGCGCATCCGCGCTGCTGCCGCAAAGGATCAGCAGGCGTCAAGCTGTGGCCGATTCACCCGCCCGCCTGGCTAGCTGGAAAGCTCGGAGCCGGCCCCGCCGCCAGAGGCCGACCCACCTCAAAGCGCGTGCTCGTCGAGATAATGCTTTGCGACACGCTTCGCCACGCGGCACAGCCAGGCCTCGACCACCAACTCCTCGAGCGCGGCGACGTCGATGCGGTCCAGGCGCACCAGCACCGCCGGGTAGCCGTCGAAGTGCGGGATCGTGAAGTAGACCTCCGGGTCCGAGGCCAGCACCGCTTCCTTGGCGCCGAGGTCGGGTACGCGGGCGCCGAGGATCGGACCCTGTGGCGCGCCGTCGCCGAGCGCCTCCAGGTCGCGCTTACCCAGCGGCCGCTCCCAGACGAAGCTCTTGCCGTTCTCGCGGTGCCTGACCTTCCAGTGGCGCGATCCCCAGCTCGTGCCCTCGAAGGTCTCGGGCAGCTCAAGGGCGATGCGCTCCACGTCCTCCCACGTCGCCATGCTTCCAGGCTGCCACGGCCGTCTGACAGGACCGGGTCCCGTCCGCTCGGGCGAGCGCGCGGACGGGACCCGGAACCGAAGGCCTTCAGCAGGTCAGGGGATCACGCAGAACGATCACCCCCCGCTCGGCCGCTTGGCGTAGTCCGCGAACCCCTGCCAGTCCACCACGACACAGGCCTCGTCGCCGACGACCCACGCGTCGTGGCCCGGCGGGATGTGGGCGTACTCGCCCGGGACGAACTCGAACTCCTCGCCGTCGTCCATCCGCACGCGCATCCGGCCCGACACGCAGTAGCCGGTGTGCTCGGCCTGACAGCTCTCGGTGCCCGCGATCGGCTTGACGTGCCGCGACCACCGCCAGCCCGGCTCGAAGGTGGCCAGCCCGACCGGTCCGGACTCGGTGTTGATCAGCTCCAAGTGCCCCGTGCCGGCCTCGAACGGCCGGCTCTCGTCCGCCTTGGCGAAGTTCTTGTGCTCAATGCCCGCCATGCTCAACTCCCCACTCGCATCTGCGATCAGCGGCGGGCGCCACGCCGGGGCTACGGCGCGGCGTCAACCGCGCTTCAGAATCAGCCGACCGGGACCTCGTCCTTGAGCATCCCGCGAATCTGCTCGCGCAACTCTGGTGTGTCGGCGTGCCCATGAGCCGAAATGGCATGCTCCGCCGCGGCCGCCAGTACCTCGTCCTCGGTTCCGGCGATCGTCAGCGAGCAGTTCTTCTCGCTTGGGAATTCCCGACAGTCAGCGACCTTGCGCATCACGCACCCCCTCTCCCTAGAGTCGTAACGGCTTTCCACATAACTGCGGGAATCGGGCGGTGTCCATGGTGGATGTAGGCCATCCAGGTTATGAAGTCGGCGACTGCTTCGGCGTGGACTCGGCCGGCGCGAGGGTCAGGCTGATCGAGTTGATGCAGTAGCGCAGGTCGGTCGGCGTGGGGTAGCCCTCGCCGGCGAAGACGTGGCCGAGGTGCGAGCCGCAGCGGGCGCAGCGGACCTCGGTGCGCACCATCCCGTAGGCGCGGTCCTCGATCAGTTCGACCGCGGTGGAGTCGGCCGGGTCGAAGAACGACGGCCAGCCGCAGTGCGAGTGGAACTTGGTCTCGGAGCGGAACAGCTCGTTGCCGCAGGCGCGGCAGTTGTACACGCCCACGGTCTCGGTGTCGGTGTACTCGCCGGTGAAGGCCGGCTCGGTGCCGCTCTGGCGCAGGACCCGGTACTCCTGAGGCGAGAGCTGGTCACGCCACTCGTCCTCGGACTTCGTCACCTCGTAAGTCATGCTTCGAGCGTAAAGGCCGACGGGGCGTCGCCGCTGCCGCGCTGCGCGACCAGATGCCGGGTGAACAGGAAACCGTCTTCGAACAGCAGGGTGTGCAGGGTGAGCGGCAGCGGCGGATCGAGCACCGGGCCCTCGAGGACGCGCTTCGCGTTGCCGGAGAGCAGCTGCGGCGAGACGGTGAGGCACAGTTCGTCGAGGCGGCCCGCGTGCGCCATGGCGGCGAGCAGGTTCGGGCCGCCTTCGCACAGGATGCGGCCGCGGCCGGTCTCGGCGAGGCGGTCTACCACCGCGGCGAGGTCGGCGCGTCCTGTTCCGGCGATCATCACCTCGCCGGCGTCGTGCGCCGCGTCCAGGCGGTCCGGCGGCGCGTCGGCGACCGTGACGGTGATCGTCGGCACCGTCGCCTCGCGGTAGAGCGGCGAGTCGAAGTCGAGGTCGAGGCTCGCGCTGACCACGGCGAACGCCGCGACCGGTGCCTGGCCCGCCAGCGCGCGGACGTGTGCGAACCGCTCGTGCGGCGCTGCGGGCCGGCCGTATCCCTCGGTGCGCACCGTGGAGGCGCCGACCAGGATCACGTCGGCCAGGCCGCGCAATGCGCGGAAGATCCTTTTGTCCGCCTCGCCGGAGAGCCCACCCGACTTGCCGTCGGCCTGCGCCGCGCCGTCCACGGAGGCGACCATGTTCGCCCGCACCCACCGGCGTGCATGGCCCGGATACGCGTAGACGACCGTCAGGTCGGGTTCGGCGTCGCGATTCGGCCGGGGAATCAGTTGGCGCACACGGCCAGCGTCGCACAGCCGAGCCGCTGCCGCAGCCCGGCTCGACCGGGCGTGCCACCGGTGAGCTTGCTGACAGGCACCGGGCGGCTTGTCGGGGATCGGTGAATCCCGCACGGCTTTCAGTTGTCCTGGAGATGAACGACGGTTTGCGCGGATGATGCAGATCTGGTGCTGAGATGGGAGAATCGCGCGCAGACGAATGTACGTACGACGTCTGAGGAGCGATCACATGGCGAAGCCCGGTGGCAAGGCCGGCGGCGAGCGCAAGGGCAGGCGCGCCGAGCGCGAGAAGGGCAAGGCGCGCACCAAGCCGGGCAAGGCGCCGAAGGCGGGGCTGAAGCCGTCGAAGGCGAAGTCGGACGAGCCGAGGCCGGCCAAGCCGAAGGCGTCCAGGCCGAAGGCGGCTAAGGCCCTGCGGCCCAAGGGCGCTCAGCGGTTGGTTGAGCGGGTCGCGCAGGAGATCGTCGCCGCGGAGTATGACCGCGCGGTGAAGGGCGTGACCGACCGGCAGCCCGAGCCCGAGACTGAGCCCGAGACTGAGCCCGAGACTGAGCCCGAACTCGAGACTGGGGCCGAACTCGAGACTGGGGCCGGACCGGAGCCCGAGGCCGGACCCGAGCCCGACGGCGGGTTCAGCGAGCTGCTGCGGCTGCCTGCCGGTCCGGTGGACCTCGCCGCGTTCGACACGGCCGCGACGCCGGGCATCTCCTCCCGGGAGGAGGCCGAGGCCGCGCTGCCCGGGCTCGCCGACCGGCTCGACGAGCTCCAGGAGCGTCTCTTCGCCGCCGCGCGCGGCGGGGACAGCACGCGCCGGGTGCTGCTGGTGCTTCAGGGCATGGACACCTCGGGCAAGGGCGGCACGGTACGGCACGTGGTCGGCCAGCTCGACCCGAACGGCATCCGCGTGTCCGCGTTCAAGGCGCCCACCGAGGAGGAGCGCGCGCACGACTTCCTCTGGCGGATCCGCAACGCCCTGCCCGAGGCCGGCGAGATCGGCATCTTCGACCGCTCGCACTACGAGGACGTGCTCATCGCGCGGGTGCACAAGCTCGCGCTGCCGATGATCATCGGCAAGCGGTACCAGCTGATCAACAAGTTCGAGCAGGGCCTGGTCGCCAACGGCACGGTGCTGGTCAAGTGCTTCCTGCACATCTCGCCGCAGGAGCAGCGCGACCGGCTGCTCGCCCGTCTCGACAAGCCGGCGAAGCGCTGGAAGTACAACCCCGCCGACGTCGATGAGCGCGCGCTGTGGCCCGAATACCAGGAGGCGTACCGGATCGCCCTGGAGCGGTGCTCGTCCGAGGACGCGCCCTGGTACGTCATCCCGGCGGACCGCAAGTGGTATCGCAACTACGCGATCACCCGGCTGCTGCTCGAGGCCCTGGAGCGGATCGGCCCGGCCTACCCGCCGGGCGAGTACGACGTCGAGGTCGAGCGCAAGCGGCTGCTCGCGGGCTGATCGCGAGAAAAATACGAAGACTGCGCCGAAAAGGTGGGTTTGTGCAACTCCGAGTTGCGCAGGTCGTTGCTCCCGGCAGAGACGATCCCGCGAACAAGGAGTTCATGATGAACAAGACCCGCCTGGGCATCATCGGGGCCGCGGCGCTGGCCCTCCCGGTTGCCGCCCCCGCCGCCGCGCTGGCCGACTCGGGGCCGATGGACGACCTGCCGACCTTCACCTCGGTGTGGCAGACCTGGAACGAGGGCGGCGCCCACCTCGGCGGCGGCGCCGCGGAACTGGTCAGCTCGGCGGTGATCGGCGTGCCCGACCTGGTGCTCAGCCTGCCGGAGTTCCTTGCCGGCCCGGGTACCCCGAAGGACGTGACCTTCTCCGGCTACGACGCCATCGGGTCGCTGGAGTCAGCGGGCGACATGCACTGAGGCTTGAGGTACGCACGGTCTGCACTGCGTGTCGATGGAAACGGGCCGCTCCTGCGAGGGTGAGCGGCCCGTTCGTGCGTACTGCGAGAATCACGCGGCGACGAGTGCCGGCTCACGCACGGTCGCCTGCGCGTACCGCGCGAGGACGAGGCGTACCAGCTCGGCTGGCGGCTCGTCGTCGGGCGTGGTCAGCGGTGCGGCGATCGGGACGCCTGCGGCCAGCGCGTCCGCGCGGGCCCGATCGTAAAGCAGCCCGGGCGCGAGGAAGTAGGCGGCGACCGCGATGCGCTTCGCGCCCTGCTCCCGCAGGTCTCTGATCATGTCGGCCGCTGGTGCCGACGTCGCCGACGCCGTGGCCAGGCGCAGGTCGGCGTCGGCGCTGTGCACGCCCTGCTCGTTCAGCCGCCGCTCGACGGCGTCCATCAGCAGCGTGTCCGGCCCGAGCGGCGGCGCGACGCGGAGCGAGACCGGCTGACGCAGCGCACCGCGCGCGCTCTGCGTCACGGCCGGGATGTCGTGGCCGACGTGGTAGCCGTGGTTGAGGAACCACGGCACCACGGCGACGTCCTCGGCCCCCGCCGCGGCCAGTCGGGCGAGGGCGGTGGGTACGTCCGGCCCGCACAGGTCGAGGAAGCCCAGCTCCGCCGGCAGGCCCGGGTACGCGTCGCGGACCGCCCGCAGCAGCACGCGCAGCGCGGCGGCATGCCTCGGGTCGCGCGATCCGTGCGCGATGGCGAGCAGGGCGGGTCTCCTCGGCGTACTCACGCGCGGCTCAGACCCCTGGTGCGCAGCAGCCGGCGTTCGATCGGGGCGAAGAACAGCTGGTTGACCCCGATCCCGATGATCAGGATGATCAGGATCGAGCCGATGGCCAGCGGCAGGTCCAGGTTGTCCTGGGCGAACTTCATCACCTGGCCGACGCCCGGCCCCAGCTGCGGGGAGACGGCGATCAGCTCGGCGGCCATCAGCGAGCGCCAGGAGAAGGCCCAGCCCTGCTTCATCCCGGAGATGTAGCCCGGCAGCGCCGCGGGCAGCAGCACGAAGCGCACCGAGTCCAGGCCCTTGGCGCCGAGGTTGCGGCCGACCCGCAGATAGATCGGCGGGACCCGGTCGAGCCCGTCGATCAGGCCGATCGCGATCGACGGCACGGCGCCGAGCAGGACCACCGTGTAGATGGTGGCCGGGGTCAGGCCGAACCAGATGATGCCGATCGGCACCCAGGCGACCGAGGGCAGGTTCTGCAACCCGGACAGCAGCGGCGCGACCGAGTTGCGCAGCGGCCGGACCCGGGCCACCGCGAGTCCGATGACTGTGCCGATGCCCACCGAGACGGTGAAGCCGAGCACGGCCCGGTAGATCGAGTCCCAGATCGCCGAGCCGATCCGGCTCGGGCCCCACTGCTCGCGTAGCTCGTTCCACACGTCGGCGGGCCCGGGCAGCACGATCGAGCCCGAGTGCACGTGGCTCCACACCAGTAGGTCCCAGACCAGCAGGATCGCACCGAGCGCGACGACCGGCGGCAGCACCCGCGCCAGCGCGCTGCGCCACCACGGCCGCTGGTTCCCCGCCCGCACCGTGTCCAGCGCGTCGAGGCCCGCCTCGATCCGGGCGAGCGTCGGTGTCACGACGACGGTGCCCGCGCCGTCGGCCGTGCCCGGATCGGTGCTCGCGCCGTCGGCCGTGCCCGGATCGGTGCTCGCGCCGTCGGGCGACACGGGTTCGGCCGTCGCCGTGCCGGCGCCCGCGACCTCGTCGGCGGCGTCCCGATCACGGGCCGCGGTCTCGTTAGCCATGGCGGCTGATCTCCCTGTGCAGCTCGTCGGTGATCTCCACGGCCAGTTCAGCCACGGCGGTGTCCTCGATGCGCCGCGGCTGCGGGATGTCCACCCGCCACTCGCGCACGACCCGGCCGGGCCGCGAGGAGAGCAGCAC
>JBKOWZ010000273.1:0-12393 GCA_046724665.1 Actinomycetota bacterium
TCGACTTGCATGTGTTAAGCACGCCGCCAGCGTTCGTCCTGAGCCAGGATCAAACTCTCCAAAAAAGAACACATTCATTCCCATGAAGAGAACAAACCCGGCCGATCATCCCGACGGGGGTCGGGACACCAACCAAACAAACCATAAAAGCATCGCAAACAAACCATCGACACACTGTTGAGTTCTCAAGAAACAGACACCATACAACCGAAGAACTTCAGCCTCGGAGGGGTGCTACCACCAGCCTGGGGGCCAGAACCTTCTAGGCTTCCCGTGTGGTGGCTTGGTAAACATTAGGCCCCGGGCTCAGCAGCGTCAAATCGGCTTATCAAGACTCTGCTTACGCCCGGGGCCTGCGGCTTCCGGCCTGTCAGCGCGTCAGTTCGACGGCGCCGAGGGTACGGCGGCCACGACGCAGCAGGAGCCAGCGGCCGTGCAGGAGGTCGGCCTCGGTGGGGGCCGCCTCGACGTCCTCGATCTTGCCGTTGTTGACGTACGCGCCGCCCTCCTGGATCGCTCGGCGCGCGGCCGAGCGGCTGGGGACGATGCCGGTGTCGGCGAACAGTTCGTAGTACGGGGCGAGCGCGGTGACCCTTGCCGTGGGCAACTCGGCGAGGGCGGCCCTGAGTGTCGCCTCGTCGAGCTCCGGCAGCTCGCCCTGGCCGAACAGGGCGCGGCTGGCGGCCTCGACCCGGGCGAACTCGTCGGCGCCGTGAACCAGGGTCGTGACGTCTTCGGCGAGGGCACGCTGGGCCAGGCGCAGGTGTGGCTTCTGCTCGGTGGCTTGGGCCAGTTCCTCGATCTCCTCCCTGGTGCGGAAGGTGAAGATCTTGAGGTACTCCGCAACCTTCGAGTCCTCGGCGTTGAGCCAGAACTGGTAGAACGCGTATGGCGACATCAGTTCGGGGTCGAGCCAGACCGTGCCGGTCTCGGTCTTGCCGAACTTGGTGCCGTCGGCCTTGGTGACCAGCGGGGTGCCGAGGACGTGGACCGAGACCCCTTCGGCGCGGTGGATCAGATCGACGCCCGCGGTGAGGTTTCCCCACTGGTCGCTGCCGCCGGTCTGGAGCGTGCAGCCGTACTGGCGGTAGAGCTCCAGGAAGTCCAGGCCTTGCAGGATCTGGTAGGAGAACTCGGTGTAGCTGATCCCGGCCTCCGAGTTCAGCCGCGCGCTGACCGCGTCCTTCGACAGCATCTTGCCTACCCGGAAGTGCTTGCCGATGTCGCGCAGGAAGTCGATCGCGGACAGCGGAGCGGTCCAGTCGAGGTTGTTCACGATCCGCGCGGCGAAGGGGCCGTCGAAGTCCAGGAGGCGCTCGACCTGGACGCGGATGCGCTCGACCCACGCGGCGACGGTCTCCTTGGAGTTGAGCGTCCGCTCGGCCGTCGGCTTCGGGTCGCCGATCAGACCGGTCGAGCCGCCGACCAGGCCGAGCGGGAGGTTTCCGGCGTCCTGGATCCGGCGCATGGTGATCAGCTGCACCAGGTTGCCCATGTGCAGGCTCGGCGCGGTCGGGTCGAAGCCGCAGTAGAAGGTGACCGGACCGTCCGCGAAGGCCTTGCGCAGCGCCTCTTCGTCGGTGGACAGGGCGATCAAACCCCGCCACTTCAGCTCCTCGACGATGTCGGTCACAGTGGGTCCGTCTCTCACTCGGTTGGGCTGTCGGTTACCGATTACTAGCCTGCCTGATGACGGACGAAGATCGCTAACCGGTTCGGCGCTTGGGGGCGTGGGGGCGATAGGCGCTCACCGTGGGGTCGCCTTCGATCCAGAAACGCCAGGGGAAGTCGGGAGCATCGCGCAGGCCGACGCGGGGGCCGGTGAGTATGCGCTCCTTGGCCGGCGGTGTGCCGTGCAATATCAGCAGCGGGCCGGTACCGCAGATGTCAGCGCCGTCGTCGTCGCGTGTGACGGCGAGGGCTTCGACCAGACGCGCAGGACCGCGGGCAAGATCACGGTCGTTCTTCGCGGCGGGGCGGCGTTTGCGAGCGACGTCCATGCCATCGACGACTTCGGCGGCGCGCAGCAGGATTCCGGTGGGCATGCCGGGAGGGCCGCAGACCAGGTTCATGCAGAAATGCATGCCATAGGTGAAGTAGACGTACACGTGGCCGGGTGGACCGAACATCGTGCCGTTACGCTTCGACCTGCCGCGGAAGGCGTGTGAGCCGGGGTCGTTCGGGCCGTCGTACGCCTCGACCTCGGTGAGCCGGACCGTGACGACGCCCTCGGGTGTGTCGTGCACGATTCGGCGGCCGAGGAGGTCCGGCGCGACTTCCAGGACCGGCCGGTCGAAGAAGCCGCGCGGTAGCGGCTCGTTCGGCTCAGGCACCATGCCACTCACGTTGGGTCGCCAGGAGTTCGCGGACCTCGGCCAACTGCTCGCGGACACGCGCGGGGGCGGTGCCGCCGCGGCCGTCGCGGGACGCGAGCGAACCCTGGACGGTGAGCACCTGCTTGACCTCGGGGGTGAGGCGGGAATCGATGGCTGAGAGGTCCTGGTCGGCCAGATCGGAGAGCTCGATGCCGCGCTGTTCGCAGTAGCGGACCGCAGCGCCGGCGACCTCATGCGCCTCACGGAACGGGACGTGTTGCTTCACGAGCCACTCGGCGATGTCGGTGGCGAGCGAGAACCCCTGCGGGGCGAGTTCGGCCATGCGCTCGCCGTGGAAGGTCAGCGTCGCGACCATGCCGGTGAACGCCGGGAGCAGGACGGCGAGGTTGTCTACGGAGTCGAAGACGGGCTCCTTGTCCTCCTGGAGGTCGCGGTTGTACGCGAGCGGCAGCGCCTTAAGGGTGGCGAGCAGGCCGGAGAGATTGCCGATGAGGCGGCCGGCCTTTCCGCGAGCCAGTTCGGCGATGTCCGGGTTCTTCTTCTGCGGCATGATCGACGAGCCGGTGGCGTAGGCGTCGTCGAGGGTGGCGAATCGGAACTCGCGGGTGGTCCACAGGATCACCTCTTCGGCGATCCGGGAGATGTCAACGCCGATCATCGCGGTGACGAAGGCGAACTCGGCGGCGAAGTCGCGGGAGGCGGTGCCGTCGATGGAGTTCGGCACGCTGGTGGCGAAGCCCAGTTCGGCCGCCACCGCTTGAGGGTCCAGCCCCAGGGTGGAGCCGGCGAGCGCGCCGCTGCCGTAAGGGGAGCTGTCGGTGCGCCGATCCCAGTCGCGTAGCCGGTCAACGTCGCGGCCGAGGGCGTGGACGTGCGCGAGCAGGTGATGTGCGAGCAGGACCGGTTGGGCGTGCTGAAGGTGCGTGCGGCCAGGCATGGCGACGTCCAGGTGTGCCTCGGCCTGGTCGGTGAGCGCCTGCTGAAGGTCTGTCAGCAACGCGGCGATGACTCGGGCCTGGTCACGCAGGTACATCCGGCCGAAGGTGGCGATCTGGTCGTTGCGGGAGCGGCCGGCGCGCAACCTGCCGCCGAGTTGCGGGCCGACGCGTTCGATGAGGCCTCGTTCGAGGGCGGTATGGCAGTCCTCGTCGGCGAGGACCGGGGTGAACACGCCGGATTCGACGTCGGCCTGAAGCTGGTCGAGGCCCTTGAGCATGTCGGCGAGTTCTGCGTCGGTCAGCAGGTCAGCGCGGTGCAGCGCACGGGCATGGGCACGCGAACCGGCGAGGTCGTAGCCGGCCAGCCGCCAGTCGAAGTGGACGCTGGCGGAGAGCCTCGTCAGTGCGTCGCTCGGACCGCTGGTGAACCGGGAGCTCCACAGCAGATGTGTCTGGGCGCGGTCAGTCATCGGTCAGGCCTCCTGGCTGCGGAAGGAGGCGTCCAGCCCGGCGCAGTGGGTGTGGACTAACCGCTCAGTCATGGTTGCTCATTTCCTTCGGTACAGGCGGCTGTTCGTGCTCGGTGTCAGCCGCGCTGGGCGGCGTGGATCAGTTGGCGGGCCAGATCGGGGCCGCCGGTGGGTTCGCGGCAGATCACCAGGACGGTGTCATCGCCGGCGATGGTGCCCATGACGCTGGCGGTGACCCCGTGGTTGTCGGCATGGTCGATGGCCGAGGCGAGGAATTGGGCGGCGCCCGGCGGAGTGCGCAGCACGACCAGGTTCGCCGAGCCCTCGGCGGTGACCAGCAGTTCGCCGAGCAGCCGCTTGAGCCGTGCCTCCAGGACGCTCGCCTCGGGGGCGACCTGGGGTGCTCCGTCGCCGCCCTCGCTGCGCAGGGCGTAGACGAGGGCGCCGTCACGGTCCCGGATGCGAACCGCGCCGAGTTCGTCGAGGTCGCGGGAGAGAGTGGCCTGGGTGACCGAGAAGCCCTCTTCGGCGAGCAGTTCGGCCAGGCCGGTCTGCGAGCGCACCTTGTGCTTGCTGAGCAGGTCGGCGATCCGCTGGTGGCGGGCCCGGCGGGTGTTGACCGTGGTCAGTGCGCCGACGGCCGGCTGGTCGTCGTGGTAGTCGCTCATCGTCGGGAACCTTCGGCACTGCTTTCGCCGGCGCCGCCTTCGTTGGCACTGCTTTCGTTGGCGGTGCTTTCGTCGGCACTGCGCTCGAGCAGGAAGGTGAGCAGCGCCTTCTGGGCGTGCAGGCGGTTTTCGGCCTCGTCCCAGACGGCCGAGCGCGGGCCGTCGATGACTGACGCGCTGATCTCCTTGCCGCGGTAGGCGGGCAGGCAGTGCAGGACGATCGCGTCGTCGGCACCGAGGGTAAGGGCGTCGTCGTCGAGGGCGTAGGGCTTGAAAACCTCGGCGCGGTCGGCCTGCTCCGCTTCCTGGCCCATCGAGACCCAGGTGTCGGTGACCAGGACGTCGGCGCCCTCGGCGGCGGCCTTGGGGTCGTGCAGCACGATCACGGAACCGCCGGTCTGCGACGCGATCCGGGTAGCGTCGGCGACGATCACGGGATCGGGCAGATAGTCGGCGGGGGTGCCGATCCGCACGTGCATGCCGGCGAGGGCGCCGCCGAGCAGGTAGGAGTGCGCCATGTTGTTGGCTCCGTCGCCGAGGTAGGTCATGGTCAGCCCGGCGAGGCGGCCCTTGCGCTCGCGGATGGTCTGGAGGTCGGCGAGGATCTGGCAGGGGTGGAACTGGTCGGTGAGCGCGTTGACCACGGGGACGCGGGAGACGGCGGCCATGGCCTCGATGCGGCTTTGCCCGAAGGTGCGCCAGACGATGGCGGCGACCTGGCGGTCGAGCACCCGCGTGGTGTCCTCGATCGGTTCACCGCGGCCCAGCTGGCTGGTGCCCGCGTCGATCACCAGGGGGTAGCCGCCGAGTTGCGCGATGCCGACGGAGAAGGAGACCCGGGTGCGGGTGGACGCCTTGTCGAAGAGCACGGCGACGGCCTTGGGCCCGGCCAGGACCTGGCGGTCGAACGGGTCGGCCTTGAAGGCGTCGGCCAGATCGAGGACCTCGGCCTGCTCGGTCGGGGTGAGGTCGTCGTCCCGGAGGAAGTGGCGGACCATCAGATGCTCCCGGTGGTACGTGCGTCGAGCAGGGCGGGCAGCGCGGTGAGGAACTCGTCGGCTTGGGCGGCGGTGAGGATGAGCGGCGGGGCGAGGCGCAGTGCCTGCGGGTTGACCGGATTGATGATGAATCCGGCGTTGAGCGCGGCGTTGGCGACCGCGGGGGCGACCGGCCCGGCGATTTCGATGGCGAGCAGGAGTCCCGCGCCGCGGACACCGGTGACGGCGGGGTGGTTCAAGGCGAGGATGCCCTCGCGCAGGCGCGTGCCGACCTTCGCGGCGTTCTCCAGCAGGTTGTCGCGCTCGATCGCGTAGAGCACGGCGAGTCCGGCGGCGCAGGCGACCGGATTGCCGCCGAAGGTCGTGCCGTGCGAGCCCGGTGTGAACAGCGCGGCGGCTCGTCCGAGGGCGATGGTCGCGCCGATCGGCAGGCCGCCGCCGAGCCCCTTGGCCAGCGAGATGACGTCGGGCTGCCAACCACCCTGCTGCGCGGCTTCGTTCTGGTAGCGGAACCAGGCGCCGGTGCGGCCGATGCCGGTCTGCACCTCGTCGAGGATCAGCAGCGCGCCATGGCGCTGCGTAATGGCGCGGGCGGCGGTGAGATATCCGGGCGGGGCGGGCTCAACCCCGCGCTCGCCCTGGATGGGCTCGACGATGAACGCGGCGGTCTCGTCGTCGATCGCGGCTTCCAGCGCCGCGGTGTCGCCGTAGGGGACGAAGACGACCTCGCCGGGCAGCGGCAGGAAGGGCTCACGGATGGCGGGTTTGCCGGTCAGGGCCAGGGCACCCATGGTGCGGCCGTGGAATCCGCCCTCGGTCGAGACGATCTTGGTCCGGCCGGTGAGCCGGGAGATCTTGAACGCCGCCTCGTTGGCCTCCGCGCCGGAGTTGCAGAAGTAGACGCGGGCGTCCTCGGCGCCCACCAGGCGGACGAGGCGTTCGGCGAGCGCGATCTGCGGGGCGGTGGCGTAGAAGTTGCCGACGTGGCCCAGGGTGGTCAGCTGGGCGGTGACCGCCTGGACGATGAGAGGGTGGGCATGGCCGAGCGAGTTGACCGCGATTCCGGCGAACAGGTCGAGGTAGCGGTTACCGTCGGCGTCCCAGAGCTGGGCGCCTTCGCCTCGGACGAAGACCCGCTGCGGCGGGCCGAAGGTGTTCATCAGCGAATTGGTGTAGCGGTCGGTCCAGGCCGCCGACAGTCCGCTGTGCGGCTGTAGGTTGGGCAGCGCCTCCGCAGTCGCGATGGTCATGAGGCCACCACCATGGTTCCGATCCCCTCGTCGGTGAAGACTTCGAGCAGGAGTGCATGCTGGACACGACCGTCCAAGACGTGTGCGGCGTGCACACCGCCGCGTACGGCGCGCAGGCACGCCTCCATCTTGGGTGCCATGCCGGAGGAGAGTGTGGGCAGCAGCTTCCCCAGTTCCTCGGCGGTCAGCTGGCTGATCACCTCTTCCGCGGCGTCCGGTGAGCCCGCGCCGGCAGGCGGCCAGTCGGCGTACAGACCCTCGACGTCGGTGAGCACGACCAGCTTCTCCGCTTTGAGACCCACGGCGAGAGCTGCGGCGGCCGTGTCCGCGTTGACGTTGTACACGCCGCCGTCCTCCGCGCGCGCGACGCTGGAGACGATCGGGATGCGGCCGTCGTCGAGCAGGGCATTGATCAAGGTCGGATCCACCTCGGTGACGTCGCCCACCCGGCCGAGGTCCACCGGTTCACCGTCGACGTCGGCCAGGCGCCGGGTGGCGCGCAGCGTGTTGCCGTCCTCCCCGGACATGCCGACGGCGAACGAGCCGTGCACATTGATCAGGCCAACGATTTCCCGCTGGACCTGGCCGGTCAGCACCATGCGCACCACCTCCATCGCCTCCGGGGTGGTGACGCGCAGGCCGGCGGTGAAGGTGGATTCGAGTCCTGCCTTCTCCAGCTCGCGGCTGATCTGGGGGCCGCCGCCGTGCACGACCACAGCGCGCAGCCCGGCGTAGCGCAGGAAGACTATGTCCTGGGCGAAGGCCTGCTTCAGCTCGTCGTCGATCATGGCGTTGCCGCCGAACTTCACCACCACGGTCGCGCCGTGGAAGCGGGAGAGCCAGGGCAGCGCCTGGGTGAGGACCTCCGCCTTGGCGCGGGCCTCATGGGAGCGGGTGCCGCCCGCGGTGATCTTCACGGCGCGACCCCGATCGTGGTGAGGCCGGCGGTCTCCGGCCAGCCGAGCGCGAGGTTGAGGCACTGCACCGCGGCGCCGCCGGTGCCCTTGGCCAGGTTGTCTACGGCACCGATGACGAGCACGCGCTTGGCGGTCTCGTCGAGTGCGACCTGGAGTTGGACGGCGTTGGAGCCGAGGACGGCGGCGGTCTGCGGCCAGCGGCCCTCGGGCAGGAGGGTGACGAAGGGCTCGTCGGCGTACGCCTTCTCGTAGGCGGCCCGCAGGTCCTGCGCGGTGATTCCGGGTAGTGCGGGGGCGGTGCAGTTGGCCAGGATTCCGCGCGGCATGGGGGCGAGGATGGGGGTGAAGGAGACTGATACGGGAGCGGCGGGTCCGCCAGGTGAGCCGGGGCGGGTGGGACCGCTGAAGGGGGCGGCGAGTGAGCCGGGGTCGGGAGGGGCAGGGGTGCTGGAGGGTGAGTCAGGGGCGGAGGGGATGGAGGGGTCGGAAGGGGCGGAGGGGGCAGAAGGGACGGAGGGAGAGTCTGCGGTGGCGAGGGGTGAGGTGGGGGTGGAAGGGACTGCGGCCAGGGCCTTGGTGAGGTTCTGCACGATCTCGGGGGTGTGGCGGTGGATTCCGCCGACCTGGTAAGCGGAGGCGTTGCCCATGATCTCCGAGCCGAGCAGGTGCGGCTTGAGCGACTTGCCGGCGCCGGAGGTGCCGGTCACTGCGGTGATTACGACCTCGGGCGCGACGAGGCTGGCGGCTAGGGCGGGATAGAGCGCGAGGGTCGCGACGGTTGGGAAGCAGCCGGGGACGGCGACACGCTTCGTCCCTTGTAGCGCGCTGCGGGCACCGGGAAGCTCCGGCAGGCCGTACGGCCAGGTCCCGGCGTGCGGCGTGCCGTAGAAGCGGGTCCATGCGGCGGCGTCGGCGAGTCGGAAGTCCGCGCCGCAGTCGATGATCAGGACGTCCGGGCCGAGGGCCTCGGCCACCGCGGCGGACTGTCCGTGCGGCAGGGCGAGGAAGACGACGTCGTGGCCGCTCAGGTGCTCGGCGTCGGTGGGGACGAGGACGCGGTCGGCGAGCGGGGCGAGGTGCGGCTGGTGCTCGCCCAGCGTCGAGCCCGCGTTGGACCAGGCGGTCAGCGCGCCGAGTTGCGCCCGCCCGTCGAGCAGCGCGGGATGGCCGAGGAGGATCCGCAGGATCTCCCCGCCCGCGTAACCTGTCGCTCCCGCGACCGCGATCCGGATCGTCATGTGCATGACAATACAGCAGTGCGAATGACTATTCCATACGGCGAATTGCGTATTTCGGCGGCGGCACATCCCTAGTGCCAGCAGCGAGCGGGGCGATCTTAGGCCGCCACGGCACTAGGGATCGCAGAGGGCTCCGATGACGCGGCGGTGACGCGACTGTGCCCCTGCTCGCCGGGCAGGGGCACAGATCCGCAGGTTGACGACCGGTCAGACGCCGCGCATCACGGCGCCGGTCTGTTCCGCGGCGAGGCTCACGGCGGCGTCGCGCGCCTGGCTCGCCTCATCGACGGTCAGGGTGCGGTCGGCCGCGCGGAAACGCAGCGAGAAGGCCAGCGACTTCTTGCCCTCGCCGATCCGGTCGCCCTGGTAGACGTCGAACAGCCGGATGGATTCGAGCAGTACGCCCGCTCCCCTGGCCAGCGCGGACTGCACCGCCTGCGCCGGGACGCTCTGGTCCACGACGAGGGCGACGTCCTGGGTCGCGACCGGGAAGGTCGAGACCAGCGGACCCTGAACCGGCAGGTCGCGCGCGGGCAACAGCGCGTCGAGATCGAGTTCCATCGCACTGGTGCGCGGCGGCAGGCCCAGCTCCGTCAGCGCCTTGGGGTGCAGTTCACCGGCATGGCCGACGGCACGGCCGTCCACCAGCAGCCGGGCGCAGCGGCCGGGGTGCCAGGGCTCGTACTGAGCCTGCGTCACCTCCAGCTCCACCCCGCAGGAACGCGCGACGACGCGCGCCGCCTCGACCGCGTCGGCCCACAGCGTCGAGCCCGCGTCGTTCGCGGGTCGTCCGGGGCCCCACCAGCCGGCGGGCTCGCGCAGGCCGGTGAGCACCACGGCGACGTGCATGGGCTGGTCAGGTAGTGCGGCGTCGAGGGCAGCGCGTTCTTCGTCACTCGGGCGGTGCGCGGTGGTCAGCCGCGGCGGCGGAGCCGTTCCGGCGCGCGGGGAGAACACCAGGCCGGCCTCGAACAGGCTCACGTCGTTGAATCCGCGACCGAGGTTGCGCCGCAGCGTGGCCAGCAGGCCGGGCAGCAGGGTGGTGCGCAGTTCGGGCTGTTCGTCGGACAGCGGGTTGAGCAGGCGCAGCGTCTGGCGGCGCGCGTCGTCCGCGGGGATTTGCAGCTGGTCGAGGTCGCGCTGTCCGATGAACGGGTAGGACAGCACCTCGATGTGGCCCGCGGCGGCCAGGTCCCGCCCGACACGGCGACGGGCGCGCTGCTTGACGGTCAGGCCGCGCCCGGGCGGTACGCGGGGCATGGTAGAGGGCACCTGCTCGTAGCCCTCGAGCCGGATGACCTCTTCGGCCAGGTCGTTCGGGTCGGCCAGGTCGGGGCGCCAGGACGGCGGCGTCACCCGCAGCGAGTCGGCCCCCTCGACGAAGCAGCCGATCTCCTGGAGGCGGCCGACCACGGTCTCGCGGGAGTATTCGAGCCCGGCGACGCGGCCGGGCAGCGCGGCGTCGATCAGGATCGGCTCGGCGGCCGCGGGGCGGGTGGACTCGACGGTGACGGCCGGGTCGGCTTCGCCCTGGCCGAGCAGTACGAGCAGGTCCACGGCGCGTTGTACCGCCGCCGCCGCGGCGTTCGGGTCCACGCCGCGCTCGAAGCGGCGCGACGCCTCGGAGGGCAGCTTGTGGCGGCGGGCCGAGCGGGCGATGGAGACCGGGTCGAAATGCGCGCCCTCGATGAGCACGTCGGTCGTGGTCGGCTGGACCTCGGTGGCGGCCCCGCCCATCACTCCGGCCATGCCGATCGGCCCGGAAGCATCGACGATCAGCAGGTCCTCGGGGTCGAGGCGGCGGTGCGTGCCGTCGAGGGTCTCCAGCAGCTCGCCGGGCTGCGCACGGCGCACGGTGATCGGGCCGGTCAGCCGGTCGGCCGCGTACGCGTGCAGCGGCTGGCCGAGCTCGAGCATGACGTAGTTGGTGACGTCCACGATCAGCGAGATCGGCCGCATCCCGGCCAGCTGGATGCGCCGCTGCATCCACAGCGGGGAGGGGGCCAGCGGGTCGATACCGCGTACGGCACGCACGACGAACAGGTCGCAGCCGGTCGGATCGACCAGGCGCACGGGATACCCGGTGCGGCTGGGCGCCGGGATGTCGAGCAGCGCCGGGTCGCGCAGCACGGTGCCGTACGCGATGGCGGCCTCACGCGCGATGCCGCGCATGGACAGGCAGTAGCCGCGGTCGGGGGTGACCGCGATGTCGAGCACCTCGTCGCGCACGCCGAGCAGCTCTATCGCGTCGGCGCCGACCTCGCACTCGTCGGGCAGCACGATGATGCCGGAGTGGTCGTCGCCGAGGCCGAGCTCGCGAGCGGAGCAGATCATGCCGTCGGAGACGTGGCCGTAGGTGGACCGCGCGGTGATCTTGAACTCGCCGGGCAGCACCGCGCCGGGCAGCGCGACGACGACCTTGTCGCCGGTGCCGAAGTTGCGCGCGCCGCAGATGACGCCGCGGGTGTCCTGCGGCGCGGGGCCGACCTGGACCTGGCAGAACCGGATCGGCTTCTTGAACCCGGTCAGCTCCTCGATCTCCAGCACATGGCCGACCACCAGCGGGCCGGTGAGCCCGATGCCGGACTCGTGCACCGTCTCCACCTCCAGCCCGGCGCGCACCAGGCGTTCGGCGACGGCGCGTCCGGTGGCTTCGGCGGGCAGCTCGACGTACTCCCGCAGCCAGGAAAGCGGTACGCGCATCAGATTTCCGTCCCGAAGGGAAGGGCGAAGCGAACGTCGCCCTCGACGATGTCGTGCATGTCCGCGACCGAGTGGCGGAACATCAGGGTGCGCTCAAGGCCCATCCCGAAGGCGAAGCCGCTGTAGCGGTCGGGATCGACCCCCGCGGCGCGCAGCACCCGGGGGTTGACCACGCCGCAGCCGCCCCACTCGATCCAGCCCTCGGAGTTGCAGGTGCGGCACGGCCGGTCCGGGTTGCCGACCGACTCGCCGCGGCAGACGAAGCAGCGCAGGTCCATCTCGGCGCTGGGCTCGGTGAACGGGAAGTAGCTCGGGCGCAGCCGGGTGCCGATCCCCTCGCCGAACATGACGGTCGCGAAGTGGTCGAGCGTGCCCTTGAGGTCGGCCATGGTGATGCCCTCGTCCACCGCGAGACCCTCGATCTGGCCGAAGACCGGGGTGTGCGTGGCGTCGAGCGCGTCACTGCGGAAGACCCGGCCGGGGCAGATCACGTACACCGGCAGCTCGCGGTCCAGCAGCGAGCGGATCTGCACCGGCGAGGTGTGCGTGCGCAGCACCAGCGAGTCGGTGTCCTCGGTGGCGCCGGGGGTGTCGATGAAGAAGGTGTCCTGCGTGGTACGCGCCGGGTGGTCGCGGTGGATGTTGAGCGCGTCGAAGTTCATCCACTCGGACTCGACCTCGGGCCCCTCGGCGACCTCCCAGCCGATCGCGACGAAGGCGTCGGCGATGCGCTCCTGAAGGGTCGTCAGCGGGTGGCGGGCGCCGCGCGGTGCCCGGTCCCAGGGCAGCGTGACGTCCACGCTCTCCTCGACCAGCACCCGGGCGTCGCGCTCGGCCTCGAGCTCGGCCTGCCGGGCGGCCAGGGCGGCGTTGAC
>JBKOWZ010000292.1:0-17922 GCA_046724665.1 Actinomycetota bacterium
GCGTACGACCGTTCCGAAGTAGCGAATCAGGACTGGGCGGTTACCCAGGGCTACCGCTACCTCCGATTCGACGCTACTCTTCGCGACATATGCGCACTTGGCCGCGCTAAAGAGAAGTCCCGCAACGCCAGTGTGGTCGAGGGAAGGGGAGACCCCGATGGCAGTTCGCACCGCCGCGGCACGCCAGCCGAATCAGCGGCTCGCCGCGCTGATCCACGAGGCCGCCTGCTCCAACGCCGGCCTGGCGCGCCGGGTCAACATGGTCGGGGCGGAACACGGTCTCGACCTGCGGTACGACAAGACCTCGGTGGCCCGGTGGCTGCGCGGCCAGCAGCCGCGCGGGATGGCCCCGACGCTGATCGCCGAGGCGCTCGGCCGCAAGCTCGGCCGTCCGGTGACGGTCGAGGAGATCGGCATGGCGGACGGCCGCAACGGCTCCTCCAGCGTCGGCCTGCACTTCGCGCCGACCGCCGCGGCTGCCATCGAGGAGGCCACCGAGCTGTGGCGGGCCGACGTGAGCCACCGCGAGTTCCTGCTCGGCTCCTCGTTCGCGGTCGCCGCGCTCATCGCGCCGAGCCGCGACTGGCTGATCACCCCGCCGGACCCGGAGGTGGCCAGGCCGCTGTCGCTGGCCGGCCGTGGGCCGCGGGTCGGGCCCGGCGACGTGTACGCGGTGCGCGCCGCCACCAAGGCGTTCCGCGAGCTCGACCACCAGTTCGGGTCCGGATACGTGCGCTCGATCGTCGTGCACTACCTCGACGAGGTGGTTGGCGAGATGCTCAACGGCGTCTACACCGAGCGCACCGGCCGCGCGCTGTTCGCCGCGGCGGGGCAGCTGACCGAGCTGGCCGGCTACATGGCCGTGGACACCGGGCGGCACGGCCTCGCGCAGCGGTACTACATCCAGGCGCTGCGGCTCTCGCAGGCGGCCGGAGACCGCGCGTACGGCGGCTACGTCCTGGCCGCCGGGATGAGCCACCTGGCCGGGCAGCTCGGCTCGCCGCGCGAGATCACGCAATTGGCCAGGGCCGCGCAGGAGGGCGCGCGCGACCAGGCCACCGCGACGGCGCGGTCGATGTTCCACGCGGCCGAGGCGCGCGGGCACGCGGTGCTCGGCGACGTACGCTCCTGCGAGTCGGCGCTGCTGCGGGCGGCGCAGGAGATGGAGAAGGCGGAGCCGGAGAAGGACCCGGAGTGGATCCAGCACTTCACCCCGGCGTATCTGGCCGACGAGTTCGCGCACTGTTACCGCGACCTGGACCGGCCGCGGCAGGCCAAGGACCACGCCGAGCGGGCGCTGGCCGGGCACGCCGAGCGGCACGTGCGCCGGCGCGCGGTGGACACGGTGCTGATCGCCACCGCCTACGTGCAGGAGCGCGAGGTCGAGGCGGCCTGCGCGGCGGGCACCGCGGCGATCGACCTGCTCGCCACGCTGCGCTCGCACCGCGGCGTCGAGTACCTGCACGACCTCGACCGCAGGCTCGACCCGTACCAGGAGACCACGGCCGTGCGCGGCTTCCGCGAGCGGCTCGGGCGGCTCGCGGTGCGGCAGACGGCGGCCGTCGCCGCCTGAGCCGCCTGAGCTGCTTGAGCGGTCCGAATGAACTGCTGAGGCCCCTGAGGCGTCAGCGTCTCGGTTCTGTGCCAAAAGGGGCGTGCCGGGCGTCCGCGCCTTGCCCGCGAGCGGCCGTTTTGGTTGGCTGATGCGGTGTCGGCTGACTTCCGGCACGATGTGGTGCGTCTATGTGCCGCCACGATCGCGAGTCCGTGCCGTTTGTGAGGATAGTGCGCCGTGTCCCAGATGCCGGAGATGTCCGCCGCAGGTTGGGCCGAGCAGGGTTACGACCCCTCGGCGTACCCGCAGCAGGCCCAAGCCCAGACAGCGCAGACCCAGGGCGCGCACGCCCAGGCGGCGCAGCCCGCGGCCGTCTGGCAGCAGGACACCGAGCCCGACTGGGGCGCGTCGCAGCAGGGTTACCCGGAGCAGCAGTACTCGGAGCAGCAGTATCCGGCGCAGCAGGGCTACCAGCCGCAGCAGGCGGCCGGGCAGGACGCCGACTCGGGGCTGCCGACCGAGTTCGACCACCTGTTCCGCGACTCCACGCCGGACAGCCGCCGCGCGATAGACCGGCAGAAGCCGATGGTCGGCGGCGCCGGCCAGCCCTTCCCGCAGCAGCCCGGCCCCGGCCAGTATCAGGGTGCGCAGTTCCAGGGCGGTCCCGGTCCGTACCCGCAGTCCGACTACCAGCCTGACTACCAGCAGGGGGGCGGCTACGGCGAGCCGCCTTCAGGCGGGTTCGGCGGTGGCGGCGGATTCGGCGGGGCGCTGCGCAACCGCAGGAACCTGGCCATCGGCGGCGCCGTGGCCCTCGCCGCGATCATCGGCATCGTCATCGCGACCTCGGGCGGTTCGCACGGAGCGCAGGCCTCGACGACGACCGGCGGCACGCCCACGGCCACGCCGAGCAAGACCACCGCGAAGCAGCAGGCCGACCAGATCTACCAGCTGATCGAGCAATCCAGCCAGCTGCGCTCGGACGCGAACAGCGCGGTGGTCGCCGTCAACGGCTGCAAGAACCTGGCCGCCGCGCAGAGCGCGCTGGCCGCCACCGCGCAGAAGCGGCAGGCGCAGGCGGACGGCGTCGCCAAGCTGGACGTCTCCGGCATCCAGAACGGCGCGCAGCTGGTCGAGCAGCTCAAGGCGGCCTGGGCCGCCTCGGCGCAGTACGACAACGCCTACGCGCAGCTGGCCGGCGACATGCAGGCCGGCAGCTGCAAGACCAGCACGGTGCGTAAGGACTCGAACTATCAGGCCGCGCACCAGGCGGCCGGCGCGGCGGACGACGCGAAGGCCCAGGCGGCGCGGCTGTGGAACGACAACGTCGCCACGCCCCTGGGCGAATCGCAGGTCACCAGCGACAAGCTGTAGACCTCGTACGCGGACTGCTCACACCCCGGTGAGCCGGCCCGCCCGCGGCCGCATGTACACGGTCCAGGTGACCACGAAGCACAGTCCGTAGAACGCGATGAAGGCGATGTACGCCGCGTTGCCGCTCTTGTAGGTCAGGAAGGACTCGCGGAAGGCGAAGTTGACCAGCGCTCCGCCGAACGCGCCGACCGCGCCGGCGATCCCGATCAGCGCCCCGGCCAGCCGCCGCGACTCGTTCTGCGCCGCGACCGGGTCGGCGCCTGAGGCCATGGCGAGGGTCGCCTTGGCCCGGAAGATGGCCGGGATCATCTTGTACGACGAGCCGTTGCCCAGGCCGCTGCACACGAACAGCAGGATGAAGCCGGTCACGAACAGCCCGAGCGACTTCTGCTGCGAGGCGGCCAGCACAAGGCCGGCGGCGGCGGCCATCGCGACGAAGTTCCAGAAGGTGACCTTCGCCCCGCCGATCCGGTCGGCCAGCGCCCCGCCCACCGGCCGGATGAGCGAGCCGAGCAGCGGGCCGAGCCAGACGATGTCGGCCGCCTGCCGCGGGGTCCACTTGAACTGCACCTGGAGCACCTGGCCGAAGGCGAAGCTGAAGCCGATGAAGGACCCGAAGGTGCCGATGTAGAGCAATGACATGATCCAGGTGTGCGCGTCCTTGGTGGCGTCGCGCATCGCGCGCTTGTCGTTACGCATCTGGGTCAGGTTGTTCATGTACAGCGCGGCGCCGAGCATGGCGAGCACCACCAGCGGGATGTAGATCGCCAGCACCACCCGGGGGTGCGCGATGCCGGCCGTGGCCAGCACCAGGAGCCCGACCAGCTGTACCGCGGCCACGCCGATGTTCCCGCCGCCCGCGTTGAGCCCGAGCGCGGCGCCCTTGAGCCGCTCCGGGTAGAACGCGTTGATGTTGGCCATCGAGGAGGCGAAGTTGCCGCCGCCGACCCCGCCGACCGCCGCGAGGATCATCAGGGTGCTGTACGAGACGCCCGGCTTGAGCAGCACCGCCGCCATGATGGACGGCACCAGCAGCATCGCGGCGCTGAACACCGTCCAGTTGCGCCCGCCGAACCTGGCCACCGCGAAGGTGTAGGGCAGCCGCAGCGCCGAGCCGACCACGGTCGGGATGGTGGTCAGGAAGAACTTCCCGGCGGGGTCCACATGGTAGGCCGGCCCGAGGAAGAGCACGAAGACCGACCAGAGGCTCCACACCGAGAAGCCCAGGTGCTCGGCGAGGATGGAGAAGATCAGGTTGCGCCGGGCGGTGCTCGCGCCCTGGCGCTCCCAGAAGGCGGCGTCCTCCGGGCGCCAGTCGGTGATCGCGGCCCTGGGACGGGCCGCCTGGATGACGGCGGTGTTGCCTGCGCCTGTCGAGGTCTCGGCGCTCATGGTCGCCTCCTGCGGATGAATGCGTGGATACCGCTTGATGGCACCGGACGCTACGGACCACGCGTTTCAACCGGCCGCGCGCTCTCGTGCCTGCCCGTCAACTCGCCCGCATGCGCCGATTTCCGGGTCGTGACAATCGTGGCGCGGGCCACCTCAGCGCTGCACCCACACCAGCCCGCGATAGCGGCGTACCGGATAGACCGGCAGCGCGATCGCCGGATCGTCGAGGCAGGTGCCGTTGCGCAGATCGAATACGTGCTTGTACATCGGTGAGGCGACCGTCGGCACGCCGTCGCGCGACCCGGTCACGCCTCGCGAGATGACGTACGCGCCCGAGTACGGGTCCCGGTTGCCGGTCGCGTAGAGCTCCCCGGGCGTGGTGCGGAAGACCGCGATCTGCACGCCGTCGACGAGGGCTGCGACGCCCCGGCCCGGCGTGAGATCCGCGTACCGGCACACCGGCGTCCAGGTGTGCTGCCTGTTGGCGGTCACCGTCATGCTCCCACCTCGACCCGGACCGGCTCGCTCGCCCCGTCCTCGCGCGGCGGGGGGCCGATCTCCAGCAGCGGCTTGATCTGGCCGCGTTCGTACTCGAACTTGATCTCCGGGTCGGGCACGCCGGGGGCGTTGACGAAGGAGACGAAGCGGCGCAGCGTCTCGGGGTCCTCGATGGCGGCGCGCCACTCGTCGGTGTAGCTGGCCACGTGCCGGTCCATCAGCCGCTCCAGCTCCTCGCACAGGCCGAGCGAGTCCTCCATCACGACCGCGCGCAGGTGCTCGACGCCGCCCTCCATCCGCTCGATCCAGGCCGCGGTGCGCTCAAGCCGGTCGGCGGTGCGGATGTAGAACATCAGGAACCTGTCGATCGCCCGGACCAGCTGCTCGGCGGTCAGGTCGGTGGCCAGCAGGTCGGCGTGCCGCGGGCGGAAGCCGCCGTTGCCGCCGACGTACAGGTTCCAGCCGCGCTCGGTGGCGATGACGCCGAAGTCCTTGCTCTGCGCCTCCGCGCACTCGCGGGCGCAGCCGGAGACCGCCGCCTTGACCTTGTGCGGGGCGCGAAGGCCCCGGTAGCGCAGCTCGAGCTCGATGGCCATCTTCACCGACTCCTGCACGCCGTAGCGGCACCACTCGGAGCCGACGCAGCTCTTGACCGTGCGCAGCGCCTTGCCATAGGCGTGCCCCGATTCGAAGCCGGCGTCCACCAGGCGCCGCCAGATCTGCGGCAGCTGCTCGACGCGGGCGCCGAACAGGTCGATGCGCTGCCCGCCGGTGATCTTCGTGTAGAGGCCGAAGTCCCGGGCCACCTCGCCGATCGCGATCAGCTTCTCCGGGGTGATCTCGCCGCCGGGGATGCGCGGCACCACCGAGTAGCTGCCGTTGCGCTGGAGGTTGGCCAGGAAGTGGTCGTTGGTGTCCTGGAGGGCGGCCTGCTCGCCGTCGAGGATGTGCCGGCTGGCACCCAGCGTCCCGCCGAGCGAGGCGAGGATCGAGGCGACCGCGGGCTTGCAGACCTCGCAGCCGTCCTCGCCGCGCCCGTGCTCGGCCAGCAGCCGCGTGAAGGTGTCGATGCCGCGCACCAGCACGATCTCGTACAGCTCGGCCCGGCTCTGCTCGAAGTGGTCGCACAGCGCCTTCGAGGTCTCCACCCCGGCCGAGGACAGCAGCTTGCCGAGCAGCGGCACGCAGGAGCCGCAGCCGGTGCCGGCCTTGGTACACGCCTTGATCGCGCCCACGTCGGCGCAGCCCTGCTCGTGGATCGCGGTGGTGATCGAGCCCTTGGTCACGTTGTGGCAGCTGCACACGATCGCCGAGTCCGGCAGCGCGTCCGGGCCGAGCGCGGGCGCCGCGCCGATGCTGGCCGGCAGCAGCAGCTGTTCGGGCGTGGCGGGCAGCGGGGTGTCGGTGCCGGCCAGCGGGCGCAGCGTCGAGTAGGCGGAGGCGTCGCCGACCAGGATGCCGCCGAGCAGGCGGCCGTCCTCGCCGATGACCAGCTTCTTGTAGAGTCCCGCGGTCGAGTCGCTGTAGAGGGCTGACAGCGCGCCGGGCGTGGTGCCGAAGGCGTCGCCGAACGAGGCGACCTCGACGCCGAGCAGCTTGAGCTTGGTGGACATGTCCGCGCTGTGGAAGGGCTTCGGGTCCGCGCCGAGCAGGTGGTCGGCGACCGTCTCAGCCATCGCATATCCGGGCGCGACCAGGCCGTAGACGCGGCCGTCCACAGCCTGTGCGCACTCGCCGATCGCGTAGATCGCCGGGTCCTCGGTGCGGCAGAACTCATCGACGCGGATGCCGCCGCGCTCGCCGACGGCCAGGCCGGCGTCGCGGCCCAACTGGTCGCGCGCCCGCACGCCGGCCGCGAAGACGACCAGGTCCACCGGCAGGGCGCTGAGATCCTCGCCCTTCGCGAGTACGAGCGCGTAGACCGCGCCGTCCTCGCCGGTCTCCACGGCCTCGGTGCGCGTCGAGGCGTGCACGGTCACGCCGAGCGAGGTGATCCGGGACAGCAGCGCCTGGCCGCCGCCCTCGTCCACCTGCACGCCCATCAGCCGCGGCGCGAACTCGATCACGTGCGTCTCCAGGCCCATGGCCTTGAGCGCGCCCGCCGCCTCCAGCCCGAGCAGGCCGCCGCCGACCACCGCGCCGACCCTGCGCCCGGCCGCGAACTGCTTGATCGCTGCTACGTCCTCGATGGTGCGGTACACGAACGAGCCGGTCGCGTCGTGGCCGGGCACCGGCGGGACGAACGGGTACGAGCCGGTCGCCAGGATCAGCTCGTCGTACGGGTATTCGGCTCCTGACGCGGTGACCACCGCGCGGCGCTGCCGGTCGATCGCCGCGACCGGGTCGCCGAGGCGCACCTCGACGCCGGGCGGATCGGGGTAGCTCAGCTCCTCGGGGCTCGCCCCGTCGAACAGGGAGCTGAGATGCACGCGGTCGTACGCGCGGCGCGGCTCCTCGGCGAGCACGGTGATCCGCACCGGCGCCGCCGACCGGGCGGCGCGCTCGGCCAGCAACTCGGCGCAGCGGTGCCCGACCATGCCGTAGCCCGCGACGACGATGTGGCGCGCGCCGCCGGGCCGGGCCTCGGAGGTGAGCGAGTCCATCCTGAATCAGTTCCTTTCCGCGGGGTCGAACAGCAGGTCGAGCGGGTTCTCGGGCAGCGGTCCCGACCGATCGACCAGCCGGGCCAGCCTGGGCGCCGCCGAGACGTCGCCGATCAGCACCGAGCTGAGCACCCGGCCCGCGTGCACGGTCACCGAGCGGTGCGTGCCGGCCGTCGGGTCGGTCAGCCGGATCGTGCGGGGAGCGGCCGGCGCGGCGGCCGCGGCCGGGTACTGCGGCGCCGGCCGCGGCGCGGCGGCGAGGATCGCGATGTCCACGCCGGTCGCGGTGAGCCGGGCGACGGTCGATGAGCCCTGATACGCGGTCGGCGAGCCGAGCAGCGTCCTGGCGAGCGTGTCCGCCTGCTCGAGCGCGGGAGCCGCGAGCCCGTGCGCCGCCTGCGCGCCGTGCGGGGTGCGCGCGCAGTCGCCGATCGCGTGGATCCGCGGATCGGTCACGCTGGCCAGCTGCTCGTCCACCACGACGCCGTCGCGCACGTCCAGCCCGGCGCGCGCCGCCAGCCCGGTCGCCGGGGCGCTGCCGCAGGCCAGCAGCACCAGGTCGGCGTCGAGGGTGAAGCCGTCGGCCAGCCGCACGCCGGCCAGCCGGCCGTCGCGGTCGTGCACCGCCGCGCGGGCCCGACACTCCACGTGCACCTCGATCCCGAGGCCGCGCACGGTGCGCGTCAGCACCGCGGCCGCGTCCCGGTCGAGCCGGTGGTCAAGCAGGTGAGGGCCCTGATGTATGAGGTCCACCTCGAGTCCGCGCAGCGTCAGCCCTCTGGCGCACTGCACGCCGAGCAGCCCGCCGCCGACGACCACCGCGCGCGGTTTGCGGTCGCCGCCGCGCGGCACGGAATCGACGAGGTCGGCGAGCTGCTCCTGAAGCCGCTCCAGGTCCGCGAGGCTGCGCAGGGTGTGCACGCCGGGCAGCAGGCCGTTCTCGTCCCGGATGCCGCCGAGCGGCGGCAGCACCGGGTTCGCGCCGGTCGCCAGCACCAGGTCGTCGTACGGGAACATCGAGCCGTCGTCGCCGTGCACGATCCGCCGTTGCCGGTCTATCGCGGTGGCGCGCACGCCCGTCCGGATCGAGACCCGCGGATCGGCCGGCTCCGCGAGGTCTATCCGCCGCGCGTCGAGCCGGCCGGCCAGCACCTCGGGCAGCAGGACCCTGTTGTACGGCGCGCCGGCCTCGGCGCCGAGCACGGTCACCGTGAGGTCGCCGCCCGCCTGGCCGCGGCCGGCCTGGAGCAGCCGGGTCACCACGTGGTGTCCGGCCATGCCGTATCCGATCACGACGATCGCGCGCATCACCGGCCCGCCTTCTCGAGCCGCACCGCGCAGGTCTTGAACTCCGGCATCTTCGAGGTCGGATCCAGCGCCGGATTGGTGACCGAGTTGGCCCGGCCTGGCCCGGACCAGTGGAAGGGCATGAAGACGGTGTCCGGGCGGATCGCCCGGCTGATCCTGGCCGGGGCGGTGGCCGCGCCGCGCCTGCTGATCACGCTCACCGGCGCGCCGTCCTCGACGCCCAGCGTGCGCGCCAGATCCGGATGCAGCTCGACGAAGGGCTCCGGAGCGGCCCGGTTGAGCGCGTCCACCCGGCGGGTCTGCGCGCCCGACTGGTACTGCGACAGCACCCTGCCGGTGGTCAGCCGGTAAGGGTACTGATCGTCCGGTTCCTCGGCGGAGGGCCGGAAATCGACCGGGACGAAGCGCGCGCGGCCGTCCGGCGTCGGGAATGAGTGCTCGAACAGCCTCGGCGTTCCGCCGGGGCTCTGCGCGCCGCACGGCCAGTACAGCTCCTCGTCCCGCGCGAGCCGCTCGTGGGTGATGGCGGAGTAGTCGGCCACGCCGCCCGCGCTCGCCCGGCCGAGTTCGGCGAACACCTCGGCCGGGTCGGCGGACAGCTTGCCGCCGAGCCGGGCCGCCAGTTCGGCCAGGATCTCCAGATCGGTGCGCACACCCGGATGCGGCGGGATCGCCGCCGGGCGCAGCAGGACCCTGCCCTCCAGGTTCGTCATGGTGCCGGTCTCCTCGGCCCACTGCGCGCTCGGCAGCACCACGTCGGCGATCTCGGCCGTCTCCGAGCGCACCAGGTCGCAGACCACCAGGAAGTCGAGCGAGCGAAGCCGCGCCTCGATCCGCGCCGCGCCGGGCGCGCTGACCAGCAGGTTCGAGCCCATCACCAGCAGCGCGTCGATCCGGTCCGCACCGCGCTCGCCGTCGTCGCGGCCGCACCGCTCCAGCAGCTCCACCGCGCTCGGCCCCGGACCGGGCAGCTCGTCCGGATCCATGCCCCAGACCGCCGCCACGTGCTCCCGCGCCGCCGGATCGTCGAGCCTGCGGTAGCCCGGCAACTGGTCCGACTTCTGCCCGTGTTCGCGCCCGCCCTGCCCGTTGCCCTGCCCGGTCAGCGGGCCGTAGCCCGATCCCGGCCGCCCCGGCAGGCCGAGCGCGAGGGCCAGGTTGATCCACGCGCCAACCGTGTCGGTGCCCTTGCTGTGCTGCTCGGTGCCGCGCGCGGTGAGGATCATCGCCCCGCCCACACGTGCCGCCTCGGCCAGCGCCGTCACCGTCTCGCGCATCGCCGCGACCGACACGCCGGTCAGCCGCTCGACACGCTCCGGCCAGTACGCGGTCGCGATCCGCCGCGCCTCGTCGAAGCCGTTCGTGCGCGCCGCGACGTAGTCCTCGTCCACCAGGCCCTCGGCGACCGCCAGGTGCAGCATCCCGAGCGCCAGCGCCAGATCCGAGCCCGGCACCGGCTGAAGGTGCCGGTCGGCCAGTTCTGCGGTCTTGGTGCGGCGCGGATCGACCGTGATCAGCACGCCGCCCGCCTCGCGCGCCGCGCTGAAGTGGCGCATGATCGGCGGCATCGTCTCGGCCGGGTTCGCGCCGATCAGCAGGATCGCGCGCGCCCGCCGGATGTCGCGTACCGGGAACGGCAGCCCGCGGTCCACGCCGAAGGCCCGGTTCTGCGCCGCCGCCGCGGACGACATGCAGAACCGGCCGTTGTAGTCGATGTTCGGGGTCTTGAGCACCGCGCGGGCGAACCGGCCGAGCTGGTAGGCCTTCTCGTTGGTCAGCGAGCCCCCGCCGAACACCGCGACCGCCTCAGGCCGCCGCGAGCCGAGTTCCCGCGCGACCCGGTCCAGCGCCTCCTGCCAGGAGACTGGGCGCAGCTCGCCGCCGCGCTCGTCGCGCATCAGCGGCGTGGTCAGCCGCACCTCAGGCCGCAGCAACTCCCCGGCGGTCGCGCCCTTCCCGCACAGCGCGCCTTCGTTGACCGGGAATTGCGCCCGGCCGACGACCTCAAGCACCGACGACGAGGACGACGCCGCTGAGCCTGCGGGCACCAGTTCGATCCCGCACTGGAGTGCGCAGTACGGACAGTGGCTGCGAGCTCCTCCGCTGCCACCGCTGTCCGCGGCCCCCGGCGTTCCCGTCATGCCTACGACGGTGCGCTGCGGCTATGACGCGTCGGGGTCGGGTTCATTTCGTCGCGCGCACGTGTTCCTCACGTCTCGCCCGACCCTGTGTGCGCGTTCGGCCATTACACAACCTGCAATGGCCTTACCGGTGTGTAGCGGCTTGGCAACATACCCGTAACGGCGGACGGCCACTGTTTCCGACATGGCACTGGCAGAGACGGTCGGGCAGTCTCCGAGCTACCAGCCCCGCAGTGAGCAGACTCAGAGCCAGACCCAGGCGGTCTTCGACGAGTTCCCGCTCACCGGCTGCGTCGTAGCGGTCACCGCGGACAGGCGGCGCGACGACCTGGCCTCGCTGCTGCGTCGGCGCGGCGCGAAGGTCATCGAGACTCCGACGCTGCGCCTCGTCCCGCTGGACGACGACGCCGCTCTGCGTAAGGCGACGAACGACTGCCTGACCGCACAGCTCGACTACGCGGTGGCGACCACGGGCAGCGGCTGGCGCGGATGGATGTCCGCGGCGGAGAGCTGGGGCATGGGCGAGGAGCTGAACCGGATGCTCGCCAGCGCCGTAATCGTCTCCCGCGGGCCGAAGGCGACCGGCGCCGTGCGCGCCGCAGGGTTGCGCGAGAGTTACAGCGCGCCCTCCGAGTCCAGCGACGAATTGCTGAGCTATCTGCTCGAACAGGGCGTCACCGGAAAGCGCGTCGCCGTCCAGCAGTACGGGGTGGAGAACCCCGCCGAGGACACGCGCTTCGTCACCACGCTGCGCGACGCCGGGGCGACCGTCGTCGATATCCCCGTCTACCGCTGGGGTCCGCCCTCGGACCGCGCGGCGGTGCGCCGGCTGGTGGACGCGATCGTCCGGCGCGAGATCCACGCGGTCAGCTTCACCTCGGCGCCCGGCGTCACCGCGCTGCTGGAGGCCGCCGCCGTGACCGGGGCGCTCGATCAGTTCCTTGACGCCCTGCGCACGGACGTCACCGCGGTCTGCGTCGGCCCGGTGTGCGCCCGGCCGCTCGAAGCCCTCGACGTGCGTGCGGTCTGGCCGGAGCGGGCCAGGCTCGGCGCGATGGTCGCCACGCTGTGCTCGGTGCTGCCGCCGCGGGTGCGCCACGAGGTGCCCATCGACAAGGAACGCACCCTGACGCTGCAAGGGCTGGCCGCCATGGTCACCGGCGGCACGCCGGTCATCCTCGCCCCGCTGCCCGCCGCCGTGCTGGCCGAACTCGGCCGCCGCCCCGGCTGGGTGGTCTCGCGCGCCGACCTGCTGCGCCGGGTGTGGGGGCCGCGCGGGGCCGGTTCGGGCGGCCGCGACGAGCACGCGGTCGAGGCCACGGTGGCGCGCCTGCGCACCGCGCTCGGTCCCGACGCGTCGCTGGTCAAGACCGTGACGAAACGCGGCTACCGGCTGGCCGTCGATCCGACCGACTGAACGGCACACGCACCGGCGAAGAGGAGTCCGCGACCATGACAGTGCCGGTGCTCGACTTCTTCGAGTACGGCGGTCACCGCCCGGCCTGGCTGCCCGCGCCGCCCGGCGTGCTGCCTCCGCCGCGCGCGGACGTGCCGCTGCTGGCCGTCGCGCACGGCACCAACGACCCGCGCGGCCTGGAAACCCTCGACGCGCTGCTCGAGCGGGTCAGGTTCCTGCGTCCGGGCGTGGAGACCTCGCTGTCCTTCGTCTCGGTGGCCCGCCCCCGGGTGGCCGAGCAACTGGTCCGGCTGTTCGCCGAGGGCGTGACCGAGCTCGTCATCCTTCCGCTGCTGCTCGGCACCGGTTACCACGTGCGGCACGACATCCCCGAGGCGCTGCGGACCGCCGCGCGGCAGCCCGGCGGCAACGCGGCCAGGATCTACCCGGCCGCGCCGCTCGGCCCCGATCCGCTGCTCGCCGCGGTGTTGCAGGATCGGCTCGCCGCGGCGCACGGCACCGTGTTCGGCACGCAGGTCGTGCTGGCGGCGGCCGGCTCGGCGGACCGCGCCGCGAACGCCGACGCGGTCACGATGGCCGGGATGCTCGCCGAACGGCTGGGCATGCCGGTGCGTACGGGGTATGTCACGACCGCGGAACCCGACATCACCGCGCTGCTCGCCCGGCTGGCCCGGCGCGGCCGCCCCGTCGCCGTGGCCACGTACCTGCTCGCCTCGGGCGAGTTCAGCCGCCGGATCTCGGACAGCGCGACGCTCGCGGCGCTCGGCGCGGACACCCCGAGCCGCATGTGCGTGAGCGAGCCGCTCGGCGCGCACGACCAGGTCGCGCGGCTGGTGCTGCGGCGGTACGACGCGGCGCTTGCCGCACCGCCGCTGGACCGGCCGTTCAGATGACCGGCGGCGTCGCGGGCGGCCTGCGCTCCAGCTCCTCCAGTGCCATCCGGATCGCGGTGTCCAGCTGCGGGTCGCGTCCGGCCGCCCAGTCGTGCGGCGGGATCGTCACCTCGACGTCCGGATCCACGCCGTAGTTCTCCACACCCCAGCCGACGTCGCCGTCGAACCAGAAGGCGAACTTCGGCTGGGTGACCCCGGTGCCGTCGACCAGCGTGTACTTCGCATCGATGCCGATCACTCCGCCCCAGGTCCGAGTGCCGATCACCGGGGCGATGCCGTACAGCTTGATCGCCTGCGTGGCGATGTCGCCGTCGGACCCGGCGTACTCGTCCGCGATCGCGACGATCGGCCCGCGCGGCGCCTCGCTCGGGTAGCTGGCCGGCTCGGTCAGCCGGGTCAGCTGCCAGCCGATGATCCGCCGCCCCAGCTTCTCCACCACCAGCTGCGAGGTGTGCCCGCCGCCGTTCTCCCGCAGGTCGAGGATCAGCCCGTCGGCCTCGAACGCGCCGCGCATGTCGCGGTGGAACTCGGCCCAGCCCCAGGAGACCATGTCGGGCACGTGCAGATAGCCCAGCCGCCCGCCGGACGCCTCGCGCACCGCGGCGCGCCGCCGGTCAACCAGGTCGTGGTAACGCACCAGCGCCTCGCTCGCCAGCGGCACGACCACGACCCGCCGGTCCGCCGGCTCGGCGCCGTCCCGGCGCAGCGTCAGCTCCACCGGTTTGCCCGCCTTCCCGCCGAGCAGCGCGTTCGGTCCGTGCACGGGATCGACCGGCTTGCCGTCCACCGCGACGATCGCGTCGCCCGGCCGGGCCGCCACCCCCGGCGCCGCCAGCGGGGAGCGGGCCCCCATCACCGACGACTCGCCGCGCAGCACCCTGACGATCCGCCAGGTGCCGTCGTCGTCCCGCGCCAGGTCGGTGCCGAGCAGGCCCTGGACCAGCGCGTCGTGCGTACCGGCCGCCGGAGGCCTGACGTACGCGTGCGAGCTGCCCAGCTCGCCCTGCATCTCCCAGAGCACGTCGTGCAGGTCGTCGCGGGTGCCGATCCGGTCCAGCAGCGGCCGGTAGCGCTCGGCCACCGCCGGCCAGTCAAGCCCGGCCATGTCCTCGCGCCAGAAGTTGTCCCGCATCAGCCGCCAGGCCTCGTCGTACATCTGCGCCCACTCGGCCGCTGGCTCGACGGTCACCCGGATCCGGTCGAGGTCCACGTCGATCGCGTCGTCGTCCTTGGCGTCGGAGCCCTTCACCTTCAGGCTGCCGCCGTCCAGATAGGCCAGCTGCGCGCCGTCGCCGGAGACGGCGTAGCCGTCCAGCTCGTCCACGATCGTGATGCGCTTGCGCTTCTCCAGGTCGTAGCGGACCAGACTCGGCTTCGGGTGCTCGTCTGACGCACCGATCAGCGCCTCATGCAGCTCGCCGGTGTGCGGCGGGTCCATCCACACCACGCCGCCCTTGACCGCGCGCAGCGTGCGGTAACCGCCTGCCTCGACCGGGAACGGGACGATCCGCGCGTCGATGCCTTCAAGATCCACCTGGACGTCGTCGTCGTCATCGTCCTGCTCGTCCGCGCCCTCACCCGTCTTCTCTGACTTCTCTGACTTCTCCGACGAGGCCGGACGCCCGTTCAGCTCCGGCGCGAACGGCGAGGGCGTCGTCTCGGCCAGGGTGACGAGGTACGGCCGGACACCCGGCAGGAAGCCGAGGTCGAAGAAATGATCGTCGTACACGGGGTCGTAGACCCGGTTGGAGAGGAACGCCAGGTACTTGCCGTCGTGCGTGAACGTGGGCGACCAGTCGTCGAACCGCGGCGCGGTCACATCCACGACCGTGCGGTCGGCCAGCCGCGCCAGCCGGATGTGCGTGTACTCCTCCGGATCCCACGGCTGTGCCCAGGCGAGGTAGGCCGAATCCGAGGAGAAGACCAGGCCGCGCACCTCGGAGTTGACGCTGCGCGCCAGTTCCGTCACCGGCTCGCCCGCGCCCTGCCCGGCTTCGCCATCCTCCTCGCCGCCCAACTCAACCAGCAGCAGCCGTCCGTCATGCGCCGCGACGGCCGCGACCTTCCCGTCCGGCGAGACCGCGAGTTCGAGCACGTGCCCGAGTTCGCCGTGCGCCAGCCGCCGCCGTACCGAGCCGTCCGCCGCGATGACGTCGAGCCCGTCCTCGCCTCCGGTATCCGAGACGCACAGCACCGTCTCCGTCCCCGGGATGACCTCCGGCAGCCGGCCGCGCACTCCCGGCGTGCTGAGCAGCGTCAGCGCCGGACCGTCCTGCGCGGGCAACCAGTGCACCGTGCCGCGCACCTCCGTCGCCAGCACCCGGCCGCTCTTGGACAGCGAGAAGTCGCCGAGCCCGTGCCGTGCGGACACCGGGAAGGGCGCGCGGCCGGTGCGTACGCCGCCGAGGCGGATGTCCAGGCGCACCGGTTCCGCGTCGAGCGACTCGAGCAGCCACAGATCTCCGGCGCACTGGTAGACGACACGCCTGCCGTCCGTCGTCGCGTGGCGTGCGTAGAAGTGCCCGTGGTCGGTGTGGCGCCGCATGTCCGTGCCGTCGGGCGTGGCGGAGTACAGCGCGCCGACGCCTTCGTGGTCCGAGAGGAAGACCACCCGGCCCGCCACCCACATCGGGTTGACCAGGTGGTTGCCCACGTCGCCGAGGATGCGCGTGTACTCGCCGCCGTCCGGCGAGTACCAGATCTTCCCGCCGGTGCCGCCGCGATAGTGCTTCCACCGCGCCGGTTCCGCATAGAGCGCCGAGCCGACGAGTACGGCGCCGTTCGCCGCGACCGACACGTCGCCGGCTGGACCGTACGGCAACCGGCGCGCCGGTCCGTCGAGCGGCACCCCGAACGCCCATGTGCGTCCGGTGTCGTGCTGCCCGGTGCGGCTGATCACGAGCACCTCGTCGTCGGACAGCCAGCCGCGCACGGCGCTCAGGCCGTCGCCCCAGTAGGTCAGCCGCTGCACCGGACCGCCGTCCACGGCCACCGCATACGTCTCGCGGGCGCTGCCGCGGGCCAGCGAGCCCGAGCCGTCCCGGGTCGAGGTCCAGGCGACGTGGGTCGCCGTGGGGTTCAGCCGCGGATGCAGCACCGGAGCCTGGTCCGCGGTCAGCCGCCAGGCCCGGCCGCCTCCCGTGCCGCCGCCCGCGGCCTCGGTGAGCGGCGCCAGCCAGACATCGTCCTCGGCCGTGAACGCGACCAGGTCTCCCGCCACATGCGGGAAACGAAGATATGAAGAAGAGACCACGGGCTGACGATATCTGCGACGTGCGGTCTGGGCGATGAAAATCGGATGGGCCAAGATGAGATCCATGACCACGCCGCCCGCAGCGCCACGTGAGTACGTCCTGACCCTCAACAGCCCCGACCAGCGCGGCATCGTCCACGCCGTGGCCAGCTTCCTGCTGGTCACCGGCTGCACCATCGTGGACAGCCAGCAGTACGCCGACCCGGACACGCGGCTGTTCTTCATGCGCGTGCACTTCAAGGCGCAGGAGGAGGGTGTGGACCTGCTCTCCCTCAACGGCGGTTTCGCCGCCACCGCCGCGGCCTTCCACATGACCTGGCAGATCCACGACGCGGCGGTCCGGATGCCGACCCTGATCATGGTCTCGAAGTTCGGGCACTGCCTCAACGACCTGCTCTTCCGGCACAGCATCGGCGCCCTGCCGATCGACGTGCCCGCCGTGGTCTCCAACCACACCGACTTCAAGCCGCTGGTCGAGTCGTACGGCATCCCGTTCGTCCACCTGCCGGTGACCAGGGACAACAAGGCCGAGCAGGAGGCCGGGCTGCTGCGTCTCGTCGAGGAGAACGGCATCGAACTGGTCGTGCTTGCGCGTTACATGCAGGTGCTCTCGGACCATGTCTGCAAGAGCCTGGAAGGCAGGATCATCAACATCCACCACTCCTTCCTGCCGTCCTTCAAGGGCGCCAAGCCCTACCACCAGGCGCACGCCCGCGGCGTCAAGCTCATCGGCGCGACCGCCCACTACGTGACCGCGGACCTCGACGAGGGCCCCATCATCGAACAGGACGTCGCCCGCGTGGGCCACGGCATGGCCCCCGAGCAGCTGGCCGCCAAGGGCCGCGACGTCGAGTGCCAGGTCCTCTCCCGCGCCGTCGCCTGGCATTCCGAGCACCGCGTGCTGATCAACGGCAGCCGCACCGTGGTGTTTCAGTGAGTGGTGTTTCAGTGAGTGGTGTCTCGGTGAGCGGTGTCTCAGTGACTGGTGTTTCGTGATCCGCTGCACGCCGCGGTCCGGCGCGTCATTGTGTTAGGTGCCTGTGGACTAACGGCCGGGTTATCCACAGGCAGGTTCATCACCCATGGACAACGGGGATCTTGTTTATCCACAGGTCGCAAGGGGTAGAACGACATCCCGCGTGAAGTGAACCGCAGGTGCTGACGGACAGAACAGCGGACGGCCGTGGACCGTCCGCTGCGTGTATTTGTCGACTTGGCGATCGGCCTCAGCCGGTGTTGCGCAGCCCGGCCGCCACGCCGTTGACCGTCAGCAGCAGCGCGCGGGCGAGCTGCTGCTCGATCTCCTGGCCGGCCGCCGCCTCGTCGCGCTGCCGCTTGATCAGCGCGACCTGGAGGTAGGAGATCGGGTCGAGGTAGCGGTCGCGGATGCGCAGGGTGCGCGCCAGCACCGGGTCGTGGCCGAGCAGCTGCGTCTGCCCGGAGACGCGCAGCACCTGCCGGACCGTCAGCTCGTGCTCCTCCTTGATC
>JBKOWZ010000238.1:0-10671 GCA_046724665.1 Actinomycetota bacterium
CCGCAAAGCCGGTGACAAGCTCGGCGACCCGAACGCTTGCAACAAGCGACTCATCCAGAAATGGGAATCCGGCGAGCACAAGAATTGTCGACCGAACTACCGACGGGCGCTTTGCAAGATAACTAGCCTGCCATTTTCGGCGTTCTGCGGGCCAATTGAGTCACAGGCCGCACCCGTTGCTGAAGTAGCAACCATCACAGCCGAGATCGACGCAATTATTCAGCAGCTTGTTGTGTTGCGGGAACGGATGCAGTCATAGGAATGGGTCAGCGCGTCAGGGCCTGCGACAAGATCAGCGAGTGGCTGATTCAGACAGTTCGCGGCCTGCGCAAACATGCAGCTCACAGGCTCCGTCCGGCTGTCCAGCAAGATCGTTTCGCGCGCCTCACCCACTGCCCTTTGGACACGTTTTGCCTGGTCAGCAGCCCTGTAAGCGAGTAGACTGCGTCTTGTCCTGGAGGATGCATAGCCACACAGTTGACTATTCGGCCGTCGTGGTGCCTGCTTGCGGCCCATGGCGACTCAGTACTCGAGCGCTGAGTCTTCGATGGCACCGAGCCGCGATGCCGCGAAGGTTGGCGAGAGTCGGGAGCGAGAAGGTGAGCATTCTTATTCTCCTTGGGTCAAGGCCGCAGCTCGGCGAGGATGCCGATCGCGGTGGGCGCGATGCCGACGAGGACGAATGAGGGCAGGAAGCAGAGGGCGAGCGGCACGGCCGCGCGGACGGCCACCGAATGAACCTGTTTCTGTGCCGACCGTTCGGCTACGTTCCACAGGTCTCGGGCGGCCTTCGCCACGGTTTCCGACGCGGGAGCGCCGGTGCGGCTGGCTCGCAATGCAGCCGCCGCGACCGGAGCCGTGGCGTCGTCCACGGCGAGCGCCCGCCACGCGGTTTCGGGATTCACGCCCCGCCGCAGCGATTCGGCCGCGGTGGCGAAGCGTTCGGCGATCTCGCGGGTCGGCCCGATCGCGTGTGGAGTGGTGGTGGCGTTGCGGCGTTTCGCACGAAGGATGCGGAGCTTCATCCGAAGGAGAAGGTGCTGGAGGCCGGAGCTCCAAGTCGCGTTGTGTTGTCCGTTGAGTCGTTCGACGTGTGCAGGTGGATCGTCTTCATCGGGGGTGGTGAAAGCGGTGGCGGCGATCGCGGCGGCGGCGGCCGGCAGCAGACCGGCTGCCAGCCCGGCGGCGAACAGATCGACCACCGGCGGCGCCGCAGCGATCAATCGCAGCCGCGCATGCTTCTCGCTGTTCGACGCTCGCCGCGAGTTGAATACGAGGACGCCGACGCTGCTTGCGACTCCGACGAGCACGCCATCCCGACCATCGATAAAGAGGCCCACCGCGCAGCCGACGAGTACGGCATCCAGTGCCTGCCGGCTAGTTGGGCGCGGGATGACTGAAGCCCACCTGGTCGGCGAAATCGCGCCTTCGTGTGATGCACTGCCGCTTCCAGCGCGGGGCCGTGTCCAGCGCAGCACTGCCGCCAGCAGCATGAGCACGATGGCAGCAGTCACTTCCATTGGCCGCATGGATGGTTTGGGCTGATGCGCTACTTCCATCCAGATGTGTGACCAGGGCGCGGTCATCTCTTCCACCCCCGACCCAGGTGTCGCAGCGGAGAGAGGCCGACCGAGCGGGGTGCGGTAGAGGCCGTGGCGGCGGGGCTTGCTGCGGATTCGATGGAGCCGATGAGTCGATCGGTCCAGCGCAGTCCGACGAGATCGAGCAGACAACCGACCAGCAGACAGGCCTGGCCCGCGGGGCGGTTGAACAGGGTGCGGACCGGATCAACGCCCAGCGCGGATCCCAGGGCGAGCCCGATGACCGGCAGCACGCCGAGCACGAGCTCGGTCGCGCGCACTCCGGACAGTTCCACCGCGAGGTGCTCCCGACGCGACTGCTCGGCACGCAATCCGTCCTCGATACCGGATACGGCACCGGTCAGCGATACGCCGTGTTCCTCTGCGGCACGCCAGCAGGCGGCCAAGGCGGTGAGACCTTCCCGCCCGGGGATGCGCGCGGCCCAAGTGAGCAGATCCGCAGCCGAATGCCGCGGATCGGGCACGGAGACCGATTCGGCAAGATCCCGCAGTTCGGGACGGCACCACACGGCCTCCGCGAAGGCGGCGCTCGCTTGGCGGCCTGCTTGCAGCTCGCCACGCAGCGCGGCACACAGTTCGACGACCGCCGAGCGCTGAGCAGCCTCCTCGGCTCGCGCTCTCGAGCGGGCAATCCGGGAGCGGACGAGCACGGCGGCAAGCAGCGCAAGGAGAATGGGCAGTGCCGAGTGCGCGATCAGCGCGACGAACGCTCCGAGCACAGTGGCCGCCGCGATGAGCGGGGCCAGCGGGACGAAGGTCGAGCCCCGGGCAGTGTGCACAGACATCGCCGACATCACGGCTGCTCCTTCCGGGAGCTGCCGACCAGTCGGAAATCGCGCACAAGCTCCTCGTCGAGATTCCGCGCGGCCAGCGGAGATTCGATCCGTACCGGCTGCCCGAGTTCATCGCACAGCTGCGGGTACCCGGGCCACTCGCGGACCTGGCCGGCTTGGTCGAAGCTCAGCGCCAGGGTGACCTGCACCGGCCCGACCGCGTTGCGTCGCCGTACCACCGCGATCGACTGGAGGTAGCGTCGGCCGAACTCGTTGCGGTCGAGGTGGATCGCGATGCGCAGCGCGGCCGAGGCCTGGCTGTGCACCGCCTCGCGCGAGACTCCGGCGAGCAGCGCCAGCGCCTCGATTCGGGCGGGGATGTCGTGCGGACGGTTGGCGTGCAGGGTGCCGCAGCCGCCATCATGGCCCGTATTTAGCGCGCTGAAGAGATCCATGATCTCCGCGCCCCTGGCCTCGCCGAGCACGATGCGAGTCGGACGCATCCGCAGTGCCTGCTTGATCAGATCGCGGATCGTCACCTGGCCGCGCCCCTCCTGGTTCGCGGGACGCGTTTCGAGCCGCACGACGTGGGGGTGATCCGGCATCAGTTCCGCACAGTCCTCCACGAGAACGAGCCGCTCCTCGGGGGCGCAGAGGGAAAGCAGGGTGGACAGCAGTGTCGTCTTGCCCGTCCCGGCACCGCCGGTGATCAAGAACGGGACCCGGTGCCGCACGATCTCGGCGAGGATCGCTGCGCCGGACGCGGTGAGGGTGCCGAGTTGCTGGAGTTCGTCGAGCGAGTAGAGGCGTCTGCGCGGAACGCGCAGCGAGATGGCGGTGCCGTTGACCGCGATCGGCGGCAGAACGGCGTGCAGTCGCGTGCCGTCCGGCAGGCGGGCATCGACGAACGGGGACGCGTCGTCGAGACGGCGACCGGCCTGAACGGCGAGGCGCTGCGCGAGTCTGCGGACCGCCGCCTCGTCGTCGAACTGCACGTCCACGCGCTCGAGGCGGTCGGCGCGCTCCACCCAGATGTCCTGAGGACCGTTGACCAGAACGTCGGTCACCTCCGGGTCGGCGATCAGCGCCGCGACCGGATCGGCGGCCAGCGCCTGCTCGCACAGCGACTCGGCGATAGCCTCGAGCGCGTCCCGGCCCAGCGGGCAGCGCCGCGCCTGGAGCGCCGCGACGACGGCCGGTACCTCGGGAGGCAGGATGCCTGCCGCCAGCTCGTTGCTGACAATGCGCAGCATCCCCTCGTACTTCCGGGACGTTTCCGCGTTCGGGGAACCGGCCGAGACGGTGCCGGACGCCGTGGTGGCCGGCCTCATCCGGACACCTGCGTTCGGTCGGAACGGCCAGCACGGTCTGAGTGGTCAAAGTGGTCGGCCGCGGCCGGGAGGCTGACGCAGCGCTCGATGATTCGGTGACTGAATCGGGCGAGCGACGTCGCGGAACGGCCGCCGAGCTGTGGGAGCGAGGCGCGCTTCGGCACCGCGTTGCGGCCGGGGCGGACGATGCCGGCCAACGGCGCGTCGAGCAGATTCGCGAACTCACGCGCGGTCAGCTCGTCGCGGCCGGGCAGCCGGGCGACGAGTTGCGGCCGCGGCCCGACCATGGAGAGCTTCGGCAGCAGCCGGGACGTGGAGACCGCGGTGCGCTCGGAGACCGGGGCGATCACCAGTGTGTGCGTGGCCTCGGACAACACGAGCTGCGTCGCGTCATCGACGACCCGGGGCAGATCGACCACGACGACGTCGGCGCTGGCACGTAGCGCACGCACGGCGTTGCGCATGGCCTCCACCGGGATGCGTTCACCCTCGGCGCCGCCCCAGGTGACCAGGGCGAGATCCGGCTCGTCCCGGCGATCATCCGGCGAACGGCGCGGCTCCGGCGGATCGACGCCGTACGGCCAGGCCCGCGTCGTCCAGATCCGCTCGCCGGACGGGACGGTCACGGTGCCGAGCGCGACGAGCGATTCGAGCCCGCCGCCGAGCGGGTCCGCATCGAACAGGATTGCGCGCCGGCCGACGCCGAGCGCCGTCACCGCGAGCGAGACGGCGAGGGTCGAGGCGCCCGCACCGCCGCAGCCGCCGATCACCGCGATCAGCGGGACGGGCCGAACGCCACGGCCGCGCCGCGCGCCGCGCGCGGGGCTGGGGGAGGCTGGAGCCTCGGTGTTCGCTGGCATGGCAGTCCTCTCAACTCTCGAATCTCACGGGATCGCGGATAGTGATCACACGACTACGGTGAGACATCGGAAAGGATCAGCGCCAGCACCTGCTGAAATCTGTGGATAATCCCTGTGGATAACCCTTTGAGGGCATAATGAATCCATAGCTTGACTACGCGTGGTAGCGAAAAGCCTGTTCCGTCAGGCAGTGGTGGCGAAATCATGCCGACCTGAGGAGGCCGGACCCACCGCGGCAGCCCTCGCCGAATCCGACCCTTGATGTCGGTGGGCTGGGTGTTCCGGGAAAGGAGACGACCCCCGCCGGGGGGGAGAGCGGGGGTCGTCACCTCGGCGCGGCTCGGGGGGGAGGAGCCGGGCCGAGGCAGCACGGTCGCGAACGATCCGTGACTTCCATGGTGTACCCGATGCGCCCGTAAGGCAAACTGGCGCCAGTTCTATTACGCCAAATGATGAAGAAGAGCTATTTGACCAGCGGGAACAATCGGGCAAACCGCCCTGGCGCCGCCTCGCAGCCCTCTGGTGCGCTCCCGAGTTCGACTACTCTGCGTAGCCATGGCGCGAGGGTGCTGGGAAAGCTGATGAGCCGTGAGAAGAACGAGGCGAAAGCTTCGAACGAGTGAGCGTCTGACGCTCGTCCGGTGGCGGCCGAAAGGAAGATCCACAGCGCCCACTATCGCGAACGTCACACGCCGAGCCAAGCGCGGTGGCTCAATCCGGCTGGTACGTGGCGCGGCCGTGCGTCAACCCGAGGAGAGGCGCTCACCGTGGCGGCGGAACCTGTCGCGGAGACAAGAGCGTGATACCGGCGATCAGTGCGCCGCCCCGCACTCCCAAGACACTCCGCGCACTCCTGGGGTCCACCGATTGCTTTCCGATTGGGCCGTAACACCGCGTAGGCTGCGTTGCATTGCCTACCGCACTCCGCCGACCGGTGAGACCGGTGCGACTGGTGAGAAAAGCTGAGGGAGTCACAGCCGATGCGCACCGCCGCGTTCTTCGACCTCGACAAGACGATCATCGCGAAATCGTCCACTCTCGCCTTCGGTCGCTCCTTCTACCAGGGCGGACTGATCAACCGCCGGGCTGTGCTCAAGACGGCGTACGCCCAATTCGTCTACCTCGTCGGCGGCGCGGACCACGACCAGATGGAACGGATGCGCCAGTACCTGTCCGCACTGTGCACCGGCTGGGACGTCGGGCAGGTGAAGGAGATCGTCGCCGAGACCCTGCACGACCTGATCGACCCGCTGATCTACCAGGAGGCCGCCGACCTGATCGCCGAGCACAAGGCGGCCGGACGCGACGTGATCATCGTCTCCTCCTCGGGCGCCGAGGTGGTCGAGCCGATCGGCGAACTGATCGGGGCGGACAAGGTGGTCGCAACCCGCATGGTGGTCGTGGAAGGCCGCTACACCGGCGAGATCGAGTTCTACGCCTACGGCGACAACAAGGCCAGCGCCATAAAGTCACTCGCCGAGGCGGAAGGGTACGACCTCGAGGGCTGCTACGCCTACAGCGACTCGGCGACCGACCTGCCGATGCTCGAACTCGTCGGCCACCCCTGCGCGGTCAACCCGGACCGCGCGCTGCGTAAGGAGGCCGTCGCACGCGACTGGCCGGTCGAGGTGTTCGCCAACCCGGTCTCGCTGCGCGCGAAGATGGCGAACCTGAACCTGCCGGCAAAGCCTGTCATCGCCGCGACCGCGCTCGGCGTGGGTACGGCGGCTGCCGCGGGCATCGTCTGGTACGCGCGCAAGAAGCGGTCGTAGCCCGTAAGCGGTTTGCTTGCCGACATTCCTTGAACGGACACGCGCGAGGCGGGCAAAAGCTCGGGACACAGGTGACGGCGCCCCGAGTCCTGTTGGGGGCGCCGTCCGGGTCGTACGAGATGTCCGAGATACCAGGCGTGCACCGTTTCAATTCGTCAGACCAGTCCGCCGAGGCCGTGGCCTCGCGTCTGTCTCGACGGGCCCTAACGCGGGTCGGTCGCGCGTGGGTTCTCGGACACCGTACGCGGTCCGTGGGCCGTTGACTTTACTTCCCAGCCTTTCTCAAGAAGCGGTCTCGCGGGCCGTACTTCCTTTGTAGAACGAGCGGGCCAAGATGGGAACCTGTGCACGGCGCTCAACCGACCTCTTCACCCGAATGGGCCACTGGGCTCCGCCGCACCAGCCACAGGGATCTAACCGCGCATCAGTGCTTCGCAGATGGCGAGCGATTCCTGGGATCCCCTGACCAGCCCCTCGCCGCAGTGCGCGATCCAGGCGCCGAGTCCTTCCGGCGTACCGGACGCATACGCGTCGAGCGCCGCGTAACACGCGTCCGCGCCGAGCTCGAGGAATCCGACCTCCGGCACGATGAGCGACTGCGGATCGAGGCCCCGCGCGACCAGCAGCAGCCGGAAGACGGCGCGCGCGATCAGGCCGTCGCCCCAGCCGAACGGCGTGGCCGCCAGCAGCTCGCCGTGCGCGACGGCGGCGACGACCAACGCGGAAGCCTTGCTGGGCGCGGCAAGCAGGTCGGTGAGCGCGGCCAGTCGTGCCGCGGCCTCGTCCGCGCCGACGGCGGTCGCCGGGCCGCCGCGCTCGATGACGACGGGCTCGTCTACGCCGCGTGGCCGGCCGATCCGCGTCGGCTCGATTTCGCCTGCGGCCGCGAGCATGTGCATCCGCGTCAGCGCCTGTGCCGGCGCCTGGCGCAGGATGGCGAGAAGCGACGAGAGCTCGCCGGAGATGCGCAGCGCGCCGCGTACCACCGCAGCGTCTTGCTCGTCGCCCAGATCCGTTCGGCGCCGGAGTTCCTCCAGGGGCCAGTCCGCTCCGGCGATGGCCGCAGACGCACGAGCCCCGCGCAGCGCGGATTCCGCAGCTACTTCAGCCGAACGGTTGCGAAGCACCCTGTGCGCACGCACGCGGTCCACGGCTGCGCGCGCCTCGTCTACCGCCTCCGCTACCCCGGGTAAGGCATTGATCGCGGCGAGAGGGTCGGCGGCGGATACGGTTGCGGCTACGGATGAGCTTGAGATCGTCACAATCGACAAACCTAAGCCACGAAGCCAGTCCGACATTCATCCTAATGCAACCCTTGTCATCGAATCGTGGACCAATCGCCCTGGCCATGATCTTGTGCGTGACGTACCGTCATGAAGGTGGATTCGACGGCGACGACGCTCGCGCTCGCAGGAGTGCTGGCCATCCCGGTCGGCGCCGCGGTACGCGCGGCCCGGCGGCACCACGTGTACGGCACACCGACCGAGCGTGCTGCTTACGAGGCGATGCATACCGTCTCCCTCGCCGCGCCCACGCTGCGCGAGGGCCTGTCCCCCGAATCCGCGCGAAAATCGGCGCGCCACCTGCGGCGGCTGCTGGGCACCGCCGCGGTGGCGATCACGGACGCCGACCGGCTGCTCGCCTGGGAGGGCGAGGGCAGCCGGCACGCCGAGGACGCGCTCGTCAACGCGAAGAACGTGATCGCCACCGGACGGGTGAAGCTGCTCGACTGGGTCGATTGCGGCAGCGAGGAGTGCCCGGTTCACGACGCCGTGATCGCGCCGCTGATCGTTGACGGCCAGACCGTCGGGACGTTGGCGGCGTACAACGGGACCGCTTCCGTGGCGCTGACCAGGGCCGTCTGCGAAGTCGCCCGCTGGGTCTCCTCGCAGCTCGAACTCGCCCAGCTCGACCAGTCGCGCACCCGGGCGATGGAGGCGGAGATCCGGGCGCTGCGCGCACAGATCTCGCCGCATTTCATCTACAACTCGCTCACCGCCATCGCCTCATTCGTGCGCACCGATCCGGCGCGCGCCCGCGAGCTGCTGCTCGAGTTCGCGGACTTCACCCGGTACTCGTTCCGCCGCAACGGCTCGATGACGACGCTCGCGGAGGAACTGCGCTGCATCGACTGCTACTTCCAGCTTGAACAGGCGCGCTTCGGCGACCAGTTGCAGCTGGTGGTGCGCGTAGCGCCGGAGATCCTGGGGCTGGAGCTGCCGTTCCTGTGCCTGCAACCGCTCGTGGAGAACGCGGTACGGCACGGCTTGCGCGGAAAGAGCGGGCAGGGCACGGTAACCATCTCGGCCGAGGACAACGAGACCGACTACACGATCACGATCGTCGACGACGGGGCGGGCATGGACCCGGCCACCGCCGGGGCGGCGCTGAGCGGCGAGGGCACCTCGGACGCGCACGCGGTCGCCAACATCCAGGAACGGCTGCTCGCCGCCTTCGGCCCCGACCACGGACTACAACTCGACTCCACACCGGGCGTAGGAACCACGGTCACGATCCGCGTGCCCAAGCCGATCACCCGCAGGCGGCCGGTCAACCGACGGGAGGAAGCCGCATGACCCAGCAGGCGGATCGGCAGCCGGCCGACCGGCAACCGGCGGACCGACCCGGCCTCGCGGTCCTCGCCGTCGACGACGAGCGCCCGGCGCTCGAGGAGCTGACCTACCTGCTCAGCGCGGACTCCCGGATCGGAAGCATCCGCACCGCGTCGTCCGGCGCCGAGGCGATTCGCATGCTGAGCAGCGAGCAGCGCGTGGACGCGCTGTTCCTCGACATCCGCATGCCGGGCGCGACCGGCTTGGACATCGCCAGGACGCTGGCACGGCGCCCTGACAGCCCGCAGATCGTCTTCGTCACGGCACATGAGGACTTCGCGGTCGGCGCGTTCGAGCTGCACGCGGTCGATTACGTCCTCAAACCGGTGCGTCAGGACCGGCTGGCGGAGGCGATCCGGCGCGTACACGAGCGGCTGCACGCGCGTACGCACAGCGCACCGGCTGAGGACGAGGTGGTGCCAGTCGAGCTGGCCGGAGTGACCCGGTTCCTTACGCGCTCCCAGATCCGTTATGTCGAGGCGCACGGTGATTACGCACGGCTGCACACGGCGACCGGGTCGCACCTGGTGCGGATATCACTCGCGACCCTCGAAGAGCGTTGGGCACCGCACGGTTTCGCCCGCATCCACCGCTCGTACCTGGTGGCGCTGCGCCATGTGCAGGAGGTTCGCTGGGACGCCGGGCACACGACGGTGAAGGTCGGCGACAAGACGCTCGCCGTCAGCCGCCGCCACGCCCGTGAGCTGCGCGACCGGCTGCTCGGGGACGCCAACCGGCGCCGCTGAACGCGCCGAGACGCGACCAGAAAGCAAGAACAGCAGGTCACGCCCTGTAGTTCGATGCCGGTCGGCGCATCCGAAAGGCCGCTCAGCGCATCAACGCGGACACCTCGTCGTGGGCACGGGCAAATCGGGCACGACCGTGACAGCCCCCCGACCGCGGGGCGGCATCCACGGGCTCCGGTCCGGACGCCGACAGCACGCACTCGTTTCACCGGCTTGCGGAATCCGGGGCTGAAGTCTGGTCGAAAGGATCCCGGTCGTGAGCAATGAAGCACCCACGACTAGCACACCGGCGACTGTCGCCGATCCCGCTCCGCTCGGCCTCGCCGGGTTCGCCCTGACCACCCTCCTGCTGTCCTTCGGCAACGCCAACATCATCACCGAGAAGGGCGCGATCGTCATCGTGCTCGGAGCGGCCGCCTTCTACGGCGGACTGGCGCAGTTGCTGGCCGGCATGTGGGAGTTCAAGCGGGGCAACACCTTCGGAGCCACCGCGTTCAGCTCCTTCGGCGCGTTCTGGCTCACTTACTGGTGGATCGTCAACCACCTCACCGGAAGCGACGTCCACCAGGCGCTCGGCCTGTTCGACATCGCCTGGTGCGTCTTCACCGCCTACATGACCGTCGCGGCGCTGCGGACCTCCGCGGCAGTCCTGGGCGTGTTCGCGTTCCTGACCCTCACCTTCCTGTTCCTCGGCCTCGGCGAGTTCCAGAACACCGTGCCCGGGCCCGCCGCGCTGACCAAGGTCGGCGGCTGGCTGGGGATCGTGACCGCCGTGCTGGCCTTCTACGCCTCGGCGGCGACAGTCATCAACGCGACGCACCGACGAGACGTGCTACCCACGATGCCGCGTTAACGCACTGAGCTGACGCGCGCACATCGCGTCTGCTCTGCTGCGAGTTCGAGACGGACTGGTGGTCGGCAGCACGCGACCACGCATCCGGCGAGTCTCCATCTCGCCGGATGCGTGGTCTAGACC
>JBKOWZ010000265.1:0-18664 GCA_046724665.1 Actinomycetota bacterium
ACTCGGGAGCACACGCGTGGACTCAGCCGTGGACGCACCGGTCGTGCTGGGGATGGACTTCGGCGGCACGAAGACCGCCCTCGCCGTTGCGGGCCCGGACGGCATCCGGCTGGGCTCGGCGGTCCACGACACCGAAGCCGAGTCGGGCGCGCAGGCCAGCCTCGGCCGGGCCATCGCGGGAGGGCGCGCGCTGCTGGACCGGGTCGCTCCCGGCCGCCGGCTCGCCGCGGTCGGCGTCGCGACCATCGGCATCCCCGGCGATCAGGGCGTTGCCCTCGCCCCGAACATCCCGGGCTGGCACGACCTGGCCCTCGGGCAGCAGCTGCGCGGCGCGTTCCCCGGCGCCGAGATCCGGCTGACCACCGACGTGAAGGCGGCCGCCCGGGTGGAGGCCGAATCCGGGGCGCTGGTCGGCTGCGACCCGGCGATCTACCTCAACCTCGGCACCGGGCTCGCGGTGGCGATCGTGGCCAACGGCGCGGTGCTGGACGGCCGCAACGGCGCGTCCGGGGAGATCGGCTACAACCTGCGCCGGCTCGGCGACGTCGGCGCCGCGCCGGACGGCCGGATCCCGCTGGAGGACGCGGTCAGCGGCAAGGCCCTGATGCTGGAGGCCGCGGCGCTGCTGCCGGGCGCGGACGGCTCGGCCGACGTGTTCGCTCGCGCGGCCGGCGATCCGCGGCTGGCCCGGCTGTTCGACCGGTTCGTCACCGAGCTCTCCTTCCACCTGGTCAACCTCGCCATCGCGATCGACCCGGCGCGGATCGCCGTCGGCGGCGGCATGGTCCGCTCCTGGGACCTGCTGCGCGACGGGCTGCGCCGTGCCCTGGACGCCGCGGTCCCGTTCCCGCCCGAACTCGTGCGCGCGGCCTATCCGTACGACGCGCCGCTGATGGGTGCGCTCGAGCTGGGCCTGGCGGCGGCCCGCGAAGCGTCTGCGGACGCTGAGACTCTCACGAAGGGACTGTCTGGATGAGCAGGATGAGACGCACCGGGCTGCTCGCCGCCGTGACGGCGATATGCCTTGTCGCGAGCGCGTGCTCGAGCACGCAGCACAAGAACTCCGGCACGTCACCGAGCGCGGGGGGCGGCGCCGCGTCGGACGACGGCCCGCACAAGAAGGGTGGCACCGTCACCATCGCCAACGAGCAGGGCCAGACCTGGACCTGCGGCTTCAACCCCTTCAACCCGGCGGCGTACCTGGAGGCCAACGGCTTCGTCTACGAGCCGCTGATCTTCGTGGACGAGCTGAACAACGAGGCCGAGACGCCGATGCTGGCGACCTCGTACCAGTGGAACGCCGACAAGACCTCGGTCGTCTTCACCATCCGCGACGGGGTGAAGTGGAACGACGGCCGGCCGTTCGGCGCCGACGACGTCGCCTTCACCTTCAACCTGATGAAGCAGGTCCCCTCGACCGACCTGTACGCGCTGTGGACCGCGGCCGGGATGCAGAGCGCGACCGCGTCCGGCGACAAGGTGACGCTGACCTTCAAGCAGCCGGCGCAGCCGTACTTCTACTTCTTCGCCGACCAGGTGATGATCGTGCCCAAGCACGTCTTCTCCGCCGGCGACGCGGCCGCGCACCCGGACACGTGGAAGAACCCGAATCCGGTGGGCACCGGGCCGTTCATGGTCAACCCCTGCACGCCCAACAACATCCAGTACACCGCCAACCCGAACTACTGGCAGGCCGGCAAGCCGTACATCCAGAAGGTCGAGTACCCGGCCTACCTGGACAACGGCCCGGCGAACCTCGACCTGGCCGCCGGCAAGGCGCAGTGGGGCAGCCAGTTCATCCCCGGCATCCAGCAGTTCTACCTGAACAGGTCCGCGGACAACCACACCTGGTCGCCGCCGGTGCTGAACGTGTCGCTGTTCCCGAACCTCGACCCCTCGCACAAGGCCACCAGCACGCTCGCGGTGCGCCAGGCCATCTCCAGCGCGATCGACCGGTCGCGGGTCTCGGCGATCGGCGAGGGCGGGCAGGAGCCGCCGGCAAACCAGAGCGGCGTGGTGCTGCCGACCTTCCAGAAGTACTACGACGCGCCGGCCGTCTCAGCGGCCGGATACGACGGGCCGGACACCGCGAAGGCGGCACGGCTGCTCTCGAGCGCGGGCTACTCGCTCTCGCACCCGCTGAACCTGACCGTGATCACCATCACCGGCTACACCGACTGGGACGCCTCGCTCGCGGTGATCAAGCAGCAGCTGGCGCCGATCGGCGTCAACCTGACGGTCAGCGACCTGGCGCAGCAGACCTTTGACACGAAGCTGTTCAACGGCGACTACGACCTGGCCTACTACGGCGAGCCGACCGGCGGCCCCACGCCTTACTACGAGCTGCGCGAGATGCTGCACTCGGCGAACACCGCGCCGATCGGCCAGCCGGCCGCCGGCAACTACGAGCGTTACCGCAACCCCGCGGTGGACGCCCTGTTCGCGCAGTACGCCACCGCGGACGACGCGGGTCAGGTCTCGATCATCAAGCAGATCGAGGGCTACATGATCAAGGACGTGCCGCTGATCCCGGTCACCGAGTCGGTGGACTGGTTCCAGTACAACACCGCGGACATCGCCGGGTGGCCGACGCAGTCGGACCCGTACGCCCAGCCGGCGGCGTTCAACTTCCCCGACGCCGGACAGGTGCTGCTGCATCTGTACTCGAAGTCGGCCCAGTAGTGGATCGAGCGCGCTAGCCGCCCGAACGCGCCGTCCCGGGCCGCGCCCCGGGGCGGCGCCGGGCGCCGAAGAGCACGAGGAGACGATCTCGGTGAAATTCGTGGTGCGCCGCACCGGGTTCTTCCTGCTCACCCTGTGGGCGGCGCTGACGCTGAACTTCTTCATCCCCCGGTTCATGCCGGGCAGCCCGGTCAACGCGCTGCGCGACCGCACCCGCGGCAAGGTGTCGCAGGACACGTTGCAGCAGATGCTCAGCTCCTTCGGCTTCAAGCCGGACCAGAACGTCGGCGCTCAGTACCTTGACTATCTGGGCAACATGCTGACGGGGCACTGGGGCCTGTCGATCGGGCAGTCGCTCGGCGAGCCGGTCACCACGATCGTCGGCCAGGCGCTGCCGTGGACCCTCGGCCTGGTCGGCATCACCACGGTGCTGGCCTTCGCGTTCGGCACGCTGATCGGCATCGTGGCCGGCTGGCGGCGCGGCGGGCTGCTCGACGCGGTGCTGCCGCCGCTGTTCGTGGTCACCTCGGCGCTGCCGTACTTCTGGGTGGCGCTGCTGCTGATCCTGGTCTTCTCGGTGTGGACCGGCGGCCTGCTGCCGAGCGACTTCAACTACGACACCAGCCTGGTGCCCGGGTTCTCGCCCGGCTTCGTCGGCAGCGTGCTGCAACACGCGGTGCTGCCGGCCGCGACCCTGCTGGTCACCTCGATCGGCGGCTGGATCCTGACCATGCGCAACAACATGATCACCACGCTGGCCGAGGACTACGTGCGGATGGGCCGGGCCAAGGGCCTGTCGAACCGCCGGATCATGTACGGCTACGCGGCGCGCAACGCCTTCCTGCCGAACCTGTCCGGGTTCGCCATGTCGCTCGGGTTCGTGATCTCCGGGGCGATCCTGATCGAGTACGTGTTCAACTATCCGGGCCTCGGCTACCTGCTCTACAGCGCGGTGCAGAACGTGGACTACCCGCTGATGCAGACCCTGTTCATGCTCTTCACGGTCGCCGTGCTGGTCACGGTGCTGATAGCGGACCTGGCGACCGCGTGGCTCGATCCGCGCGCGCGGGCGAAGGAGTAGCGGCGATGACCGTGCTACAGGGGACCGCCGCCGCGGCGCCGCGGCCGCGCCGCCAGGGCGCCGGATTCTGGCGCGCGCTGCGCCGCAACCGCAAGGCGATGGCCGGAAGCATCATCCTGTTCATATTTGTGGCCATCTCCGCCTTCCCGGGCCTGTTCACCTCGGTGCGCGACGCGAACGCGCTGGTGTACCCGCCGCGGCTCGGCCCGTCCACCGCGCATCTGCTCGGCACCACCGGCCTTGGTCAGGACATTTACTCGCAGCTGATCTACGGCACCCGGCAGTCGCTGATCATCGCGGTGGTCGCCGGGTTCTTCGCCACGGTGCTCTCGGTGCTGATCGGGGTCTCCGCGGCCTACCTCGGCGGGATCCTCGACGACCTGCTGTCGATGCTGACCAACGTCGTGCTGGTGATCCCGGCCTTCCCGCTGATCATCATCCTGGCCAAGTACGCCGGGCACGGCTCGCTGACCGTGCTGCTCGTCGTGCTGGTCGTCACCGGCTGGGCGTACGGCGCGAACCAGCTGCGCGCGCAGGCGCTCTCGCTGCGCAACCGGGACTTCCTCGAGTCGGCCCGGGTGCGCGGCGAGCGGCGCTCGTACATCATCGTGTTCGAAGTCCTGCCGACGATGACCTCGCTGATCGTGGCGAACTTCCTCGGCGCGGCGCTCTACTCGGTGCTCAGCGCGGCGGGCCTCCAGTTCCTCGGCCTCGGCGACCCGAACTCGCAGAGCTGGGGCACGATGCTGTACTGGGCGCAGAACCAGCAGGCGCTCCAGACCGGCGTCCCGCTCTGGTCGATCGCGCCCGGCCTGTGCGTGGCGCTGCTCGGCACCGCGTTCGCGCTGATGAACTACGCGTTCGACGAGATCGGCAATCCGGCGCTGCGTCCGGTCAGAACCAAGCGGCGAGCCGTACGCACTGCCGTCGCGCCGCCCGACGACGCGGTTGCGCCGGACGAGACAGATGCGCCGCTGCTCGAAGTGCGAGGCCTGACGGTTGAGTACGCGACCGCACGCGGCACTTCGGTAGCCGTCGCAGGGGTCGATCTCGACGTGCGGCGCGGCGAGTTCGTCGGCGTGGTCGGCGAGTCCGGCTGCGGGAAGTCCACGCTGCTGTTCGCCATCGCCCAGCTGCTGAGCCCGCCCGCGGCGACGACCGGCGGCAGCGTCCGGTTCAAGGGCCGCAACCTGGTCACCATGACCGAGAAGCAGCTCAACGTGCTGCGTTGGCGTGACTACTCGGTGGTCATGCAGAGCGCGATGAACGCACTCAACCCGGTGAGCACGATCGGCGCGCAGTTCAAGGACGCCATCGACGCGCACGCCGACTACAGCGCCGAGCGGATCAGGGAACGCAGCGTCGAGGTGATGAAGCTGGTCGGCATCGACCCGGTGCGCCTCAAGAGCTATCCGCACCAGCTGTCCGGCGGAATGCGCCAGCGCGCGATGATCGCGATGGCGCTGCTGTTCACCCCGGACCTGGTCATCATGGACGAGCCGACCTCGGCGCTCGACGTCGTCGCGCAGCGCTCGCTGATGGTGCAGATCAAGGAGCTGCAACAGCTGCTCGGCTTCGCGGTGGTCTTCGTCACCCACGACATGTCGCTGGTCAGCCGGTTCTCCGACCGGCTGCTCGTGATGTACGCGGGCCAGGTGGTCGAGGCCGGCCCGACCCGCACGGTCTTCGACACGCCGTCGCACCCTTACAGCAGGGGCCTGCTCGACGCCTTCCCGTCGATCCGCGGCGAGCGGGTCGAGCTGAAGGGGATCCCGGGCAGCCCGCCCGACCTCGGCAGTCCGCCGAGCGGCTGCCGATTCCATCCGCGCTGCCCCCTCGCCGAGGAGCGCTGCCGCGTCGAAGAGCCCGAACTGTACGGGCTCGGCGCGGTCAGGGCGCGCTGCCTCCTGCTCACTGCCGGCCCCGAGACGCGGCCCGTGCCGCCGGTGGAGGTGATCCCGTGACCGCGACCGAGCCCGAACAGGCCCTCGTCGAGCTCGCCGAGGCGCCGCTGCTGGAAACCAGGGCGCTGACTCGGCACTTCAATGTCGGCGCCGGGTTCTCCCGCCGCACCCTGCACGCGGTCGATGACGTCGATCTCGTCGTCAACCGCAAGGAGATCGTCGCGCTGGTCGGCGAGAGCGGCAGCGGCAAGTCCACCGTCGCGCGGCTGCTCGCCCGCGTGTACCAGCCCACCTCCGGCGAGATCCGCTACCAGGGCCGATCACTGGCCACGGTGCGCGGCCGCAGGGCGCAGCTGGCGTACCGCGGCGCGGTGCCGATGGTCTTCCAGGACCCCTTCAGCTCCCTGAACCCCGCCTACCACGTCTCGCACGGCATCCTGCGCGGCCTCAAGCTGCACCGCCCGCAGCTCAGCCGCGCCCAGCGCCGGCAGGAGGCCGAGCGGGTCGTCGAGGCCGTCGGCCTGGTCCCGGCCGCCGACATCCTCGGCCGCTTCCCCCACGAGTTGTCCGGCGGTCAGCGCCAGCGCATCGGCTTCGCCCAGGCGCTGGCGTACCGGCCCAAGCTGATCCTCGCCGACGAGCCGGTCTCCATGCTCGACATCTCCATCCGCATCGGCCTGCTCAACGTGATGGCCCGGCTGCGCGAGGCCGAGAACGTCTCTTTCCTCTACATCACCCACGACATCGCCAGCGCGCGCTACGTCTCCGACCGGCTGCTGGTGATGTACGGCGGGCACGTGGTCGAGTCAGGACCCACCGAATCCGTTCTCGCCCACCCGAAGCACCCTTACACCGACCTGCTGTTGTCGGCCGTGCCCGACCCGCGCGCCCGGCTCGCCGTGGACGCGCAGGCGGTCAAGAGCGAACCGCCGACGGTCATCGACCCCTCGCCGGGCTGCCGGTTCCGGGCCCGCTGCCCGCTCGCGATCGACGTCTGCCACTCGGTCACCCCGCGGCCGCGCGAACTCGGCCCGGCGCACCGCGCGTCCTGTCACGTCGCCACCTAGCTACAGGCCGCCTGGCCGCCTCCTCGTTCCGATCCCACACGACAGGAGTGCACGCACATGGCATACAAGGCACATCGAGCAAGAACGCTGACGACCGCGGCCGTGGTACTCGGCTTCGCGGTCGGAGCGGCGCTGCAACAGGGCGGCGCGTCGGTCGCCGCCGTCGGCCCGGACACGGCGCGTACGGTTGCGGCGGCGCCCGCCGCATTCGCCGACCCGCCCACCGGATCCACCGCGGTCGCGAACCTCGGCGCCGCGGCCGGCTGGAAGGTGCTCAGCAGCGCCACCGCCACGCAGAGCGGCGCGCAGATCTCCACGCCCGGCTTCGCCACCTCCGGCTGGCTCACCGTCGCCAACGACGGCGGCGGCGCTCCGGGCACTGAGATCAGTGCCCTGTTGCAGAACGGCGGCTGCCCGAACGTCTTCTTCTCCGCCAACATGAAGACCTGCTACGGCCAGATGACCAGGGTCGGCGCCGACACCATCGCGCAGTTCTCGGTGCCCTGGTGGTACCGCACCGACTTCACCGCGCCGCCGGCCGGGCAGAACGCGAAGCTGATCCTGAACGGCGTGGTCGGCTCCGCCGACGTGTGGGTGAACGGCAGCCAGGTCGCCACCTCGGCGACGGTCACCGGCGCCTACGCCCGCAATGTCTTCGACATCACGAGCCTGCTGCGCTCGGGCACGAACTCGCTGGCGATCGAGCTGCACCCGAACGACCCGACCGCGATGCTCACCCTCGACAACGTGGACTGGAGCCAGATCCCGCCGGACAACAACACCGGCATCCAGTTCCCGGTCCAGTTGCAGACCGGCGGCCCGCTGGTCGCGGGCAACGTGCACGTGAACCAGAACACCGCCGCCGACCTGACCAGCTCGGCGCTGACGGTCAAGACCGACGTCACCAACACCTCGGCCGCGGCGCAGACCGGCACGGTCTCCGCCACGATCACCCCGCCGGGCGCCGGCACGCCGATCACCGTCAGCCAGAGCGTGACCGTGGCCGCGAACTCCACCCAGACGGTGACCTTCGCGCCCACCGCGTTTCCGGGCCTCACCATCGCGAACCCGCGGCTCTGGTGGCCCTACCAGCTCGGCGCGCAGCCGCTGTACACGCTGGCCGCCTCGGTGTCGCAGGGCTCGACGGTGCTGAACTCGACCTCGCAGACCTTCGGCGTCCGCACCGTCACCTCCTACCTGACCGGGGCGTCCAGCCTGGCGCCCAGCGGCGTGCGCGCCTTCAAGGTGAACAACGTGCCGATCGTGGTACGCGGCGGCGGCTGGGACCCCGACCTGTTCCTGCGCTACGACCCGACCGACACCGCGCGCCAGATCGGCCTGATGAAGGCGATGGGCGTCAACACGGTCCGGCTCGAGGGCCACCTGATGCCGGAGGACTGGTACCGGCAGATGGACGCCGCGGGCATCCTGGTCAACGCCGGATATCAGTGCTGCGACTTCTGGGAGGCCACCAGCTACACTGCGGCGCAGAGCGCGAACTACCAGCTGACCGCGCAGTCCGTCGGCCAGGTCCTGCGCAACCACCCCTGCGTGTTCAGCTTCCAGTGGAGCGACAACGCGCCGACCGCCGCGCAGGAGTCGCTGGCGCTGGCCGGCTTCGCCGCCGCCGACTACGCAGGGCCCTTCATCGCCTCGGCCGAGTACAAGAGCAGCCCGCAACTCGGCGCCGCCGGCGAGAAGGAGGGCCCTTACGACTGGGTCCCGCCGAACTACTGGTACGACACCGCCCACTCCACCGGCGGCGACCAGACCAACTCCGGCGGCTCGTGGGGCTTCGACAGCGAGCAGAGCGCCGGCAACACCGTGCCGACCCTCGACTCGATCAACCGGTTCCTGTCCGCCGCCGACCAGTCGGCCCTGTGGCAGAGTCCTAGTGCGAACCAGTACCACAACAACTATGAGGGCACGAAGCACACCGGCTACCACTTCGGCACGCTTTACAACCTCGATACCGCGATCACCAACCGGTACGGCGCCTGGTCGAGCCTGAGCCAGTACGTCCAGGAGGCGCAGGTGCAGAACTACGAGGACACCCGCGCGCAGTTCGAGGCCTTCATCGACCACTCCACCAACACCGCCGCGCCGTCCACCGGCACGATCTACTGGCAGATGAACAAGGGCTGGCCGACGCTGTTGTGGTCGCTCTACAACAACGACTACGACCAGGCGGGCTCGTACTTCGGCGTGCAGAAGGCGAACCGGCCGCTGCACGCCATCTACGCGCTCGACGACGCCACCGTGACGTTGGACAACCTCGGCGCCGCGAGCCAGTCGGGTGTGACCGTCGAATCCAAGGTCTACAACACCTCGGGCGGCCTGCTCGACGACCGGACCTCAGGCGCGGTCACGCTCGCGTCGCAGCAGGTGGTCAACTCGGTGCTCAAGCCGGTCACGCCGACGGCCGCGGGCACCGTGTACTTCGTCGAGCTGCTGGTGCGGCAGAACGGGACGCTGGTCGATCGCAACGTGTACTGGCAGTCGTCCACGCCCGACGTGCCCAACTGGTCCAAGACGCTCGGCCAGCCGCAGGCCACCATGTCGCAGTACGCGAACCTCAAGGCGCTTCAGAGCCTGCCGCAGGCCTCGATCTCCGCGACCGCGACGACGAGCGCGCAGGCCGGTCCCGCCGGATCGGACCGACTGGTGACGGTCACCGTGACTAACACCTCGAGTACGCCGGCGGTCGGCTTCTTCCTGCGCGCCGACATCCGCCGGGGCACCGCGGCCGGTGCCGAGCTGTCCGGCGACAACGAGTTGCGCTCCTCGATCTGGGGCGACAACGACGTGACGCTCTGGCCCGGCGAGTCCGAGACGCTCACCGCCACGTACAGCTCGGCGGACTTGCAGGGAGCGACGCCGGTCGTGAGCGTGTCCGGCTGGAACGTGCCGAAGATCGACGTGGTGGCGGGGTGAGGATGTGAAGACTCCGATGAACAGGACCAAGCCCAGGAGCAGGGCCCTGCGAAGGGCGGCCGGCGCGGTGACAGTTCTCGCGGTGCTCGCCGCGGTCGGCGCGGCCGCGGCCCAGATCCCGGCCGCCGCCGCCACGTTCCCGAACACGGTCGTGCCGGTGCCGGTCAGCGAGGTGGCGAGCGGCGCCGCGTACACGATCACCTCGTCCACGACCGTGTCCAGCGACGTCGCGGGGATCGGCGACTACCTCGCCGCAATCCTGCGCGCCTCCACCGGATTCCCGATCACCGAGACCACGGGCACCGGATCGGGCAGCATCGCGCTCGAACTCACCGGCGCGCCGAGCGCGGTCGGCAACGAAGGGTACGTACTGACCGCGACGGCCACCGGCGTCGTCGTCCAGGCGAACCAGGCCGCCGGGCTGTTCCACGGCGTGCAGACGCTGCTCCAACTGCTGCCCGCGGCCGTGATGAGCCCGAGCGTGCAGCCGGGGCCGTGGACCGTGCCCGGCGGCGTGATCACCGACTACCCGCGGTTCGAGCACCGCGGCGCGATGCTCGACGTCGCACGGCACTTCTTCACTGTCGCGCAGGTCAAGCGCTACATCGACGAGATCGCGCTCTACAAGATCGACTACCTGCACCTGCACCTGACCGACGACCAGGGCTGGCGGATCGTGATCAACAGCTGGCCTAACCTGGCGACCTACGGCGGCAGCACGCAGGTCGGTGGCGGTCCGGGCGGCTACTACACGCAGGCCGACTACTCGGCGATCGTGGCGTACGCGCAGTCGCGGTACATCACGGTCGTCCCCGAGATCGACACGCCGGGACACACGAACGCGGCACTCGCGTCCTACGCGCAGCTCAACTGCAACGGTGTCGCACCGGCGCTGTATACGGGCACGAACGTGGGATTCAGCTCCCTGTGCGTGCCGCTCAGCGTGACGTACACGTTCCTCGACCAGGTCGTCGGCGAGCTCGCCGCGCTGACTCCGGGTCCTTACATCCACATCGGCGGCGACGAGGCCAGTTCGACCTCTGCCTCGGATTACGCGACCTTCGTCGGCAAGGCGCAGAACATCGTGGCCGCGCACGGCAAGTCGGTCGTCGGCTGGCACAACATCGCCGCCACCACGCTGCTGCCCTCGACGGTCATCCAGTTCTGGGACACCACGACCAGCAACAGCAGCGTCGCGGCGGCGGCGGCCGGTGGCACCAAGGTCGTCATGTCCCCGGCGAACCACGCCTATCTCGACATGAAGTACAACCACAAGACCAAGCTCGGCCAGACCTGGGCCGGGCTGATCGACGTCAACACGGCGTACGGCTGGAACCCGGGCGCCTACGTGACCGGCGTCGGCGAGTCCGCCGTGGCGGGCGTGGAGGCGCCGCTGTGGACGGAGACCATCGTGACCTCCGCGGACATCGACTTCATGGCCTTCCCGCGGCTGCCCGCGATCGCCGAGCTCGGCTGGTCGCCGTGGAGCACGCACAGCCAGACCGCGTTCGGCCAACGGCTCGGCGCGCAGGGCCCGCGTTGGAAAGTCATGGGTGTCAACTACTATCATTCCACTCAGGTGACGTGGCCGGCCGGTTCGTAGGCCATGTCTGACGCCTGACAGGCGGCGGATGAGCGCATCGCGGCGCGGCGCTCATCCGCCGCTCGTTCATCCGCCGTTCCAGGCCTCGAACACCTCGTCGCGGGCCGCGGCGACCGCGGTCGCGATCGCGCCGCGCAGCACCGCGTCCCCGCCGAGCTGCGACGGCACCAGTTCGGGGCTGAGCGGCGTGATCCGGCGCAGCGCCGCGCGCAGCGGATCGAGCAGCAGGTCGGCGTTGTCGCCGATGCCGCCGCCGAGCACCACCCTCGCCGGGTCGAGCACCGCGCAGACGGCCGCCACGCCGTGCGCGAGCCGCTCCGCCTCGAGGCCCACCACGTCGAGCGCCTTCGGATCCCCGGCGCGGGCCGCGTCGAAGACGTCCTTCGCGGACTCGGCGCCGGTCAGCCCGTGCGCGTGCGCGAGCGCCAGCACCGCGTCGCCGGCCGCCGCGTCCTCCAGCATGCCGCGGCGCGGCGCGGCGTCCGTGCCGGTCTCCTCCACGGCGCCCCACGGCAGGTAGCCGATCTCGCCGGCGGCGCCGTGCGCGCCGAGGAACAGCTTGCCCCCGGCCACGATGCCCGACCCGATGCCGGTGCCGACGAGTAAGTACACGAACAGCTCGCAGCCCTTGCCCGCCCCGGCCCAGTACTCGCCGAGCGCCGCGAGGTTGGCGTCGTTCTCCACCGCGAGCCGCGTCCCGAGCTCACGCTGCAACAGGTCGGTCGCGCCGCGCCGCCCCCAGCCCGGCAGGTTCACCGCGTAACGCACCTCGTGCGTGGCGCTGTCCGTGACGCCCGGGCTGCCGACCACCGTGTGCCGCACCTTCGACCAGTCGATCCCCGCCTCGGCGACGACCCGGCGAGCCAGCGCGCCGACCGCGGCGACCAGCGTGTCCGCGTCCTCGGCCTGATTGCGCTGGTCGGTGCGGCCGAGGAGCGTGCCGTCGAGGTCGGCCGCCGCCGCCCGGATCCAGCTGCGCCCGATGTCGATGCCGAGGGCGTACCCGGCGGTCGGGTCGGCCTCGTAGAGCACCGGCGAGCGTCCGCGCCCGGCGCTGGCCACCTTGCCGACCTCGCGCACCAGGCCGGCCTGCTCAAGTCGGCCGAGCGCCGTCGAGACGGTGGGCTTGGACAGCCCGGTGATCCGCGCCAGTTCGGCCCGCGACGTCGCTCCGTCCGCCCGCAGCCGGCCGAGGAGGAGACGCTCGTTGTTGGTGCGCAGAACGGTGCGGTTCCACGCCGACTCCTCAGCCACCGGCGACTCCTCCCAGGGTCTCGATCCGACTCACCCGGGACCGAGCCTAGCCCCGGCTCGGGTCGATGGTGCGCCTTCGCGGGCCGCCTCTCACCGGATGAATTCGGCGGTGGATCACATCCAGCTCGACTCGGCCCAAGCTGACACGTCCGCGCACGTCACGGCCTATGCACAACCGCTTGATCGCCCATACGAGCGGGGCGTTATTCGCTCACGTGGGCTATTGCGGTACGGTACGATGCAGTCGGTTGCGAAATGCAACCGACTGCACGTGTGCCAGCCTGCCGCCGCTGCGGTGGCCAGGCGAGGAAGGGCCCGCACATGGATGACGACGAGCGCAGCGTCAATCCGATGAGCGTCATGGCCGACGAGCCGGTCGCCGTCCGGCCGTGCTCGATCGCCGACGCGCTGGAGATCCTGGGCGAGCGGTGGTCGCTCCTCGCGATCCGCGAGCTGGGCTACGGCGTGCACCGCTTCTCGAAGATCGTCGGCTTCACCGGGGCGCCGCGCGACATACTCGCCGACCGGCTGCGCAAGCTCGAGGCCGCGGGCATCGTCGAGCGGCAGCAGTACAGCGAGCACCCGCCCCGGTTCGAGTACCACCTGACCGAGGCCGGCGAGGAGCTGCTGCCGGTGATGCTGGCGCTGCGCCAGTGGGGCGACCGGTGGGCGTCGCGCGAACCCGCGCTGACGATCCGGCACAGCTGCGGGCACACGCTGGAGACGGTCACCGCGTGCCAGCACTGCGGCCAGGCCGTGGACGTCGCCGACATGACGCCGGCCAGGGTGGACGGCGCGGCGGCGAACGGTTCGGCCGCGCAGGGCCCTGAGGAGCCCATGAGGCTCTGAGGTGCCTGAGGCTCTGAGGCGATCCTAAGGTTCGCCGACGGGAGTCTGAAGGCTGAGACGGTGTGCTAGCCGACAGCGGCGAGGAGCCTCGCCGCCGGCTGCGCCCCGAAGTCAGGCGGCGCGGTCGTCCGCGTTCGTCCTGAACGAAGGGTTGGGCCCTGTGCACACCAGATTGCGATTGATCGCGGCCGGAGCAGCCGTCGTGCTGATCACGGGCACGGCCGGCGCCGCCGCGGCCACCGCGCCCGGCGCGGCGAGCCAGACCGCGTCCGCGTCGAAGCCGTCGCCGACCGGCTCCGGCGACCACGGCAAGCCGGGGGACAAGCAGGCATGGCTGGCCAAGCTCGCCGCGAGCCTGCACGTGAGCGTGCAGAAGCTGGAAGCGGCGCTGATCGACGTGAAGCAGACCATGAGCCGGCTCGGCGTCGGACCGTTCGACCCGGCCGTCGTCTCCGTGGTCTCGCACGACCTCGGCATCAGCACCGACAAGGCCGTCATCGTGCTGAAGGCGGTCTTCGGCGACGCCGGTTCCGGCAAGGGGGACCCCGGCAAGGGCGGCGGTAAGGGTAAGGGCGACCCCGGCAAGCCGGGCGCACTCGACCCGCTGATGATCCACACGCTGGCCGGAATCCTGCACATCAGCGACGCGCGTGCGGCGCAGGTGCTCGACCGGCTGGACCGGATCGAGCGTGCGGGCCACGGCATCTCGCCGACGGACCCGAAGTTCCGGGCGATCGCCGCGAGCCTGCACATCACCCCGCAGCGGCTCGCCGACGCGCTGCGCCAGTTGAAGGAGGCCCTCGCCGGGTCGATGCCGAAGCCCTCGTCGTCGCCCGTGCCCGGCAAGAGCTGACGTGAACACGGAACGTCCCGGCCGGGCGGCGCGTACTGCCCGGCCGGGGCGGGCGAGCCACAATGACGTCATGCAGGTGTTGGTGGTCGATGACGACGAAGCCGTGCGCCACGCGCTCGCTCACGCGCTGCGCCGCGACGGTTACGCCGTGGCGGAGGCCGCCGACGGCGACGGAGCGCTGCACCAGACGGCGGCCGAGCGGTACCAGGCGATCGTGCTCGACGTGCTCATGCCGGAGCCGAACGGCCTCGAGGTGTGCCGGATTCTGCGCGGACGCGGCGACGAGACGCCGATCCTCATGCTCACCGCGCGCGACCTGGTCGCCGACCGCGTGGCCGGCCTGGACGCGGGCGCGGACGACTACCTCGTCAAGCCCTTCGCCCTGGACGAGCTGCGCGCCCGGCTGCGCGCGCTGCTGCGGCGCAGCGGCCAGGCGCGCGACGTGCTGAGCTTCGCGGACCTCGAACTCGACCTCGCGCAGTGCCGGGCCCGGCGCGGCGAGCGGGCGCTCGCGCTCACCCGCACCGAGTACGCGCTGCTGGAGCTGTTCCTGCGCAACCCGCTGCGGGTGCTCAGCCGCACCGCGATCTTCGAGGCGGTCTGGGGCTACGACTTCGGCCCCGGCTCCAACGCGCTGTGGGTCTATATCAGCTATCTGCGGACGAAGCTCGAGTCCGGCGGCGAGCCGCGGCTGATCCAGACCGTGCGCGGCCTCGGTTACGTGCTGCGCGAGGAGCCGTGAACCGATGACCCTGCGCGCCCGCATCGCCCTGGCCGGCGGCCTGGTGGTGTTCGCCGCGCTGCTGGCCGCCTCGCTGGTGCTCTATCCCGTGGCCGACCGCGACCTGCACGACCAGCTCGACAGCGCCCTGATCGCGACCGTCGCCACCGCGCCGAAGTTCGGGCAGCAGCTCAAGACCCAGCTGGCCGCGTCGGACGGCTCGTTCGCCGCCAGCCCGACGCTCACCGTCGGCGACACGCTGATCCAGTTCCTCAGCGGCGCGCTGTATCCGGGCACGCCGACCGAGCTCGCACCGATCACCGAACAGGACGCCAGGATCGTGAAGGGGCTGCTGCCAGCGTACTTCCAGACCATCGATTACCAGGGCCAGAGCTATGAGATGTACACCGCGCCCTACGCCGGCGGCGACGTCCTCATCCGCGTGGCGAAGCCCGAGTCCGCGACGACGGCGGCGCTGGACCGGCTGCGCTATCTGCTCGCCGCCCTCGTGCTCGGCGGCGCGCTGCTCGCCGCGTTCGCGGTCCGGCTGCTGGCCGGCAGGGTGCTGCGACCGGTGGGCCGGCTGACCGAGACGGTCGAGCACGTGACCGTCACCCAGGACCTGACCACGCGCGTCGATACCGGCGGACGTGACGAGATCGGCCGGCTGTCCCGCTCGTTCACCGCGATGATGACCGCGCTCGACACCTCGGTGCAGACGCAGCGGCACCTCGTCGCCGACGCCTCGCACGAGCTGCGCACCCCGCTGACCAGCCTGACGACCAACCTCGAACTGCTCGCCGAGTCCGGCGGCCTGGCCGATCCGCAGGCCCCGGCGCTGCTCGGCGCGGCCCGCGAGCAGGCCGGCGAACTACGTGTCCTGATCAACGACCTGGTCGATCTGGCCCGCTACGGCGAGGCCGAGACGCACTGCGAGGACCTGCGGCTCGACCTGCTGGCCGCCGAGGTCGTCGAGCGCGCCGCGAAACGCGCGTTGCGGCTGCGCTTCGACTCCCGGCTCGACGAGTGCTTCGTCCACGCCGATCCAGACGCGATCGAGCGTGCACTCGGCAATCTCGTGGACAACGCGGTGAAGTGGAGCCCGACGGAGGGAACCGTGCGCGTCGCCGTCACCGTTGCGCAGGCGCCGGGAGCCTCGGCGCCTGGCGAGGTCTGCTTCAGCGTGGCGGACGAAGGGCCCGGCGTACCGTCCGCCGACCTGCCGTACATCTTCGACCGCTTCTACCGCTCGACGACGGCGCGGTCCAAGCCCGGCTCGGGGCTCGGCCTGTCTATCGTCCGGCAGATCGCCGAAACGCACGGCGGACGCGTCACCGCGCATCCGCTGAGCCAGGGCCTCGAGCTGCGGTTCAGCCTGCCGCGCGTGCGGTGAGGGTGAGTCGGATGAGCTGAGTGGAGTTGTTCAGGAGCCCGCGGACACGACGGAGCGGCGCAGCTTGGCCAGTTCCCGCTGCAACGCCTCGATCGTCTCGTTGTCCTGCCCGCGCGCGTCGGCGCGCCCGGCCTCGTAGATCCGGCGCACCAGCGCCGCCGCCGATCGCTCGTCACCGGCGAGCACGAGGGCCTCGTTCTTCCACGCTTCGAGCTGAGTCTCGTCTGCCATGGCTCCGAGTCAACGCGCCTGCGGACGTTACGGCAAGGGCACCTGGTCAGCGCCGGTCGCCGCGGTCCAGCCGGCAGGCGACACGGAGACCGCGCGGATTGGCGACAATGATGGCGTGCGACCACTCTCACCCGCCGAGGAGGCGAAGCGACGCGGCGTCCGGCGGATGAAGGCCGTCGCCACCGGGTTCCTCGTCGCCGCGACCGGCCTGTACGTCCTGGCCCGCTGGCAGCAGGGCCACGGCGCCGGCTGGGCGGCCTACCTCGGCGCCGCCGCGCAGGCCGCGATGGTGGGCGCGATGGCCGACTGGTTCGCGGTGACCGCGCTGTTCCGCCGCCCGCTCGGCCTGCCGATCCCGCACACCGCGATCATCCCGCACCGCAAGGAGGCGCTCGGCCGCAGCCTCGGCGACTTCGTCGGCGAGAACTTCCTCTCCCAGGAGGTGATCCGGGCCAGGCTGCGCGCGATCGGGCTGTCCGGGCGGCTCGGTGCCTGGCTGGCCGAAGAGAAGCACGCCGAGCGGGTCGCCCGGGAGGCCGTCGGGCTGCTGCGCGGCCTGCTCGCGGTGCTGCGCGACGACGACGTGCAGGTGGTGCTCAGCCGCGCGGTGAACCGCTGGATGGCCGACCGGCCGATCGGCCCGGCGGTCGGCACGCTGCTGGCCAGGTTCGTCGCCGACGACGGCCACCGGCCGCTGGTCGATCTGATGGCCCGCCGCGCCGTCGAGTGGCTCGAGGCGCATCCGGAGGCGATCGAGCGGGCCGTGTCCGGTGAGGCGCCGAGCTGGACGCCGCGCTTCGTCGATGAGCGCCTCGCCCGCCAGATCCACAAGCAGCTGGTGCGCTTCGCCACGGCGGTGCGCGACGAGCCGGACCACCAGGCGCGCGCCGCGATCGACGCGTTCCTCGCCGACTTCGCCGAAGACCTGCGCTCCGACCCGGACACCGTGGCCCGCGCCGAGCGGCTCAAGCGCGAGCTGATCGGCCACCCGGAGACACAGCGGCTCGTCGGCATGTCGTGGCAGGCGCTGCGCTCGATGATCGTGTCGGCGGCCGAGGACGAGGACGGCGAGCTGCGTCAGCGGATGCGCGCCGCCATAGTCTCCTTCGGCGAGCGGCTAGCCTTCGACGAGCGCCAGCGGCTCAAGGTGGACACGTGGGTCGAGGACGCGGCCGTGTACGTCGTCACCACCTACCGCGACGAGATCACCGCCCTGATCACCGACACCGTCGAGGCCTGGGACGCCGAGGAGACCTCGCGCAAGGTGGAGATCCAGGTCGGCCGGGACCTCCAGTTCATCCGGATCAACGGCACCGTGGTCGGCGCACTGGCCGGCCTGCTGATCTACGCCGTGACCAGGTTCGGTTAGCCGCTGCTGGTATAGACCACCTGGCTCAAACCACCAACAGCCGTGCGCGTACCGCATCCGCAACCCGCATCAACGGCGCCCCTTTTGTTGCCGTTGACAACATGAAGGCGTTCGCAGACGCGAGGAGACATCTGCCCCTACTCGCCGGGAGGCGTGAAGTCATACCTCCCGTCAGTACCCCTCGTGAGCGTGAGAACCGAGGTCACCGCATCCACGTTCAGCGGCCCATAGATGTGCGGGAATGGCTGATCCCCGCCGGGCACATCGTCGTACTGAAGCGGTGAAGACAGCCGTTCTTCATCGATGGCGAGTACGACAAGACCTTCATTCGAGCCATAGAACATGTTCGCCACCGGGGCGACCTGATCCGCGGTACTCCCGTGAATGAACCCCTGCTCCTCCAGGGTGCGCCCCTTCGTCGAGAGTCGGTATTCGCCCTCTTCCTTGGCCTTCTCCCAATCGGCTTCGAACGTGATGTGGTAGATCATGCCCTACCCCTTCGAATAGACCAGCCGCCTGTTCCACGAATTCAAGAGTGCACGGATGCTAGCCCGGGAGAGCGCTCTCCCTAACCGGTCAGCACTGAACAGCACGGCGCGGCGGCCGTCGTTGAACGGCCGCCGCGCCTTTCTGCGGGTACTGCGGTTCTCTCGGTTCTGCGGTCCTATGCTGCGGAGCGTTTCTTGATCAGAGGCCTACCAGCCGACGGCCACGACCATGTAC
>JBKOWZ010000196.1:0-11925 GCA_046724665.1 Actinomycetota bacterium
GCCGAGGATCGCGTGCGCGTTGGTCCCGCCGGCGCCGAAGGCGCTGACCGCCGCGTGCCGGAGGCGCTCGGGCGCCGTCCAGTCCTCGGCCTTCTCGGCGATGGCCAGCCGGGTGCCGGCCAGGTCGATGTTCGGGTTGAGGCGCTCGAAGTTCAGGTTGGGGACGATGCGGCCGTGCTGGATGCACAGCGCGAGCTTCACCAGCCCGGCCAGTCCGGCGGCCGGCTCCAGGTGGCCGATGTTGGTCTTCACCGAGCCGAGCACGCAGGGCGGCGCCTCGCCCGCGCGCCCGTAGGTCGCCGCCAGCGCCCCGACCTCGATCGGATCGCCGAGGATCGTGCCGGTTCCGTGCGCCTCGATGAGAGTGATCTGGTTCGGTTCGAGGGCGGCGGACTTGAGCGCCTGGCGGATCACCGCCTCCTGCGCCGGACCGTTCGGCGCGGTCTGACCGTTGCTCAGTCCGTCCTGGTTCACCGCGGTGCCGCGGATCACCGCGATGACCGGGTCGCCTGCGGCCGTGGCGTCACTGAGCCGACGCAGCGCGACGGCTATCACGCCCTCGCCGCGCGTGTACCCGCTTGCTGAGGCGTCGAAAGTGCGACATCGCCCGTCCGGGGACAGCGGCATACCCTTCGCGTGAGCGATCGCCACGGAGGGGGACAGAATCAGGTTCACGCCGCCGACCACGGCCAGGTCGCTCTCACCGCTGCGCAGGCTCTGGCAGGCCAGGTGCACCGCGACCAGCGCGCTCGAACAGGCGGTGTCCACGGTCATACTCGGGCCGCGCAGGTCGAGCAGGTAGGAGAGCCGGTTCGCGATCAGCGAGTTGGTGCCGCCGGTGATCGTGTAGGTGTCGGCCCAGGACGGGTCGGCCACCTGGAGTTGCAGGTAGTCGGTGGAGTTCACCCCGACGAACACACCCGTCGTGCCGCCGGCGAGCGCCTCGCGGGAGAGCCCGGCCCGGTCCAGCGCCTCCCAGGCGACCTCGAGGAACAGCCGCTGCTGCGGGTCCATCCTGGCCGCCTCGCGCGGCGAGATGCCGAAGAAGTAGGGGTCGAACTCCTCGACGCCGTCGACGAAGGCGCCGTACCGCATCCGCATCCGGCCCGGCGTTTCCGGATCCGGGTCGTAGAAGGCTTGCGCGTCCCACCGCGAGTCGGGGATGGGCGTGATGGCGTCCACCCCGCCGGAGAGCAGGTCCCAGTAGTCCTCCATGGACCGCACGCCGCCCGGCAGCCGGCAGCCGATGCCGATCAGCGCGATCGGCTCGCTGCGGGCGCGCTCCAGCTTCTCGATGCGTTCTCTCAGGCGCGCGACGATGCGTGCGGCGTCCGGCGCCGCCGCGCGCTGGGACGCGCCGGTGGTGGATTCGGGCATGTCAGAGATCCTCTATGCGTGCTTCGAGGAGCTCGAGCTCCCGCATCAGGCTGTCTACGTCGTCGTCCGCGCCGGACGGGAGCGCGGACTCGTCGGCGGCGCTCGGCGGCGTCGGCTCGGGCGGTCGCCGCGCGTCGGAGTCGCGCCGCGGTGTGTCCAGCCCGACCTTGCCGATGAGGAACGGCACGAGCTGGCGGACCGTCGGGTAGTTGAAGGCGAGGCCGGACGGCAGTTCGACGCCGAGCTTGCGTTCCAGCCTTCTTCGCAGCTCGACCGCCATGAGCGAGTCCATGCCGAGCTCGAAGAACGGCTGGTCGGCGCGCACCCGCTCAGGGCTCGTACTCACGATCCGCGCGACGGTCGTGCGCACCGTGGACTCGATCTCGGCGACCGGGTCGGCCGCCGCGAGCAGTGCCGACACCGCCTTGTCGGCCGCTGCGGTCGGCGCGGGCTGTGCGGCGAGCGTGGCACCGTCCGCTTGCGCGGCGGGTGGGGCGGTCCGCAACGTGTCGGCCCAGCGCACGCGCAGCGCGCGGATCGCCATCAGGTCGCCGCCCGCGGAGTCCAGCATCCGCACGTCGGCGCGGGCGCCCCCGTCCCCGTTCGCCTCCAGCCGCACGTGGACGGACACGGCGGCGGTCGGCTTGCCGCCGAAGGAGATCGAATCGGCTCCCTCAACCACCACCATGCCCGTCCCGCCCGGGCCGCCGCCGCTGAGCACGGCGGCGGTGACCGTCTGGAAGGCGGCGTCGTACGCGGCGCGCGGCGGCCGCGCACCCGACATCGCGAGGTCCTGGTCGGTGAGCGCGGCCTGCGCGACCGCGCCGCCGTCAACGGTCTGGAAGGCGGTCACCCGCCGGTGCTCCGGGCCGCACTCGACGTCGTTGTCAGCCAGCAGCCGGTAGAAGCCCTCCTCGGTGAGGGTGTCCGGCGCGCCGAGCTCTATCTCGTAGCGCGGGGAGTCGTGCCCGTCCGTCGTGCGGTCCTCGGCCCGGAACACGGCCTCGGCGAGCAGAACCGGCTTCGGGCCTTCGCGGTCGAAGACGCGGAAGCGGGCACCGCCGCCCTCTTCGGACAGCACCGCCTGCACGAGCTGCGCCCGTCCGGCCTGCGGCGTGAGCACGGAGGCGAACAGAAGGTCGGAAACACCGAGGTCCGCCTCCGGCATCACCTCATCGACCGCGGCCATCGCCAGCGCGAGGTAGGCCGACCCCGGCACCACCGCGACGCCTTGGACCCGATGGTCCGCGACCTCCGGCAGCTCGGCGGACAGCCGCGTCTGCCAGTAGTACAGGCCGGGTTCGACCGCCGAGTCGAGCCGGGCGCCGAGCACCAGACCCGTGCCGGCGGCGTAAGCGGAGCGCGCCTCGCGGCCGGTGTCGGACAGGCCGGGGATCGGGAAGTGCTCGCGCTGCCAGGGATACGGCGGCAGGTCCACCAGGCGGGGAGCGCCGGGGCGCAGCGCTGCGCTTCCGTCGATGTCGACACCGGCGAGATAGGCGGCGCCGAGCGACCGCAGCATGACCGCGCGCCCGTCCTCGTCGCGCCGCAGCGACGGGACGACGGCCACCCGCCGCCCGGCGTGCGCCGCGGTCTGTTCGATCGCGGCGGCGCGGATCGGGTGCGGGCTGATCTCGACGAACAGGGTGATGTCCTCGTCGAGCAGGGACTGGACACCGTCCGAGAACGACGTCGGCTCGCGCAAGCTGTCGCGCCAGTACGCGGCATCCATGCCGGAGCCGTCGATGAGCCGGTTCAGCACGGTCGAGTGAATCGGGATCAGGCCCGCGCCCGGCCGAACCTCGCCCAGCCGCTCCCCCAGCGCGTCCAGCAGGTCGCTGTCCAGCATCGCGCCGCGCCCCGACGCCTGGCGCAGCAGAGCACTGCGCGCGCAGACGATCCGGAGGCCGTCCTCCAGGGTGAGCGCCCCGCTCGCGCACGCCGCCGCCGTCTCCCCCACACCGTGGCCGATCACCACGTCCGGCTCCACCCCCCAAGACCGCCACAGCTCGGCGAGGGCCACTTGGACGCAGAAGAGCAGCGGCTGCACGAGATCGACGCGTTCACCACTGAGCGGCTCGTCCGCCGTGTTCGAGCGCAGCTCGTCGAGGATCGACCGGCCGAGCATCGGCGCCGCTTGCGCGTCGCACTCGCGCAGCGCCGCCGCGAACACCGGCTCCTCGTCCAGCAGCCGCCGTGCCGTGCCGGGCCACTGCGAGCCCGCATCCGGGAACACGAACGCGATTCGAGGCCGGCCGACGGCGGGCTGTTCCCCTACCCAGGCGGCCTGCGCGCCGCCGCCCTCGGCGAGCCGCTCCAGCTCGGCGGCCAGGCCGGGCAGATCCCGCCCGACCGCGGCGAGCCGGTACGGAAACATGGTGCGGCGCGCCGTGGCCCGGCAGACGTCTGCGACGGTGATCTCCGGGCCGGCCGTGCGCAGCGCGCGGGCCGTGTCCGTGGCGTACTGAAGCAGCGCCTCCGGGCTGCGCGCGGAGAGGGTCAGCAGATGCGCCGTCCGCTCGTCCCGCGCCGCTGGATCGTAGCCGAGCGCGCGCAGTTGGCTGAGCGCGTCGGACAGTGCGCCGCGTACGTCGCCGCGCCGCATGGTGCCGAGCGCGACGGGGACGGCGTCCGCGTCGGTGGCGTCGGCGGCGGCCTCCTCAGCGCGCTGCGACAGCGCGTGCAGCAGCACCGGATTGGCGGTGATCTCAAGAAGCACCGAGGTGCCGTCGGCGATCGCCCGGCTTACCGCATCGTCGAAGCGCACCAGGCAGCGCAGGTTCTGCGCGAAGTAGTCGCCGTTGACCTCGCGCCAGTCGAGCGGCTGCGCGGTGACCGAGGAGATCATCGGGATCCGCCCGGGGCGCGGGCGCAGCTGGCCGATGTCGCGCACCATGTCCTCGACGACCTGCTCGATGTCCGGGCCGTGCCCGGCCACGTCGACGTCGACCATGCCCGCCCGGGCACCGCTCGCCCTGACCTCGGCCACCACCGCTTCGAGCCGGGCGCGGTCGCCGGATATCACGGTGGAACGCGGCCCGTTGCACGCGGCCAGGTTCAGGGCGCCGCCGTGCGGACCCCGCCGGAGCAGCTCGGACACCTCAGCCGCCGACAGCTCCAGCGCGGCCATGCCGTTCTCGGGGCCGGACATCTGGTACTGGTACCGGCTGTAGTGGTAGACCAGCGACGTCGCCTGCGCCACGTCGAGGATCCCGGCGATCACGGCCGCCGGGATCTCGCCGATGCAGTGCCCGACCACCGCGGCCGGACGCACCCCGGCGTCCTCCAGCCAGCGGGCCAGCCCGACCTGCACCGCGAACAGCAGCGGCAGGTCCACGTCGAGCCGTTTCGCCTCGCCCAGGCCCGCGGCGAGCCGCTCGGCCAGGGACCAGCCGGCCAGCGGGACGAAGACACGGTCGCACTCCTCGACCGCGGCGCGGAAGACCGGCTCCGCGCGCATCATCTCGACGCCCATCTCCGCGTACTGGTGTCCGTGCGGGGAGCACACGAAGAGGATGTCCGGGCGCGGCTTGCCCGACGGCGCGGCGCCCGGTTCCGCGGCGCCGGACGCGGGCAGTTCACGGACCCGGGGCTCGTCGCGTCCCTCGAGGACGATGTGCACGTTCGTGCCGCCCCAGCCGAACGCGCTGACTCCGGCGAGCGGGCGCGCGTTCTGCGGCCAGGGCTCGTTCTCGCGCGGAACGCGCAGGCGCAGCCCTTCGAGGTCGATGTGCGGATTCGGGATCTCGAAGTGCGGGTTCGGCGGGATGCGGCGATGCGACAGGCAGAGCGCCGCCTTGATCAGCCCCGCGATGCCGGCGGCGCCTTCGAGGTGGCCTATGTTCGCCTTCACCGAGCCCACGACCAGGTCCGGCGCGTCCTGTTCGCGCCCGGCGGTGAGCACCGCGCCGAGCGCGGAAGCCTCGATCGGATCGCCGAGCGCGGTTCCCGTGCCATGCGTCTCGACATACGCGACGTCGTGCGCGGCGACTGCCGCCGCCTGGTAGGCGCGGCTGAGCACCTCCTGCTGGGCGACCGGGTTCGGCGCGGTCAGGCCGTTGCTCTGCCCGTCGTTGTTGGCGGCCGACCCCCGGATCACGCACCAGATCCGGTCGTTGTCGGCGAGCGCGCGCGACAGGGGCTTGAGGATGACGACGCCGCAGCCCTCGCCACGGCCGAATCCGTCGGCACGCGCGTCGAAGACCTTGCACCGGCCGTCCGGCGCGAGACCGCCGAAACCCTGGAGCGCCTCCGTGGTGCGCGGGTCGAGCAGCAGGTTGACTCCGCCGACGACGGCCAGGTTCGACTCGCCGGCGGCCAGGCTCTGACAGGCCAGGTGCACGGCCAACAGCGACGACGAGCACGCGCTGTCGATGACCAGGCTCGGCCCGCGCAGCCCGAGCGCGTAGGACAGGCGATTGGCGATCATGTTCAGGGAACGCCCGCTCGCCAGGTACGCCGAGGCCGGGCCGGACGGGGTCGCGCCCAGGTCGGCGTAGTCGTGCCAGATGGCGCCCACGAACACCCCGGTGCGGCTGCCGGCGAGCCTGCCGTCGCCGACCCCCGCGGCGTCCAGCGCCTCCCAGGCCACCTCGAGGAACAGCGACTGCTGCGGATCCATCTCCTGCGCCTCGCGCGGGGAGATGCCGAAGAAGAGCGGATCGAACCGATCGACGGGGTTGCGCAGGTAGCCGGCTTCACGCGGCCCTGATACAGGCGCCCGCCGCCCCGCCGGCGCCGGTCCGGCCAGGTCGGCGCCGGCGCTCAGCAGCCGCCAGAACTGATCGATGTCGTCCGCGCCCGGGAACCGGCAGGCCATGCCCACGACGGCGACGGGTTCGCCGCCGCGCGCGGCCCCTGGAGCGTCCACGGCTGCCGGGCCCCTCGGCTCCGGCTGCGGCCCGCCGAGCAGCCGCGCGACCAGCCGGTCGATCGTCGGGCATTCCCACGGAAGCGTGGCCGGAAGCCGGCGACCCGTCAGCTCGCCGAGTGCGTCGACGAATCCAAGGGCCTTGAGCGAGTCGAGTCCATAGGCGGAGAACACGATGTCGTCACGCAGAGCAGCGGGATCCATGCCGAGGCGGGCGGACAGTTCGGCGCGCACCGCGGCGGCCAGGTCGGCAGCAGACGGATGATCAGCCGACTGCGTTGCTTCCATGCGAGACTACCCCCGAAAGCTACCCGAATATCGACTAGGTTTTCGCGCGCCGTCAATAAACTCGCCAAAATGCGAGAATCCACCTGATATAAAAAGAGCGTGCAGGAGCGCCGCAACCATGTGCCGCCGCTACGTGTAACGCGTGTGGTCATGACGACGTTGTCCCCGGTCTCCGGAAATCGGCTTTCCGTAGAGCCCCCGAGCCACAGTGATTAACTCTGGCAGCCGCCGTGTTTGCTTGTCAACCCAGTTGACATGATCATCGAGCCCTTCGATCTACGCTCAGACGAGTGAAGATCGCTCAGGGCCACGTATACGTATTCGATGAACGCGTCGCCGTGCGGACCGCCGCCCGACCTCGGCGTGAGCGCACGGCCTTGTCAGCGTCCTGTGATGAATTCCAGCGTCTCGGGGCCGTGTGGCGAGAATCTGGTGCGGATCTCGGCCTTGTGCGGATCGCCCTCGACGATCGCCGCCAGGATGCCGGGCCCGCCCTGGCGGGAGAACCGCTCGGCCACCGATCGGTAGAGCGTGCGCAGGCGGTCCAGGCTCAGGCCGCTTACACCGGTCAGCCACGACGCCAGGGCGGACTCGGCGTCGTCGAGCGGCTCGCCCTCGCCGGCGAGCAGGCCGTGCAGGGCGCCTGTCCGGCTCGCCTGGTCCGGGTGCTCCGCCTCCAGGTAGGCCTCCAGGCGCCGGCCCTTCTCGGTGAACGGCGAGTGGAGCATGCACACCAGTTGCCGTTCGGTGAGGTCGTACGCCTCGGACGCGAAGGAGCCCGCGATCGAACGCATGCGTTCCGCCGCGTCGGGGCCCGCGTAGCGCGCGCGTATCACGTCGATCAGGTGCTGCGGGAATTCCTTCATCCGCATCAGCGACTCGGCGAAGTCCACGTATTCGGCGAGTCCTTCGGCGTATTCGCGGCCGTATATGACCTCGCATTTGAGGCCGCGCAGGTGCGCCATCAGGGTCGGGTTTCCGCAGTCCGACTCGGTGAAACTGAACGCCAGTTCATCGAACTCGAAGCCGAGCAGGCCGGTGAGCAGCGACCAGTGCTCGCCGGAGGAGTATCTGGTGTCGTCGAAGATGGAGAAGAACCTGATCTCCGCAGGCACGTCGCTGGCCACGGCGCGCTCGCTGATCTCCGCGGCGGCGTCCGGGCCGTACAGCTCGGCGAAGTAGCGCGCCGCGATCCGGTCGGTGGCCTCGAGGAAGCCGCGGAAGCCGCCGTCCTGCCGCCGGGCGCCGGGGTCGAATCGGTGGCTCAGCCGGCGGATCCAGAGGCTGTAGGCGCGCTGCTCCTCCGGCGAGTCGCCGGTGATGATCACGTCCACGCCGCCCGCGTGCGCCGCCGCTACGCCGAACGAGTTCACCATGCTCAGGTTGCACGCGTTGCAGAACGTCGGGCGCGATTCGCCGAACGTACGGTGGCCGGTCATCAGCAGGTCGAGGCGGTTGCGGCGCACGACGTCCGGCGGCAGCGGCTCGTACCGGGCGAACGGCTTGACCGCGCGGCCGTCCACGAGCAGCGCTTCGCAGTCGGGGTCGCTGGTGAAACCGAGCGCGGTGTACGCGCGGTCGATGTTGTCCATGACGGCCTGCGGCATGCCGACGTGCCGGTTGGTGACCGAGCGCAGCCGGAAGGTGGCGCCGAGCTGCTCGAACAGGCACAGCTGTACGGCGCGCACGAAGGCGAGCGTGTACGAGCTGTCCTTCCCGCCGCCGTACGCGACCATCACGACGTTGTCGGAGATCGGCTCGTGGGGAAGTGCGGCGAGTAGGCGCGTCGCGCACTGTTCGACCCCTGCGACGTCGGTGGAGGACATGGCTGAGCGTAGGGCGGTCAGGACGTGGAAGCGGGATGGGGATGAGTGGGGCGGGGGTGTGGGTTGGGTTGGGTCAGAGGGCGTCGGGTGCGTCGGGCGGGTCGGTTCAGACGGCGTTGATCGAGACGGGGTCGGCGGTGAGGCCGACGCGGCGTCAGTGGGCATTGCGGCTCCTTCTCTTCGCCACCGCGAGCCGGGCCTCCTGCCGGGAGCGCCCGAGCTCGGCGGTCCCCGTGGTCGGCGTCTGCGGCTGCGCGCCCCCGGCGAGCAACTGCGCCATGGCCCGGACCGTCGGATGCCGGAACAGATCGGTCACGCCGATGTCCTGCCGGAACTCGTCGCGCAGCGCCTCGCGCAGGCGGATCAGCGTCAGGGAGTTGCCTCCCGCTTCGAAGAACGAGGTGGTCGCGCCGGGCGCGTGGCCGAGGATCCGCTCCCAGAGGGCTGCGACGGCGCGTTCGACGTCACTGGACGGCGGTTCGACGGCGTCTGCGGTACCGTCGGTTTCGGCGGTGTCGCCGGGGGTGGGGAAGAGGGCGACGACCTGCTTCCGGTCGAGCTTTCCGCTGACGAGCAGCGGCAGTGCCGGGACGACACGGATGTCGGACGGCACCATGTAGCCCGGAAGGCGTTCCTGAAGCGCGGCCCTGATGCCCTGGGCGGAGACCGCGGACTCGTCCGTCCCCGCGGCCGGAGCGACGGCCGCGACCAGGCGGTCGCCGAGCGACGTGGCGCCGCGCACCACCATCGCGCACGCCTCGCCGATACCCGGGTGCGCGAGCAGCGCGGCCTCCACCTCGCCGAGTTCGATGCGTGCGCCGCGCAGCTTCACCTGGTGGTCGGCGCGGCCGACGAACAGGATTCGGCCGTCAGGCGCGTGGCGCACCAGGTCGCCGGACTTGTACAACCGCTCCCCGCCTCGCTTCGAGAACGGGTTGGGCACGAAGCGCTCCGCGGTCAGGTCGGGGCGGCTCAGATAGCCGCGGGTGACGCCGGCGCCGCCGAAGTACAGCTCGCCCACCACGCCCGGCGGCACCGGGCGCATCTGCGCGTCCAGGACGTACGCCGTCGTGTTGTGCATCGGCCGTCCGAGCGGGATCGGCTCGCCGGGGCGCACGACGTTGAACAGCGAGAACGTCGTGGTCTCGGTCGGCGCGCACATGTTGTACACGGTCTCGACGCCAGGCAGCGCGTAGAGGTCGCGCAGCACTGAGGGCGGCAGGACCTCGCCGTTGGAGAACACGGTGCGCGCCGTCGTCGGCAGGCCGCCGATCTTGAGCAGCTCGGCCCAGATGGACGGCACGGCCGTGATGACCGTGGCGGTTTCGGCGCCCCGCGTGCGGGCCAGCGCGAGCGCGTCCTCGGCGACGACGACCCGGCCGCCGCAGCCGAGCGCGGTGAAGATCTCCCACATGCAGACGTCGAATGCCATGGCACTGATCAGCGGAACCGACTGCCACAGCTCGGTTCCCAGCTCGCGGTGCGCCCACGTGATGATGTTGATCAGGTTCCTGTGTTCGAGCACGACGCCCTTGGGGCCGCCGGTCGAGCCCGAGGTGAACAGGATGTACGCGGCGTTGGACGAGACGACCGGCGACGCGACCCGGTCCGTCGGCAGGTCGCCGACCAGCCAGCCGCGGTCCGACCGGTCGAGGCCGACGACACGCGCGCCGAGGTCGTCGAACATCGAGACGTGCTCCGGATCGGCGAGTACGAGCCCGATCCCGGCGTCGGTGACCAGCGTCCGCAGGCGCAACGTGGGCAGCCCCGCGTCGAGGGGAACGAAGACGCCGCCGGCCTTGAAGACGCCGAGCATGACGGCGATCAGTTCGAGCGAACGCGGCAGGTAGACCCCGACCCGGTCCTCGGGCCGGATCCCGGCGTCAACGAGGAAGCGGGCGAGGCGGTTGGCCGCCTGCTCAAGTTCCAGATACGTCCACGTGCGGTCGTCCGCCTGGAGCGCGATCGCGCCCGGCGTGCGCTCGGTCTGCGCTTCGACGAACTCGTGGATGCACAGCCGGTCCGGAAACTCGACAGCGGTCTGATTCCAGTCCTCGACGACGAGCTGCCGCTCCGCGGCGCTCGCCTGTATGAGCTCTGACACTGTCGCGCCCGGGTTGCTCCCGATGCGTTCCAACAGCGTCTCGAGCCGCTCAAGCAAGCGCTCGACGGTCGCGTCCTCGAACAGGTCGGTGCGGTACGCGAGCTGAGCGAGCAACCCGTCAGGGGTGCGGGTCAGGGTGAATTCGAGCTCGACCTTGGTCGTCGCCAGGTTCGCGAAGCCGCCGGTGAAGGCGAGGCCGGCGGCCTGGGCGCGAGTCGGCGGGCGGTGCTGGTCGTAGCCGAAGAGCACCTGGTAGAGGGGGTAGTAGCTGGGGTCGTTCGCGACCTCCAGGGCGCGCAGCACCTCCTCGAACGCGAGGTCCGGGTGGTCGTGCGCGTCGAGCACGTCGCCCCGGGTGCGTGCGAGGACCTCGGTGAAGCGCGGGTCGTCGGCGAACTCGGTGCGCAGCACGACCGGCTTGGCCAGGTACCCGACGAGCCGCCGGCCGGCGCGGGTGTCGCGGCCGGACAGCGCGGTGCCCATGACGACGTCCGGGGCGCCGTGCTGGTGCAGGAGGGTCGCGCACGCGGCTTGCAGCACCATGAACATCGTCGCGCCGCTCTCGCGCGCGACCCGCTCGAGCGGCGCCACGACGGCTTCGGGGATGAGCCGGATGCGTCGTGAGGCCTCGAACTCGGTACGCGCCGGGCGCGGCCCCTTGAGCGGCAGCTCCATGACGTCGGGCGCGCCGGTCAGGCGCTTCGTCCAGTACTTCAGCGAGTCCCCTGCCTCGCGCCGCACATCGGCGACCTGTCGCTCCCAGTGCTGCCGGTAGTCCGGCGGCTGCGGCAGCGGCGAGGGGTCGCCCGCCGCGAACGCCTCGTAGAGCGCGGCGAGTTCGTCCTGGAGGATCGCGGCGGAGATGCCGTCGAACACGCTGTGGTGCGTGCAGGCGACCAGCTTGTGCCGGTCGCCGCCGAGCCGCAGCAGCACCGGCCGGAACATGTGGCCGGCCGCGAGGTCGAACGGCTCCCGCGCGAGTTCGTCGGCGATCCGCTCGGCCTGCGACGCGCGCTCGGCCTCAGGGAACTGTGACAGGTCGCGGACCGGCAGGCCGGCCGGGATCGCGGCATCGACGACCTGCACCAGCTCGCCGTCCACCGTCCGGATCGCGGTGCGCAGCGCGGGGTGCCGGCGCACGATCTCGTCGAGGCAGCGCTCGAGCACCGCTGCGTCCAGCGGTCCGTCGATCTCGAAGGTCACCGGCAGGTTGTAGAAGGGATCCTGCGGACGCAACTGCGCGAGCACCCACAGGCGGCGCTGCGTCGCGGACAGCGGAACTATCGGTGAGTCCATGGACATGGAGCCTTCGGATAGGTCGTGCGGAACAGTCGGGTCACGCGGGTCACCGAGCCGCCGGCTTGGCGGCCGCGGCGGGCTCGTCGGCGGCCGGCGCGGCCAGGGACGGCGAGCGGGACGCGGAGGATCGCAGCACGATGGCCGCGGCGGCGGTGAAGGCC
>JBKOWZ010000050.1:0-50005 GCA_046724665.1 Actinomycetota bacterium
AAGGCCGTCTTCACCTCGCCCGAGCATCCGTACACCTGGGGTCTGCTCGGCTCGATGCCGCGGCTCGACCGTGCGGTGCAGGAGCGGCTGCTGCCGATCCCGGGCAGCCCGCCGTCGCTGATCAACGTGCCGTCCGGCTGCCCGTTCCACCCGCGCTGCGCCTTCGGGCCGCGCAACCTGGGCCGCTCCGAGTCCGAGGTGCCGGAGCTGCTGCCGGCCGACCCACGACACCTTGTCCGCTGCCATCTCGCCTCGGCCGACCGCAGGCAGATCTTCACCGAGGAAATCCAGCCACACCTATGAGCGCTACATCCTTGAGCACTGCGAAGCAGACCGAAGAGCTGCTTTCCGTCACCGGCCTGGAAAAGCACTTCCCCATCAGGCGGGGCCTGCTGCGCCGGACCGTGGGCGCGGTCAAGGCGGTGGACGGCATCGACCTGACCGTCCGGGCCGGCGAGACGCTCGGGCTGGTGGGCGAGTCCGGGTGCGGCAAATCGACCACCGGCCGGCTGCTCACCCGTCTGCTCGAGCCGACCGGCGGAAACGTCATCTTCGAGGGGCAGGACATCACCCACCTGCGCGCGGGAGCGCTGCGGCCGCTGCGGCGGGACATCCAGATGGTGTTCCAGGATCCGCAGTCCTCGCTCAACCCGCGCCAGACGATCGGCGCGATCGTCTCCGCGCCGTTCCAGATCCAGGGAATCAAGACCCCGCAGGGCACCAAGAAGGCCGTGCAGGAGCTGCTCGAGCTGGTCGGGCTCTCGCCGGAGCACTACAACCGGTACCCGCACGAGTTCTCCGGCGGCCAGCGCCAGCGCATCGGCATCGCCCGGGCGATCGCGCTGCGGCCGCGGCTGATCGTGGCCGACGAGCCGGTCTCCGCGCTCGACGTCTCGATCCAGGCGCAGGTGGTCAACCTCTTCGAGGACCTCCAGGCGGAGCTCGGCCTCGCGTACGTCTTCATCGCGCACGACCTGTCCGTGGTGCGGCACATCTCCGACCGGGTGGCCGTGATGTACCTGGGCAAGGTGGTCGAGGTCGGGTCGCGCGACGACCTGTACGGCCGGCCGCTGCACCCGTACACGAACGCGCTACTCTCCGCGGTGCCGATCCCGGATCCGGAGCGCAGGGACACGCCGGGGCGCGAGCGGATCCTGCTGACCGGGGACGTGCCCTCGCCGATCAACCCGCCGTCCGGCTGCCGCTTCCGCACCCGGTGCTGGAAGGCCCAGGAGATCTGCGCCACCACCGAGCCCCCGCTGGAGGTCAAGACCGGCGGCGGGCCCGACCAGCTGGCGGCCTGCCACTTCCCGGTGATGGCGGACGAGCGGCCGGGCGGTTCCGCCTAGGCGGCCGCAGCCCGAAGTCCGAATCCCACGCCGCGGCGCGTTCGTGGGGAAATCGAACGTTGTGCACCACCCGAGGGTTTTCCCTATATCCCCCGGCTCGATTGACGTATTCCACCTGGATACGTAATGGAATCGAAATGCGTATCTCCTGCTGAGCCTTACCGTAATTAGTTCTTGATCTGCGGGCTCTGGACAGCGCCGGGCACCCGCCGTCAGGCTGTGTCAGCAGACGGCAATGCCGTGACGGGCCGTCGAACGATCGAAGAACGACTCGGTTTCCGGCTCGGAGCGCCCGCCACTCCCGCCGGTGCCGCTTCTACTGGCGAGGGAGTGGCGCGTGGGCGCGTATCTGCTGCGCAGGTTGCTCAATTATCTGATACTCACCTTCGTGGGCGCCTCGGTCGCCTACTTCCTCGCGGCGCTGGCGCTCAACCCGAAGGCCAACTACGAGGGCAAGCACCCGACCCCGCCGCCCGCCGTCATCACCCAGATGCTCGACGAGCGGAACCTGAACCCTGACACCGACGTCTTCGTGCGCTACGGGCACTGGCTCGACGGCCTGGTGCACGGGGACTTCGGCACCGAGGTCCAGGGAGACTCGGTCGGCGAGGACCTGGCCCGCCGGATCGGGGTCTCCGCCAGGCTGCTGGTGTTCGCCACGGTCATCGGCTCGGTCGGCGGCATCGCGCTCGGCGCGTGGAACGCGGTACGCCAGTACCGGGCCAGCGACCAGCTCTCCACCCTCGGCGCCTTCGTGCTGATCTCCACTCCGGTCTTCACCCTGGCGATTCTGCTCAAGGCGATCGCCATCTGGTTCAACAGCTCTACAGGGACCAGCTTCTTCCAGTTCGACAACGAGTACGACCCGACCATCACCGCGTTCTGGCCGCAGCTGCTCAGCCGCGCGCAGCACCTGATCCTGCCCACGGTCTCGCTCGTCCTCGGCGAGATCGCCATCCTCAGCCGGTATCAGCGTTCCACGATGCTGGACGTGCTGGGCAGCGACTTCCTGCGCACCGCCCGGGCCAAGGGGCTGACCCGGCGCAAGGCGATCTACAAGCACGGCCTGCGCACCGCGATCATCCCGGTGATGACCTTCCTGGTGTACAACACGGTGCTGCTGTTCACCGGCGCCACCTTCACCGAGACGATCTTCGACTGGAACGGCATGGGCAAGTGGGCGGTGACCTCGATTCAGGGCAATGACACCAACGCGGTCGCCGCGGTCTCGCTGTTCGTCGCGGGCCTCGTGCTGGTCGCCGGGCTGCTGTCCGAGGTCGCCTACGCGGCGCTCGACCCGCGGGTGCGTGCCTGATGAGCGCCCTGGACGCGACGAAGGAAATCGACGAGGCCGCCCTGACGCCGAATGCCGCCACCGGGCGCGGCCGCGGCCGGCTGCTGGCGCGCCGCTTCGCGCGCAACCGGATGGCGCTGGTCGGCCTGATCATCATCGTGCTGCTGTTCCTGGCCGCCTACCTCGGGCCGCTGCTGACGCAGTGGAAGCTGACCGACATCGACTTCGACAACTTCCAGACCGCCCCGTCCTCGACCCACTGGTTCGGCACCACGCAGACCGGCCAGGACATGTACCTGCTCACCATGCGCGGCGCGCAGAAGTCCCTGGTGATCGGCCTGATCGGCGGGCCGCTGACCACCGCGATCGCGGCGCTGGTCGGCTCGGTGGCCGGGTATCTCGGCGGCTGGGTTGACCGGGTGCTCGTCTGGTTCATCGACGTGATGCTGGTGATGCCCTCGTTCCTGCTGCTGGCCATCCTCTCGCCGACCTTCAAGGGCAAGACCTGGCTGCTGTTCGTGGTGCTGCTGGCCGCGTTCGCCTGGATGATCAGCTCCCGGATCGTGCGCTCGCTCACGCTGACCCTCAAGAACCGCGAGTTCGTGCTCGCGGCGCGGTACATGGGCGTGCCGGCGCCGAAGATCATCCTGCGGCACATCCTGCCGAACATGGCCTCGCTGCTGATCATCGACGCGACCATCGGCGTGGCGGTGACCATCCTCGGCGAGTCGGGGCTTTCCTACTTCGGCTTCGGCATCCAGCCGCCGGACGTCTCGCTCGGCACCCTGATCAGCCAGGGCCAGCAGGACGTGAACACCTACCCGTGGCTGTTCCTGTTCCCCGCCGGGATCCTGGTGCTGATCATCCTTGCGGTGAACTTCATCGGCGACGGGCTGCGCGACGCGCTGGACCCGAACGCCTCCGGGGCCAAGGCGAGGACGAGGCGCCGCGCCGCGGCGTCCCCGGTGGACGAGCTGCCCGGCGAGACCGTAGTGGAGATCGTGCAGTGACCCAGGTGTATCAGGAGTCTTCGCCCGGCCCGGCGGCGTCCGGCGACGCGGTGCTCGAGGTGCGCGACCTGTCGGTCGCCTTCCCCTCCGAGGCCGGCGCGGTCGAGGCGGTGCGCGGGGTCAGCTACCGGCTGCGCCGCGGCGAGGTGCTGGGCATCGTCGGCGAGTCGGGCTCCGGCAAGTCGGTCTCCGCGATGGCCGTGCTCGGCCTGCTGCCGGAGACGGCGCAGGTGTCCGGCTCCATCCGGCTGGACGGGCGCGAGCTGCTCGGGCTGCACGACGACGAGATGTCCAAGATCCGCGGCAAGTCGATGGCGATGGTCTTCCAGGACCCGCTCTCCGCGCTCACCCCGGTCTACTCGATCGGCACCCAGATCGTCGAGGCCCTCCAGATCCACGCCGAGATCCCGAAGGAGCGGGCCCGCGCCCGGGCGGTCGAGCTGCTCGACCTGGTCGGCATCCCGGACCCCAAGCGCCGGGTGGACGCCTTCCCGCACGAGTTCTCCGGCGGCATGCGCCAGCGCGCGATGATCGCCATGGCGATCGCCAACGACCCGAACGTGATCATCGCCGACGAGCCGACCACCGCGCTCGACGTGACCATCCAGGCGCAGATCCTGGACGTGCTCAAGGTGGCGAAGGAGGCCACCGGGGCGGCGATCGTGATGATCACCCACGACCTCGGCGTCGTCGCCGGGTTCGCCGACCGGGTGATGGTCATGTACGCGGGCAAGCCGGTGGAGACCGGTACCGTCGATGAGCTCTACTACAGCCCGCGGATGCCTTACACGATCGGCCTGCTCGGCTCGATCCCACGCATCGACGAGGGCGCCAAGCACGCCCTGGTGCCGATCGAGGGCAACCCGCCCTCGCTGGTGAACCTGCCGCCCGGCTGCCCGTTCCGGGCCCGCTGCCCGGTCGCGGTGCCGGTGTGCGAAACCGTCGAGCCCGACCTGGCCCCGGCAGCCGGCGACGACCACCCCTCGGCCTGCCACCGGCGCGCCGAGCTGGCCGCCGGAACGCTCACCGCGGACGACGTCTTCCCGGTGCCGGACCTGCCCGAGGCGCCCTCGGCCCGGCTCGACCGCGAGCAGCGGCCGTCGGTGCTCGAACTCGAAGACGTGCACCGGCACTTCCCGCTGACCGTGGGCGCCGTGTTCAAGCGGCGGATCGGCACGGTGCGCGCGGTGGACGGCATCTCCTTCGACATCCGCTCCGGCGAGACGCTCGGCCTGGTCGGCGAGTCCGGCTGCGGCAAGACCACCACGCTGCTGGAGATCCTCAACCTGGCCGACCCGTCACAGGGCACGATCACGGTTTTCGGCAGGCGCACCGGCGGCCTCGGCCGCGCCGAGCGCAAGGCGCTGCGCCGGGACATCCAGGTGGTCTTCCAGGACCCGATGGCCGCGCTCGACCCGCGGCTGCCGGTCTTCGACATCCTGGCCGAACCGCTGCGCACGCACGGCTGGGCGAAGAACAGGACCGCCGCGCGGGTGGACGAGCTGCTGCGGCTGGTCGGCCTCGAACCGGCGCACGCGGTGCGTTTCCCGGCCGAGTTCTCCGGCGGCCAGCGCCAGCGCATCGGCATCGCCCGCGCCCTGGCGCTGGACCCCAAGGTGGTCGTGCTGGACGAACCGGTCTCAGCCCTCGACGTCTCGATCCAGGCCGGGGTGATCAACCTGCTCGACGAGCTCAAGTCGCGCCTGGACCTGAGCTATCTGTTCGTCGCGCACGACCTGTCGGTGGTCCGGCACGTGGCCGACCGGATCGCGGTGATGTATCTGGGGCGCATCGTCGAGATCGGCGACACCCACGCGGTGTTCAACCGGCCGACCCACCCCTACACCCAGGCGCTGCTGTCCGCGATCCCGGTGCCCGACCCGCGCAAGGAGCGCGAGCGCCGCAGGATCCTGCTGGACGGCGACCTGCCGAGCCCCACCGACGTGCCCTCGGGCTGCCGGTTCCGCAACCGCTGCCCGAAGTTCAAGGCGCTCGGCGAGGCGGACCGCACGCGCTGCGTCGAGCAGGACCCGGCGCTGAGCGCGCAGGGCCCGGACCAGCAGGCGGCCTGCCACTACGCGGCCGCCCTGCACGTGGTCTGACAACAAGGGCCAACCAGACGTCCGGGGGCCGAAACCGGCCAGCCGGCCGAACATCCACGATGATCAAGCACACATGCCACGGCATGGGAACAGGGGAGGCGAGATGCGATCCAGCCGGATCGGCGTCGGGCTGACCGCGGCAGCGCTCGCGGTCGCACTCGGCGCGAGCGCGTGCACAAGTTCGAAGTCGTCGACGACGAGCAAGCCGACGGCACCGCCGAAGTCGAGCGTCAACGACACCAACCCGATGGACCGGTCGAAGCTGAAGCAGGGGGGCACGCTCGCCTGGCCGATCGACCAGTTCTCCACCCAATGGAACTACAACGAGCTCGACGGCCCGGAGGTCTCCACCGCGGACGTCATCCAGGCGCTGATGCCGAGCCCGTTCCACTTCGACGCCGGCGGCACTCCGTACGCGAACACCGACTACCTGGCCGGCGAGCCGACGGTGGCCACCGTGGGCGGCAAGCAGACGGTGACCTTCGAGCTGAACCAGAAGGCCAAGTGGTCCGACGGCACGGCGATCACCGAGGCCGACTACGCGGCCCAGTGGAAGGCGCTCAACGGCACGAACAGCAAGTTCAACGTCGCCTCGACCACCGGCTACTCGCAGATCTCGAACGTGGCGGCCGGCAAGGACAAGTACGAGGTCGTGGTCACCTTCTCCTCGAACTTCGCCGACTGGAAGTCGCTGTTCTCGCCGCTGTACCCGGCCTCGACCAACGCGACCCCGGAGTCCTTCAACAACTCCTGGATCAACAAGATCCCGGTCACCGCGGGCCCGTTCAAGTTCGGCGCGTTCAACGCGACCGACAAGACGGTCACCGTGGAGCGGGACCCGAACTGGTGGGGCGACCCGGCCATCCTGGACAAGATCGTCTACAAGACGGTGGACGTCTCGGCCGAGGCGGACGCCTTCGCCTCCGGTGAGATCGACTTCTTCGACATCGGCCCGTCGGCGACCAACTACAAGAAGGCCGCCAAGGTCAAGACCGGCAAGATCCGGGTCGCCGGCGGCCCGAACTTCCGGCACGTGACGATGAACGCCACCTCGCCGATGCTCAGCGACGTCAAGGTGCGCCAGGCGATCGCCGAGGCGATCGACCGCACCGCGATCGCCAAGTCGGACCTGGCCGGCCTGCCCTGGCCGGACAAGCCGCTGAACAACCACTTCTTCGTCAACAACCAGAACGGCTACCAGGACAACGCGGCCGCGGTCGGCAAGTACGACCCGGCGGCGGCCAAGGCCCTGCTCGACTCGGCCGGCTGGGTCCAGGGCAGCGGCCAGTACCGCACCAAGAACGGCAAGACCCTCGAGGTGAAGCTGGTCATCCCGGACGGCGTGCCGGTCTCCGCCAACGAGGGCACCCTGATGCAGAACTTCCTGGCGAAGGTCGGCATCAAGCTGGACATCGACGCGGTCAACTCGGACGACTTCTTCGACAAGTACGTCAACCCGGGCCAGTTCGACCTGACCGTGTTCTCCTGGATCGGCAACGACTTCCCGGTCTCGTCGAACGCGTCGATCTACCAGAACCCGCAGGGCACGAACATCTTCCAGAACTACGCGAGGGTCGGCTCGGCCACGCTGGACGCGGCGCTGACCAAGGCGCAGACCGACCTCGACCCGAAGCAGGCGCTCGCGGACGCCAACGCGGCCGACGCGCAGATCTGGCAGGAGGCGGGCGTCATCCCGTTCTACCAGCGTCCCGACTTCGTCGCCGAGAAGGCCGGCCTGGCCAACTTCGGCGCCTTCGGCTTCGCGGACAAGATCTACCAGAACATCGGCTTCACCAGCTGAGCCCGCGGGGCTGCGCGGCGGTCATCCGGCCGCCGCGCAGCCCTCGCCACACGGCTGCCATACGGCAGCTTCAGTACGAACTCGGATAACGAGCCGCGTATTCGCAACCGTGGATACGCGGCTACGAGTTTTCCGCCTCTTTCGAACATTCGCCCGGATTCCCGCCCCGGCGGCGGGCAGGCGGCGCCGTGAAAGTCATGAAAGTCGTGAAAGAACGTTCCGCGCCCCGCTCGGCCGTCCTTACCGTGGCGGGATGAGCCGCTGGAGTGGATCAGTCCGTCGGTGGTCGGCCCTGCCGCTGCCTGCCGTGTTGGCCGCCGCACTGGTCGCCGGGGCGCTCGGGGGGTGCACGAGCACGCACACCGCCGCGTCCACCGAGAGCCCGTCCACGCAGTTGGCCCAGGTCGCCGGCGCCCTCGACGCGGCCAAGACCTTCCGCCTGACCGTGGACACGCTGGTCCCGAAGGGCGATCCGGACGCGGTCCCGGCGACCGCCCCGGCGAGCCCCAAGTCCGGGCCGTCCGCGCCGCCGCAGACCGAGAAGGTCAAGATGACCGGCGTCTGGGACGTGACCACCGGCCTGGCCCGGATGGACGGAACGCTGAACTCGGTCAAGACCACCATCCTGTCCGCGGCGGGCGTCCGGTACGTCTCGCTGACCGCCGAGCTGGCCGCCAGGACCGGCCGCAAGTGGCTGAAGGTGGACGGCGCCGATGCAACTTTCGGGGATTTCACCCGGCCGAGCGTCGTGGCGCAGCTGCTGCGCGCCTACCACGACGTCCGCGCCGCGGCGCCGGGCCATCTGACCGGCACCGTGCAGATGGCCGAGGCTGACCAGCACATCGCCGACCCCGGCCTGCTCGGCTGGCTGACCTCGCTGCCGGAGACGCTGCGCTTCGACGTCTGGACCGACGGCTCCGGGGCGCCGACCGCGGTGCAGTTCTCTCTGGTCGGATCGGGCGCGGTGACCACCGGCACAGCCAGGCTGGACGCCTTCGGCACCGCATCGCCGCAGGTCAGCGTGCCGACGATCGACCAGGTTTTGCAGGCGCCGGTCGTCTGAACGGGTCATTGGAACACTTGACCGGTTTATGAAACTTTCATCCGAGTCCGCCCGATCAATCCGCTGTTGACCTGTCCTAAACGGCCGTTCGAGGGTTTCGGCAGCCCCGGCTCTTGACGTCGCGTTTCCGGATCGCGACGCTGTGCCCACCCACTGAGAGAGCGCTCCCACGCGTGCGCCGTCTCTAACGTTCGCGAAACGAGGCCTCGTGCCCGGGGCCGGAAAAATCCCGCGAGGCCGGCAACCCGCTCCGGCCCCCGATCGACTTAAGTCACGCCCGCACGAAGTTCGCACCACCCCGCAACGCAAGGACCCTGATCGACCAGAGAAGCCCGGACCAACCGGAGCGCGCACTACAACCTCACCGTGGAGGTCGCAGTTGCCCCCCCAGCAAACCGACACCGCGCCGGCCGTCGCCAACCGCGCCAACAGACTTGACAAGATCCAGTTCGGCAAGCCCACGTTGGCCGACGTCGCCGCGCTCGCCGGAGTATCCGAGGCGACCGCCTCCAGAGTGCTCAACGGATCGGCCCGCGTCAGCCTCGGCGCGCGCAGCCACGTCGAGGACGCGATGGCGCGCCTCGGCTACGTCCGCTGGCGCGCCCCGCGCGCGCAGACCTCGCGCAGCGGCTCCGTCGCGGCCATCGTGACCGAGTCCAGCGCGCGCTTCTTCTCCGACCCCTTCTTCGCCCGGCTGCTGTGGGGGGCCTCGCGTACGCTGTCCGCCGCCGGCCTGCAACTGGCGTTCCTCGTCGTGCACGACCAGAACGAGTACGCCGCCGCGGAGCGCTACATCCGGCGCGGCAGCGCCGACGGCGTGATGCTCATCTCCGCGCACGGCCGCGACCCGCTGCTGCTCACGCTCCAGGCCGCCGGCATCCCGACGGTGGTGTGCGGCCGGCCGCTGGTCCCGGTCGGCGCCCTGTACGTGGACGCGGACAACGCCGGCGGCGCCCGCACCGCCGTCGGCCACCTGCTGCGCTCCGGCCGCCGCCGCGTGGTGACCATCGCAGGGCCGCGCGACATGGCCGTCGGGATCGACCGGCTCTCCGGCTACCGCGACATGCTCGAGGCGGCCGGGCTGCCCGCGCTGATCGGCTACGGGGACTTCTCCCAGGCCTCCGGCGAGCACGCGATGACCCGCCTGCTCGAACGCCGCCCCGACCTCGACGCGGTCTTCGCCGCCTCCGACCTGATGGCCGCCGGGGCGCTGCGCGCGCTGCGCCGGGCCGGGCGGCGGGTGCCGGAGGACGTCGCCGTCGTCGGCTTCGACGACGACCCGATCGCGCAGCACACCATGCCCCCGCTCACCACGGTGCGCCAGCCGGTCGAGGAGCAGGGCGCCGTGATGGCGCGCCACGTCATGGCGCTGATCGAGCACGAGTCGATCTCGGAGGCGCACGACAACCTGCCCACCTCGCTGGTCCAGCGCGAGTCCGCCTGACCGGCCGATCGGCCGAACGGCTGAGCGCAGATCCGCCGCGGACGGGCCCGCCCGGGCCCGTCCGGGGGCCGCCGCATGCCCGGCGACGGGTTCGCCCGGGCGGCTGCGCGCGCCCGCCGCCACAGCTTTCGGTGCGAAGACGCGCCGATACCCCCGAAGGAGACATCCGCACACATGAGACAGACAGAAAGTCGCAGTCCGCTGCGGCGAAGGCTGCGCAGGGTCGTGGCGACCCTGGTCACCGCGGCGTTCGCCTTCGCAGGGCTGACGGCGATCCCGGCGCAGGCCGCCACGACGCAATGCCAGGTGACCTACACCAACCAGTCTGACTGGGGCAGCGGCTTCACGGCCAACATCACCATCAAGAACCTCGGCACGGCCTGGACCAACTGGACCCTCGGCTACAGCTACGCGGGCAACCAGACGCTGTCCGGCGGCTGGAGCGCCACCTGGTCGCAGAGCGGCAAGAACGTGACCGCGGCCAGCCTGTCCTGGAACAGCAGCGTGCCCACCAACGGCACCGTGACCATCGGCGCCAACTTCAACTACTCCGGCACGAACACCAACCCGACGGTCTTCTCGATCAACGGGACCACGTGCGGCGGCGCGCACACCGCGCCCAGCGTGGCGATCACCAGCCCCGCGGCCGGGGCGACGTACACCGCCCCCGCCACCGTCGCGCTGACCGCGACCGCCTCGGCGTTCGACAGCGCGACGATCTCCAGCGTGGCGTACTACAGCGGCACGACGCTGATCGGCTCGGCGACCTCGGCTCCGTACTCGGTCAGCTGGCCCAACGTCGCGGCCGGCAGCTACTCGATCACCGCGGTGGCCACCGACAGCCTCGGCGCGACCACGACCTCGGCCCCGGTCGGGATCACGGTGACCCCGCCGACCACCCCGGCGATCGTGGCCAACCCGACCTCCCTGTCGATCACGCAGGGCAAGACCGGCACCTTCGGCGTGACGCTGAGCAAGGCGCCGACGGCGAACGTCACCGTGGCGGTGGCGCGCGCGGCCGGCGGCAACACCGGGCTCTCGGTGACCGGTGGCTCCTCGCTGACCTTCACCCCGACGAACTACAACACCGCGCAGAACGTCACGATCACCGCGGACGCCACGTCCACGGGCAGCGCGACGTTCAACGCCACGGCCAGCGGTTACACTGCGGCCTCGGTGACCGTGAACGAGCTGCCGGCCTCGACCGGCGGTACGTACACGCAGGACTTCCTGACGCTGTACGACCAGATCACCAACTCGGCCAACGGGTACTTCAGCCCGAAGGGCATCCCGTACCACTCGGTCGAGACGCTGATGGTCGAGGCTCCCGACTACGGTCACGAGACCACGTCGGAGGCGTGGAGCTACCTCATCTGGCTCCAGGCCACCTACGGCCAGGTCACCGGCGACTGGACGAAGTTCAACGACGCGTGGTCGCTCATGGAGCAGTACATGATCCCGAGCCACGCCGCGCAGCCGACCAACAGCGCGTACAACGCGGCCTCCCCGGCGCAGTACGCGCCGGAGCAGGCGCTGCCGAGCCAGTACCCGGTCGCCACGACCACCTCGGTGTCGGTCGGCAACGACCCGCTGGCCGCGGAGCTGAACTCGAGCTACGGCACGCCGGACATCTACGGCATGCACTGGCTCGAGGACGTGGACAACAAGTACGGGTTCGGCAACACCCCGTCGGGCGGCTGCGAGCTCGGCCCGGGCTCGGCCAACACCCCGTCGCTTATCAACACCTTCCAGCGCGGCCCGCAGGAGTCCGTCTGGGAGACCGTGCCCCAGCCGACCTGTGACAACCTGAAGTACGGCAGCCCGAACGGCTACCTGGACCTGTTCATCGCCGGCAGCGGCACCCCGCAGTGGAAGTACACCGACGCTCCCGACGCTGACGCGCGCGCGATCCAGGCCGCCTACTGGGCGGACACCTGGGCCAAGGCGCAGGGCAAGGAGTCCTCGGTGACCGCCACCGTGGCCAAGGCCGCCAAGATGGGCGACTACCTGCGGTACGCGCTGTTCGACAAGTACTTCAAGCAGATCGGCAACTGCGTCGGCGCGACCAGCTGCCCCGCCGGCAGCGGCCGCAGCAGCGAGCACTACCTGCTGTCGTGGTACTACGCCTGGGGCGGCTCGCTGTCCACCTCGGGCAGCTGGGCCTGGCGCATCGGCGACGGCGCGGCGCACTTCGGCTACCAGAACCCGCTGGCGGCCTGGGCGATGTCCAACGTCCCGGCGATCGAGCCGAAGTCCCCGACCGCGGTGAGCGACTGGAGCACCAGCCTCAAGCGCCAGCTCCAGTTCTACCAGTGGTTGCAGTCCTCCGAGGGCGGCATCGCCGGTGGCGCCACCAACAGCTGGGGCGGCAACTACGGCACCCCGCCGTCGGGCGACGCGACCTTCTACGGCATGTTCTACGACTGGCAGCCGGTCTACCACGACCCGCCGTCCAGCCAGTGGTTCGGCATGCAGGCCTGGTCGATGGAGCGCGTCGCGGAGTACTACTACGTGACGGGCGACGCCACCGCCGGCAACCTGCTCAAGAAGTGGGTCACCTGGGCCGAGTCGCAGACCACGGTCAACACCACGACCGGGGCCTGGCAGATCCCGTCCGACCTGGCCTGGTCCGGCCAGCCCGACAACTGGACGTCCACCACGACCTCGGTGGCCAACACCGGGCTGCACGTGACGGTGTCCGCGTTCGGGCAGGACGTCGGTGTCGCCGCCGCGCTGGCCAAGACGCTGACGTACTACGGCAAGAAGGCCAACGACACCACCGCCTCCAACCTGGCCAAGAGCCTGCTGGACGTCATGTGGGCCAACGACCGCGACTCCCTCGGAATCGCGACCCCGGAGTCCCGCAAGGACTACAACCGGTTCAACCAGGTCTACCCGACCGGCACCAACCAGGACGGGGTGTTCATACCGTCCGGCTGGTCCGGCACCATGCCCAACGGTGACAAGATCGCGCCCGGGGCGACCTTCCTGTCCATCAGGTCCTGGTACCAGCAGGACCCGAACTGGTCGAAGGTCCAGTCCTACCTCAACGGTGGGGCCGTCCCGACGTTCACCTACCACCGCTTCTGGGCCCAGTCGGACATCGCGATGGCTTACGCGGTGTACGGCATGCTGTTCAACGCGTGACAGCGGCAGCGAAGCCGCTCGATGCGTAGTTGATGCCTGACACCTGAGAAGGGGTAAGGCACGGGCCGCCGCCCGCGTTCCTCGCGCTGAGTGAACGCGGGCGGCGTTCCCTGTGTATGGGTATTCATATAGATGGTCATGGTTCAGCCCGAACAGCAAAGGTTTGGACATGAATCCGCCAAGGTTACTCTTTCGGGTTAGCCCATCTGTTCCAATCGCTGTGCCAGCTTGGCGTTCCAAGTCAGCCATCCCGGGATAGCGATCGGAGTCTGCGATGGCCGATCGGGCCGACGAAGCCGACGAGGCCGACGAATCCGGTGGCGATCCAGCCTGGCTCAGGGACTTCCCGTGGCTCGGCGGCGTCGCCCCGCAGTGGTTGCGTCAGCAGCACGAGCAGGAGCGGCTGCGGCGGCGCGAAGAGCAGATCCTGCGCGAGAAGCAGCGACGGCTCATGCAGCAGTGGGCTGAGTACGACGCCCGGGAGCGCGCGGTCATCCAGGGGCACGTGGACGTCACGTCCACCGGCCGGCAGGTCGCGGTGACCGACCAGGGCGCCCCCGTACGCCGCCCCGGACCGCCCCGCCACTCTGCGCCGCCCGCCTCGCAGTATCAGGACCCGCAGTACCAGGACCCGCAACATCTGGACCCTGACACCACGGTCCTGCGCCGCATCCCCCACCAGACCCGCAGCCCCCGCCCCGCACCGAATCAGGAGCGTCCCGAGCAGTACCCAGGGCGCCCGAGCCGTGCCGGCCACGCCGCGCCCCCCGACCGCTACGCCATCCCGCGGCGTCCCGGCCTGCCCCAGGTCTGGGCCGACCCGGCGAAGGCGTGGACGTACGCCCGCCCCGCGCTCTCCCGGCACGCGCTGGCCGGGGTGCTGGTGCTGCTGGCCTTTGCCGGCGGCGCCGAGGTGATCTTCCTGTGGTGGCTGCAAACCCCGGCCGCCCGGCTCGAGCACCTCGCGGACGAATACATCATGGGCGCGCAGCTGACCGGGCTGCTCGGCGCGTACCTGCTGCTGATCGAGGTCGCGCTGATGGCGCGGATCCCGTGGCTTGAGCGGCGGATCGGCTCGTGGCTGGCCACGCTGCACCGCGGCCTGGGCGCGTACCTGATCCTGCTGCTCGCCGCGCACATGGCGCTGGTCATCGTCGGGTACTCGATGAGCCTGCAAGCGCCGCCGAGCGAGGTCGTGAAGTCGATCTTCAGGACGTATCCGTATGTACTGATGGCCACCGCGGGCTTCGGGCTGCTCGTGGCCATCGGCGTCTCGTCGATGAAGCACTTGCGCCAGCGGCTCGGCTACGACCGCTGGCACACCGTCCACCTGGTCGCGTATCCGGCCGCCGTGATGGCGTTCTTCCACCAGATCTCGCTCGGTGCCCAGTTCACCCGCAACCAGTACGCGAAGGACACCTGGATCGCCGTGCACGTCGTCGTGGCGGCGGCGATCCTGCTCTACCGTGTGGTGATCCCGGTGAACAGGACGCTGAAATACCGCCTCAGGGTCGTCGGCGTGGTCGTCGAGTCCCCCGACACGGTGTCGATCTACGTCGGCGGCACCAACCTCGAGCGGCTCGGCGCGCAGGCCGGGCAGTACTTCCGCTGGCGCTTCCTCGGCCGCGGCCTGTGGCACCAGAGCCATCCGTTCTCGCTGTCCGCCGCGCCGACCAATGGCGTGCTGCGGCTTACGGTCAAGGGCGTCGGCAACTACACCCGCCGCCTCAAGCGCCGGATCCGTCCGGGCATGCGCGTGATCGCGGACGGTCCGTACGGCGCGTTCACCGCCGACCTACGCCGCCGCCAGCGGGTGCTGCTGGTCGGCGGCGGCGTGGGCGTGACCCCGCTGCGTGCCATCGCCGAGACGCTCGACGGGGGCGCCGGCGACGTGATCTTCCTCCAGCGCGCGTCAACCGAGGCGGACCTGCTCATGGTGGACGAGCTGGGCAGGATGCACGCCGAGGGCCGGCTGACCTACATTCCGGTCCTCGGCAAGCGCGGCAAGACGCCGCGCCTCGACCCGATGGCACCGCACCGGCTGCGCGAGCTGATCGGCGATCTGGACGAGCGCGAGGTCTTCATCTGCGGCTCGCCCTCGATGGCGCGCTCGACGATCAGGAACCTGCGCAAGGCCGGCGTCTCCTGGCGCCGCCTACACACCGAACTCTTCGACTTCTGACCGTCGGCCCCACCCTCAGCGCCGCCCCTCACACCCTCAGCCCCGCCCTCACACCCTCCGCAACTCCACCACAAACGCCTGCCCCGGCCGATTCACCAGCCGCGGCGCCGCCACGCCGACCTGACTCAGCACCCTTCCCGGCAACACGAGCGCCTCATCCGCTCCAGCCCACCGCGGCCACGTCTCCCGCGCATCCGAGACCTCCGGCAACACCGAAACCTCATAGGCAGCGTCCGGACTCAATCCAGCGAACCGCAGCGCCGCCGGCGTCTCATAGGTCGAAGTCTCCAGCTGTATGTACGCGAACAGCGCGTGCGCCCGATCCGCCGCGACGACGCCGTGCACCCACGCCGCCGGGTCCGGATGGTCCACCCGCACGAGCTCGCCGGAGTGCAGCAGCGGTCGCAGCCGCTTGTAAAGCGCGACCCAACCGGCCAACCGGCCGAGCTCTTCCTCGTCCCACCCCGTGATGTCCGCCTCGATGCCGGCGTGCCCGAACAGAGCGGTCGCGGCGCGGAACGACAGGTCGGTGGCCCGGCCGGTGACGTGCGCGGGGGAGGAGCCGACGTGCGCGCCGATCAGCTCGTAGGGAATCAGCAGGCTGGTCCACCGCTGGATGGACTGCCGCTCGACCGGGTCGATGTCGTCTGACCCCCAGACCCGGTCGGTGCGCTCCAGGATCCCGAGGTCCACCCGCGCCCCGCCCGACGAGCAGGACTCGATCTCAAGGTTCGGATGCCGCGACCGCAGCTCGTCGAGCAGCCGGTAGACCGCCGCCGTCTGCGCGTGCGCGCCGGCGACGCCGTCATGCAGCGGCTCGGCCAGGTCGCGGTTGTGGTCCCACTTGATGTAGTCGATCCGGTACTCGCGCACCAGCGCGTCGATCCGCTCAAGCAGGTAGGCGTACGCCTCCGGCCGTGCGACGTCGAGCACCTGCTGGTTGCGGGATTCGGCCGGCAGGCGCTCGGGATCGGCGAGGAACCAGTCGGGGTGCGCGCGTGCCAGGTCCGAGTCGGGATTCACCATCTCCGGCTCGAACCAGAGCCCGAACTGCATGCCGTGCTTGCGCACCCGCTCGACCAGCGGGTGCAGACCGTGCGGCCAGACGGCCTCGTCCACGTACCAGTCGCCGAGCCCTGCGTTGTCGGAGCGCCGATGCAGGAACCAGCCGTCGTCCACCACGAAGCGCTCGACCCCGATCGACGCGGCCTTGTCCGCCAACTCCAGCAACCGGTCCGTTGACTGGTCGAAGTAGACGGCCTCCCAGATGTTGAGCGTAACCGGTCGTGGCGTGGTCGGATGCCCCGCACGTGCCCGCAGCATCCCGTGGAATCGCGCGCTCAGCCCGTCCAGCCCGGTGTCGCTGAACCCGAAGTAGACCCAAGGACTCTGATACGACTGCCCCACCGCGAGCCGAATCTCCCCGGGCGAGAGCAACTCGCCGCCCCCGAGCACCGCGCCGCCGTCGGCGAGCCGCTCCAGGTACTGCTCGTGGTTGCCGCTCCAGGCCGTGTGCATGGCCCACACCTGCCCGGACCGGAATCCGAACCCTTCGGTACCGGCGACCACCAGCCCAGCGTCGAACCCGGTGCGCCCGCGCCGGTTCTCCCGTGACCAGGCCCCCTGCCGAATCGGCGCACGCTGCGGCGAGCGTTCCCGAGCCCACCGCCCGCCGAAGTCCAGCACCTCCACCGCCTGCGCCGGCACCGGCATCAACGCAGCGAGCCGCTCTAACGTATAAGGCACCTGACGCAGGTCGAATTCCGCCCCCACGCCGCCGCCCCCGTCGGCACCCAGGCTCTTCCCCGCATCCGCACCCAGGCTCTCACCCTCGCCCACACCTGGGCTCTTACCTTCACCCGCGCCTGTGTCGGGACTCGCACCGGTGTCCGTACCCGCGCCCGAACTCGTCCCGGCTCCCGTCCCCACTCCCGTGCCCGTATTCGTAACCGTGTGCCTCACGCGCAACACTCCCTGCGCGCTCAACTCCAGCTCGCTCTCCAACGCGAGCCCCACCCCCGCATCGGCCGCCCGCACAACCACCCTGCCCCCCGCGTCCCCGAAGCCGCCCGCGTCCCCAAATCCGCTAGCGTGCCCAGTTCCCCCCGCCTTGCCAGCTCCCGGCGCGTCCCCAGTTCCCCGCGTGCTCTCAACTCCGTTCGCGCTCCCAACTCCCCCCGCGCTCCCAGTTCCGTTCCGCTCGCTACCCTCCCCGTCACCCGCGACGTGCACCGCCACCGGCTCCGTCAACACGAGCCGCACCGGCCGCCACTTCCCATCCCAATGTCCACTCAGCACCGGCCGCCCGAACCATCCGGCACTCTGCGACGGCACCAGCGCCCGCCTCGGCCCGCCCAGCGCGCCCGCGAACCGCGCGCCTATGCCGTCGAGCGGCCCCAACTCCGCGCCCCAGTGCAGGATCTCGGGTAGCCCCGGCCCCGAGACGTCGAGTACGAGACCCACCCCACCTGCCGACAACGTAATCAACTCGGTCTCGGCCGCACCCGCCCCAGCCGTGCTCTCTACGGTCATCAGCGTCTCGATTCCAACAATAATCAACGTGAAACGACGAGTTCATACTAGAGAGCGCGCAGAACCAGACGCAACGATCCCGCCGTTCACCCTCCCGCAACCAAAACAACACACAAAGTACTCCCGCACCCCCGCCCCGCTCCACGCCTCGCCCCCGGTACCTCACCCGCCCCGGTACCTCACCCCGGATACCTTATCCCCGCCCTCATCCCCGCTACCTCACCCGCCGCTACCGCCGCACCCATCCCGTGCCCGTGACTCTTACTACCTGTACTACCTACTCCCGCCTCTCAGCCGCCGAAGCTGATCGCCGAGACGTTCGAAGCGAAGCTCGCCGCGTGCCCCGCGACCGTGTCCGCGTGCCCCTGTAGAGCAGTCGCGTGGCCGAGCAGTTCATCCGGCATGATCCCGAAGCTCGCGCCGACCGCGCCGCCCGCCCCGCCGGACGGGACTCCGAGTGCCGCCTCGAGGCCCTTGAACACCAGCCCGCCGAGTGCCCGCTCGACGACCTGCTCAAGCGGCGCCACCGCTGCCTCGATGACCTGGCCGAGTATCTGCTGCTCGAGCTGCTGAATCAGGGCATTGATCAGCTTCTTGCCGGCCTCCTCGATCAGTGCGAGTCCGGCCTCTGCTATCCCGAAGGTGGCCACCGCCGCGGCCTGGTCGGCTATGAACGTGGCTGCCAACGCGGCCAACTCCGCGATCGCGGCCACCTTCGCCGCCACGATCGCCTCCGCCGCGATGTCGAGCGCTTCGGCGACGACGTGGCACGCGGTCACCAGCTCGGACATGTGGTCGCTGGACATCCGCGCCCACGTCTCGACGAGCTGCTCGTAGGAGTTGCCCGAGTAGGCCGATCCCATCTGCTGGATGGTGGAGCTGGCGGCCTGGTGCGTGTTGTCCACATTATTCGCGAAATCGCGTACGTGTCCTGCGAAGGCACGCACTTGGTCCTCATCCACGTTCGGCCAGTTCACGCCGATTACATTGAGGAACCACACCACTTCACTGGGAAGTTCAATGCTCACCCGACGCACCCCGTCGCGCTAGGCCTCCGATTGCTTCGGGTGAGTGTCCCAGAGGGGCAGAGCCGCTGTCCAGGCCATCGTTTGAGCCACTCACATACAACTGACCGGCGCGGGTACTCGCAAAGCACTCACCCGACGAAGCCCGTGGAGATATGGAGATGAGGTAGGCAGAATGCCCTACGCCAGGCTTCTCTCGCGCCGCAGACGACCCCTCGGTGCACGCTACGTACGACGCAGTTGGCGACGAGGCCGCCGCCCTGGCGAGCTGTCGATCTTGCTTGCCGTCGCCGTCGTGCTTCTCATCATCGCCCTGCTCAACTCCCGCTGATTCGCCACCAACGCCGACCCCCGCCATCAGCCACCTGAGCCCGCGCCCCACCACCGTCCACAATCCACAAACCACACTCCCCACCGCCAGCCAGTCAGTACTCTGGCACTCCGAAACATACATCTTGGCCAAAATCCTGCACGATCTTCATCAGTGTGCTGTGATATAACACCCGATACGCTGTAACAGCACCCGGAGGGGCGGTCGTAGTGGACAGTGCGGGCTCGGACGTGCAGGACGGCGCGCCGGATCACTTAGGCGGCACGCGGGCGTGGATGTCCGGCAGCGCCCGCGATTTCGTGCAGGCCAGGGACGTCATCGGCGGGGTGAACTTCCTGCGATCCGGACGTCCGGGACTGCCGGTGCCTCGGCAGCTGCCCGGCGACGTACGTGGATTCATTGGCAGGGAACGGGAATTGGAACGGCTCGACCGGCTGCTGGCCGGCGGGGGAGTGCAGCCGAACGCAGTCGGAATTACTGTGATCTCAGGGACCGCAGGCGTCGGGAAAACGACGTTGGCGCTCCACTGGGCGCACCGCGTGCGCGACCGCTTCCCGGACGGACAGCTGTATGTTGACCTGCGCGGTTATGCCGTCGGCACACCAGAGAGCGCCGCAGTCGTGCTGGACCGATTCCTCAGGGCACTGGACATCGCGAACGCCGCAGTCCCCGCAGACATCGAGGAGAAAGCGGCTCTCTTCCGCTCGCTGCTCGCCGATCGCAGAGTCCTCATTGTGCTGGACAACGCGTCGAGCGAGAGCCAGGTTCGTCCACTGCTACCCGGCACGACGGGCTGCCTCGTAGTGATCACCAGCCGAAACCGGCTGCTCGGGCTGGTCGGTCGGCTCGGTGCAGCGTATCTGGCCCTTGACGTCTTCTCCGAGTCCGAAGCAGTAGACCTCCTGCGAGACAAGACCGTCGATTTCCGCGACGGCGATGCGGCCGCCGAACTCGCCGAACTGGCCGCCACGTGCGCACGACTCCCGCTTGCGCTGCGCATCGCGGCGCAACGTGCGGCAAGTCGCCCTCGTGTACCGCTGCGCGACATGATTGCGGCGCTGCGCGATAACTCAGTGCTCTGGAATGCTCTCTCAACCGAAAGCGGCGACGACGGCGAGGACGGCGAAGCCGTCCACAGCGTCTTTGCCTGGTCATATCGCGCCCTGCCACCCATGGCGGCGCGGGTGTTCCGGATGGTCGGCCTGCACCCGGGACCGGACTTCAGCGTCGGCGCGGCCGCCGCACTCGCCGATCTGACCGGTGGCCAGGCGCAGGAGGCGATCGACGTGCTGGCCGAGGCGCACCTGGTGGAGTCCGCCGCTCCTGGCCGGTTTCGCCTACACGACCTCTTGCAGGCCTACGCACTCGACCGCGCGCACTGCGACGAGACCGAAGCGGACCGGATGGCCGCCGTCACCAGGGTACTGACTTGGTATCTGCACGCTGCGGACGCCGCCGGCAAGCACATGGAGCGCTACTGTTTCCGCCCCACACCGATCGACGAGGCCAACCTGAGGGCCCCGATTCCCGAGTTCATGGGTCGCCATGCAGCGGCCCAGTGGTACGAACTCGAATGGAACAACCTCGTCGCTGCAGCCCGCACCGCTGCGGACCTGCGCCTAGACCGGATCGCCTGGCAACTCGCCGCCGAATTCCGATTCTTATATCTGCGCGGCGACCGGTTCGAGGCGGGCATGGCCGTAGAGAACATCGCCCTGGAAGCGGCGCGCCGCCTGGGCGATCGCTACGCTGAAGCCGAGATCCTCGACGGACTCGCGATCCTCGACCACCAGTCGGGCAACGTTCACGAGAGTGCGACGCGCCACCAGGCCGCACTCGGCATCCGCCGAGAGATCGGCGACCGCGCCGGCGAGGCGATGACGCTCTCCAACCTGGCCCTGGTATTCGCCGCCCGTCGCCGGTTGCGTGAGGCCGAGTCTCTGGCCACGCAGTCCCTCATCATCCACCAGGAGCTTGGCGACCGAAAAGGCGGCGCCCTCGTACTCGGCAATCTCGCCGAGTTCTTCTACGGCCTCGGACGGCTCACCGAGGCGTACGACATGGTCTGCCAGGCACTGGCGCTGAATCGTGAATTCGACCGCGGCTACACCATCGCCGACAACCTCTGGAACTACAGCAGGATCCTGCGTGCCCTCGCCGAGCCCGAGACAGCGCTCGACGTCATTCTGGAGGCCGTGATCCTCGCCCGCAGCCTGGACACGCGTGGCCCGGAGGCAGCCATCCAAGCCGAACTCGCGCACGTCTACCAGGCACTCGGCCGTTATGACAATGCACTAACAGCGTATCAGCACGCAGTTGCCCTCCACCGCAGACTCGGCGACCGCCTCAGCGAGGCCCAGGCGTTCAGCGCCGTCGGCACGCTCTACCGCGACCGGAACAACCCCAGTGCCGCAGTCGCCTTCCACCAACATGCCGTCGCGCTCCTCGCCGACCTAGGCGACCGCTGGCACCTAGCAGCCAGCCTCGCCGCCCTCGCCGACGTACTCGACCAAGTCGGCGACGACGCCCAAGCAGCCACCCACCGCCACGAGGTCCTCACCCTCCTAACCGGTTTCGACGACCCCGCCGCGATCACCCTGCATGCCCGCACGACCGCCATCCTGGAAGCCCACGCCAAAAAGCTCGCCGACAAGCAGTCCGCCGCCAACGCACCACGCCGACAACAACCACCCCGGACACACCGGAATCAGCAGCCCCAGCCGCGCCGGTCAAGAGCGTAGTGCCCCAAACTTCAGGCACCGGCCAAGGTTGCTCCACAGGCCTGTCACGGGATGTCATGTATGACACGCCCGGCATCTCCCCGGATTCTCCTCAGGGCGATGTCGTAGGCCCAAGCGTAGGTCGAGACCTTCTTATCGATTGAGAAGTGTCGCCCTGTCGCCGTGTCGAGGACGCGATGGAACTCGTCCATCAATTCCAACCAAGCTGGCACCTCAAAGTCGTCCTCCAGCCACCCATAAAGAGAAATCATCTCTTCTTTGACAGCTGAAACGAACGACAAAGGTTCTCTAGCCTTCTTCCCAGTCTGAATACCCAGCCCTTCTAGAATTTCCTTCAATTCCACGGGCGCGTCAGCCCACTTGTCCGGACTGTCTCTGAGCTCCGCGTAGTCAATCCAAGCCCAGAAGCTTTCCGCATCGGCAACATCTGGAGCCTTTGCGTGATGCTCTGGGCACAAGAGTGCAAAGTTTCGAACATCCATCGAGCCCCCGAGCGCCCTCGGGACGACGTGAGCTCGCTCGACAGGCTTTCGCCAGCACACTATGCAGACGGCTTCCTCCATACCGAGGAAGTCGGCAATCGCCCGAACGGTTGGCGCAGTCTTCCGGTCGGTCGGCCCCTGTTCGCGAGGCTGAATGCCCAGCGATGCAGCGTCGTACCCAAACTTGCTGCCGTCGTCTGGATAATCTATTTCCAATTCGTCTGGAATGTCATTATTTTGCTTAGCCGGATTCCGTATACTGAGGAGCGGAGTGTGGATTTCAGTGAGATAGTCCCCGAGAAACCCGAGCGCGAAGTCCTTTATGAGCTCAAGAGCGTCGTCGTCGTACCCGCCGGCGCTGTTTCTGTGCCCCTGGATGTCGATATAGAGGAACCGCGGGGCTCCAGGCGAGACTTTCTCGGCCTGCTTGACACTCCCGAAGATGCGGAGGGCGCTGCGCTCGAAGTTCTCGAACACCTTCATGTCATGGTAGATCGCAACCCCTTTCGGGGCCCCCTTCCTTCGCGCCTGCTGTCGCGCCTTGTTCGTCACGATGCTTCCCCAGCTATGGTTTTGGCGCGGCACTTGGAGCATGGCAGACAGCACCGACATCGCCAGAGCACCCCGACGCGCCTAGCGGGGCTCCGAAATGTGGGAACAAAAGGCAAGTGCGGACACACCGCTTGGTGAGTCCGCACTGATGGGAGGCGGTGGACCTAGTCGGTCCCTACTCGAAGCGCCAGGACCTCGCTGACCAGCTACGACGGGTCCTTGATCGCCTTGGCCGAGCGCATCAGAAGGCTGGCGGAGATCCGGACCGTAGTGTCCGGACGACTGCGAAGGCTGCGGTGCCCCATCGAATGGTTGATCGGCTGGGCGAGCAGGCGGTGCAGCAGATGATCGAGGAGCGGCGGGCTGGCGTGCAGCTGCGTGAGCTGGCCGAGCGGTACGGAATCAGCTTGAGCAGTGTGAATCGGCTCTTGCGGGAACATCGAGTCCCGGTGCGAGGGCCGCTTGAGCAACTGTCGGCGAGTGAGCAAACGGCCTAGTCAGTGCGGGAATCGTTGTAGGGGTGACTTGTCGCCGACTGACCAGTTGTGACCGAACGGATCTGTGAAGCCTCCCTGCCGACGCGCTCCCCAGAGAGCCTGGTGGTCCTCGATTGTCGCGCCTAGAGCCGCGCCGGCGGCAACAGCGCGCTCGATGAAGCCGTCGGGCTCGGCGACGAACACTTCGATGCGGCTGCTTGTAACACCTGCTTGGTTGGGGCTGGTCTCTGTGGGGTTGTTCGGATTGACTTCGTGGAGGAAGAACGGGGCGCCGTTGATCTCCAGGCCGGCTACGCCGCCCAGATTCCAGAGTTCGGTGGCACCGAGGGCGGTTGCATACCACGCGATCGCCGCAGTCGCGTCCGGGACAATGAGCATCACTGAGATCACGGGTGTCGAAGCTGACGGCCCGATGCGTGATGGGTCAGGCTTGTCTTCTGGTTCCACGGTCATATGTACAGCATGCCGGACACTGCTGGTGCACGAGGAGGTCTCCGCCGAGCCAGGTCGCCACAGTTGATGCCTGTGAGTCTCCCGATGCAGATCATGATCGGGACGCGTTCGGTAGCGCTTCCGGTGGGCTGGCGTAGGCGTCCTTGTGTCACTTGAATCGGTGATTTACCGCCTGCGTCTGGTGACTGCGCCCGGCATGTCTGCTGCTATGCGAACAGGGCGATCGGATGGCAGGACGGTGCGCCGCGAACTGCTGCGGCGAGCGGTGTCCGCGGGTCGCATCACCCCTTTACCGTGATGGGGCAGGTATCGGCGAGACAGAGTGCCATCCGAGTACGAGCGGCAGCTTTCAGTCGATGGGATGGTCTTGATGGTTCAGCAGCAATGGCAGATCTGTATCAGCGGTCATCCGCGCGAACAGCCCGACGCCGCGCTGCTGGTCCAGGCGGTACTCGCCCTGGGCGAGCAACTGCACCGTGAAGCGCAGGAGCGCGGTGCAACTGGACGCAACGAGGAGATGAGTACTGATCCTGACACTTCCGTTTCGGGTATCCGGGCGCCGCGACCGACATCCCGTACTCGCGCACCTCGTGCAGTCGCGGCTCGGCGTCGGCGAACGGCGGATGGTGCGCCCGGCGGGATATGACCCGGACCGCCGCCACGCTAGAGTCATGTACGGTCAAGCGCTCAGTTCGTCTGTTGCGTATCTCGGATCGAGGGCAGGCCGACAGCGATTACGATCGCGATCCTGAGGGCAACTCGATCGACACCCAACGTAAGGCCACGATGGCCAAGGAACGCGCCCTCGGCACGGTCAACGTGGGGGAGTATGTCGAGGTCGGCTACTCCGCTCAGGCCATCGAGAAGCGCCCGTTCTTCAAGGAACTGTTGCGGCGAATCATGGAGCAGCGCGATGTCGACTACGTCGTGATCTACATGCGCTCACGGATTTTCCGCAACTACATCGAGGCCGCGATCGTCAAGCAGCAGTTCGCCGTCCTCGGTGTGAAGGTCGTCTCCGCGCGGGAGGACTTCGGCGAGGGGCACATGGCCGAGGCCATGGAGGCGATCGTCGATGTCTTCAACTGGCTCCAGGTCAAACTCAACGGCCAGGACATCGCCGCGAAGATGCTCAACAAGGCTCAGAACGGGGGCACCAACGGCCGCGCCAAGCTCGGCTACCGCAACACGGTCAAGCACGTCGACGGTCGGCGAGTCAACACCATTGAACCCGATCCCGATCGGCGCCACTTCATCCCCCTGGCGTTCGAACTGTTCGCCACCGGCGGCTACACGGTCGACACACTGCACGTCCGGCTGACCACGGCTGGTCTGACTAATCCGGCCACCGCTGGTCCTATCACCGCGCAGACACTCCAACGGGTGTTGCGCGACCCGTATTACATCGGCCACTTGGTCTACAAGGGGATCGAGTACCCCAACGGACGCCATGAACCTCTCATCAGCTCGGAACTGTTCGCCCGGGTGCAGCGGATGCTGGGAAGCCACTCAGGTGCCGGCACACGCCAGCGCACCCACAACCACTACCTCAAGGGCCTACTCTGGTGCACCCGCTGCCGGCGCCGCATGGTGGTGCAGCGGGCAGTCGGCCGGTCCGGCAGCGTGTACTTCTACTTCTTCTGCCGGGGCCGACAAGACGGCGAGTGCGACCTGCCCTACGTGCCGATCGACGTCCTAGAGGAGGCCGTCGTCCGTTACTACCGCACGCTTCTGCCTCTCGAATCGGACTGGCTGGCTTCACTGCGCAGCGTCGTCGATGAGGCGTTCGACCACAGCCGCTCCATGCTCAATAGCTTGAACACCCAGTACAGCGCTCGGCTTAACACACTTGAGCGCAAGGAGGCCTATCTGCTCGACTTGGCGGCCGACCAGAACTGGTCTCGGGACCAACTCCAAGCCCGGATCAGCACTCTGCGTCAAGAGCGTGCCGATCTGCGTGCCGCCCTAGCCAGCGTCAAACGTCGCCGGAGCCTTGAGCGGTCGACCTTCTCCACGGCACTGACCTACTTGGAGCACCCGCACGTCGCCTACGAGTACGGCGATGTACACACCCGATCGGTCTTGAACCGCGCCTTCCTCGACAGGCTCTACATCGATGCCCGCAAGAACGGTGCGTGCGGATTCGTTGACACGTCCACGGAGCCAAACGACGACGGGCGCATGCGCGCGGTCATCGTCTCCGGGAACGCTGACTACACGGCTGGGCGAATCGCTGACCGGCTCGGACAGGACCAGATAGACGCCATGGTCGCCAGTTCCCGGGCTGGCACGCCGCAAGCCAGGATCGCCGAACAGTACAACATCAGCTTGTCGAGCGTGAAGCGCATTCTTCGCCAGAGGCAGGACAATAGGGGATGATCCACGCTACCTTGCCCGCATGTTGCTTCATCAAAAAGGCTCTTCGCAAGGCAGAGGGTAATTGTCTATCCGTTAATACGCGTTGGCAGCTCAAGTGAGTCTCCGCGGGATTGCGCAGAGTAGGAATTGTCGCCGCAGACATGGCAGCTCGGGTCGGCATCCGGTTCTTGAAGCGTGAGCTGGGGGGCTCCTGGGATAACAGGCCGAGATCGCAGGATACGAAAGCCGGTTGGAGGTCGTCCGAGGCCTGTGGCGTAGTGCATGAAGTCATTTACTGCCCATCCGACGGACATCGCGTTGAGTGTGATGACGCTCGGTGCGTCGATGTCGGGGTCGTCGACGTAGCGCTGGTTACGTCGCTGCTCGTCGGTGGCGAGTGCCTCTTCGCTGAGCTTCGCCACATTCACTAGTCCGTTGCATCGGAGGCATCCGGGGGCAGCGCCGAGTGAGCGCACCACGCCGAAGACGTCGGTTACCGTGCCGGTCGCGCGGTCCACGACGACTTTGGAGCCGACTTGAAGCGTTGGGATTAAGTATTGGTAGGCGATCTGGTTGACCACGTCGCGCGCGAGCATGGTGTCTGCTGCCAGGAAGATGAAGTCGCAGGAGCGGAGCCTGCGGGCTGTGGGGTCGTCGGCGATGTCGCCACGCACGGACTCAACCTGTGCATCAGCTTCGGCGTACGCCTACGCACCCTGGCTGAAGAGAGTGCCGTTAGACGGCTGTTAGCCGCATCCCTCAATGCCGTTCGCATGCCCCTGCGACGGGGCTTCTGTCGTCCAACGCCGAACCGCTAACCTCTTGTGTAGAGTGCTTCGCCGATGCGGACGGATGTCGACCGATGCCCAAGCCTGAGCCTCAATGGGTACCGAATAAAGCACTCACGACTGGCAGGCTCGCCTGGATAGCTGCGCATCCAGTCCTGCTTCGGCGCTCGACTCCATGGTGGGCCACACCACTTCGAATCCTCGGCGCGTCGTCGTCTCGCTCCAGGAGCGGGCCAGGTCTCGCACGCGACCTATCGTCGGGCGCCATAGGCGGTCGACTGGCGAGCTACTCAGTACCCGTGGACACCGTCGCGGCTCGCCTCAACCCTGAGGAAGTGGCGGCGCTGCGCGAGTACGGCATACTCCCGGAGTGGTTCTTCGACGCCGTCGAAGAAGAGCGCAAAGCCTTCTTGCGGCGATTCAAGTAGACCAGAGCCGACCACCTGTTTACAAGAAGCCTGATGCTGACTTGGTGTTCGAGCGTGAGCCGCTGACCTGCGGCCTAGCAGCCGATTGTCCGTGGGTACCCGCGATTGACCTTGTTTCCCTCTCCGTACGGGCACGCAAAGGGCACGGCTACCGCCTGGGTTTCGTGTTTGCAAGTTTGCCCGACATTGCGTTCTCCGGCTCGACACGGAGCCATACGCCTCTTGGCGGTACGGGCTGAAGGAGGAGTTCGCGGCGAAGCGACTGTCGCAGATCTTCGAGCAGAAGCGTTGGGTTACCCCCGTCAGCGCCTGCGTACGCTCGTGCGAACTCTTCAGCTAGCACTAGTTGGGCGGGCGAGCCGAGGAGCATGACATCTCCATAGGCAGCTTCGAGGGCGCGTGCGTTGTCAGCTGTCATCGGACGATTGACTACTTGTTCAAGCCGCCTGTAAGCATCGAGGAGATACGTGATTCGGGTATTGCGACGCACCGCGCGACGAGCCTGGTACTGAGTGATGATCCAGCCGCTTACGGCGATAACGGCAGTCGTGACGAGCCCCCACATCTGCATGGCTAGACACTAGTCTTTGGTGCAGCGCTGGTCAGTCAATTCGCGAACTTGGACGTCTGTGTCCAGGCTCTTCGTCCCGAACTTGTGGCATCAGTACCCTAAATTGGGGCATATGTATCCGGAATTGGTCGGTGGCAAACGCATCGGGGCTGTTCTTCGGTTGCTGTACTGCGCTGCTGTACCGCCTGAAGGACTCGGCTGTGGCTCGCGTGCGTCAACCAAGAACAACGGCCCGCCGAAGTGAGCCGTTGGTTTCCATTGGTCCCCGATCAGCCCTCGGCGTTAACCCACTCGATCGTGTAGACGTGCTCGGCCCGGATCACCAGGACGGGCTTGATCTCCGATTCCGTGAACTTGCTCTCGAAGAACCGGACGTATCCGTCCTCGATCTTGTAGCACTCGGCCTGCCGCATGGCCGGGGCGCTTCGCTATGCAGGGGCCCGGGGTGCGGGTTCGAGCTGCGTAGCCCAGATCTTTACTGGCTCGTGGAAGGACACGGTCGCGTTCGTCGCGATCGACAGGTGCATGGTGTTCAAGCCTGCCGTTCGCCAAGCGCTGCCGCGCGGGATCTAACGCCTATTGAGGTGACTCGCGTCCAGTTACTGGTGCCGGCTGCTGCCTCCACATACTGGTATCCGCCGGATCGTTGATAGGCGGCACCCCGCGTTGTTAACCAATCAATACCGAACAACAGAGCATTGACCGGCCGCGCACCGAAACCTAACCTCGAGCTGACCGAAGGAATTCGGGAGCTGCTTTAGCGGGGGGACCGTGTGGCCGCGCCATTGCCTGCGCCGACGACAGTTGATCCCCGATCGGCGTCACCGGCGGCATCACGAAGTCGCGCCGCAGCTACGTGCCGCCGTCCGCAACCAGGGTGCATTGCGCGTACCTCATACACCACCTACACGGAGGCTCTACATGAAACGCACCATCTCAGCGATCGCAGCGGCCGGTGCCCTGGGCGCCGCGCTCATCGGGTCGGCGCCCGCGGCGCAGGCCGGGGCGAGTTGCAGCCTCGGCTGCTCGCAGACGTACAACGACACGGGCATCTACATGACCGCGTTCAAGAACTGGTGCTGGGGCGGCGGCACGGGCGACTACTCGTACACCAAGCCGACCTGCTCGTCCGACGGCGTCGCCGAGCGCTTCATCGGGGTCTCCGCGTACAGCCACACGCCGCTGAACGAAGACTGGGACGGATTCCAGGTCGACGGGGGCTGGTGCTACAGGGTCCACTTCGACATCACCCTGGCCCCAGACTGGGACTGGACGTACAACGCGACAGATGGCAGGACGATCTGGGTCAAGGTGGCCAACAACGCTGCTGCCCACATCACTTCGCAGACCTACGGGCACTGCTGACGGCACTGGGAGTCACGGTCCGGACATGACGAAGCCGCCCCCGCTCTTGGCTAGAAAGCGGGGGCGGCTCGGTCAGCCGGCGGTGAATCCGGTGGGGCCGGAGGGATATTGGACGGGGAGCCGGGTGGGATAGGAAAGTGCACGCGGAACGCGGTCTCCTTGTTCTGCGCCTTCTGCGCCTAGCCTTCCTGGTCCTCCTGTCGGTCGCCGAGTTCGACGCCGAGCACATAGCCACCTGGTTGGGGGAACTGGATCTCGACGTTCATGGCGAGCACGCTGCGGAAGTCTGTTCCCGGCACGGTGCCCGGCGGCCGGCCTGCCTCTCGCGCGAAACGCGACGCGACGCCGGCGCCTCCGCTACAGTGACGACATGCTCCCCGCAGGCGGGGATGATCCACAGGTAGTATCGCAACCACCTCGGCCCTGCATTCGGCTCCAAGGCGCTGCGTGATTTCGACGGACTGGCGGTCGACGCCTTCGCCAAACAGCTCGCGAAAAGGCGTGCACCCAACACGGTGACCGGCGTGATGCTGGTGCTGCGGATGCTGATGGCCGACGCTGTGCACGATCGGCGAATCATCTCCAGCCCGGTGCGTCCGCACCGCCGCCGGGGAAAGCGCAAAGCGCCGGACGTGCGTACCCGCAAGGGGATCGCCGTCGAACTGGAAGCCGTGCAGGCGATCCACGCCAGGCTCCCGCGCGCCGAGTCCATCATGACCCTGGTCGCCGCGTTCACCGGGATGCGCTGGGGCGAGGTCGCCGGCATGCGCTGCAAGTACCTTGCGCTGCTGCTCGACATGCCAGGCGGTCCGGCCGGCTATTACATCGTCGATCCGGACGAGCGCGCCCTGCAGGAGAGCGCCACGCGAGGCCTGTACTTCGGGCCTCCGAAGGGCGCGAAGGGCCGCACGATCGAACTGCCGCTATTCCTGGTCGAATTGCTCGCGGCCTACGTGGGCACTCTGCCGAAAGGGCAGCAGTTGCTGTTCTCGGACCGCGACGGGGGACCGTGGCGGCGGTCGAACTTCAGCCGCCGGTTGTGGCGTCCGGCCTGCGACGGCTGGCCGGCGCAGCCGACGGTGCGCGGGCACCAGGCGCGCGAGGCCGCGCCGGCGATCGTCAAGGCGCTGCGGTTCCACGACTTGCGGCGCACGCATGATACGTGGTTGAGCGAGGACAAGATCGAGAAGATCGCGCGGGACGAGCGACTCGGCCATGCGACCTCCGGCATGGAGGGGACGTACAACCACGCGACGCCAGCGATGCGCGCGGAGATCCTCAGAGTGCTCCAGGCGCGGTGGGAGAGGTACTGGGCGACTGTGGAGTTGTGATCGTCTCCCATTTTTCTCCCAAACAATCACCTGAGCCCCCTTCTCGATCTTTAGAAGGGAGCTCAGGTGCTGCTCAGAAGGGTGGGCACAGACGGTTTCGAACCGCCGACCTCTGCTTTGTAAGAGCAGCGCTCTACCGCTGAGCTATGTGCCCGTGGGCCGAGAGCCTATCCGCCCGAGCGGGGGCACTCAAAACTGAGCGCGGAGCTGAGGGGCGGGCGGGGCGGAGTGGTGGGGCGCGGGGAACGCGGTGGGGTCCGGGCGGGCCTACAGGTAGGTCTTTCCCGGGGCGGGGCCCCAGCGCAGGCCCCAGTTGTAGGCCCTGTCGATCTCGCTCTGGTAGCCGGAGAAGTAGCGCAGTTCGCGGTGCACGACGATTTCGGGGCCGTGGCGACGGATCTGGGCGACGGCGCAGCTGCGGGTGCGGGTGGGCGTTGCGGGGGTGCCTTCGAGGCGGATCTCCAGGGCGGGGCCGGCGGTGGGGTAGATCGTCACGGCGGCGCCGACGCGGGTGAGGTCTTCGGTGCCGCCGGCCACCATGACGAAGACCAGGATGCGCTGGAAGTGCGCGCTCTGGTCCATGTTGATGAAGATGTTCTCGCCGGTGGACGAGCCCATCCGGTCATCGCGGTCCAGGCGGATGTAGGGGGCGCGGGCGTAGTCGCCGTCGCGTCGGCCGACCGCCTGGATGACGCCGCGCTCGCCGTCGGTGAATTGGTACAGGCAGCCGAGGTCCAGGTCCACGCCGCGGTTCGAGTCCAGGCTGGGGGCGTCGGCACGGCGCGCCGCGAGCAGCCCGCGGCGGCCGAGGCCGCGGCCTCCGCCGCTGTTGGCCGCCTGGTTCCAGCGCAGGTTGACGCGCAGGGTGCCGACGATCGCGCCGTGTTGGGTGAGTGACACCTCGTTCGTCGCGGTGGACATGCCGATTCGGCTGAACGGTGCCTCGCCGCCGCCCGACCAGTCGATCCCCGCCATCAGAGTCCCCCTTCATCAGTCAATGCTGAAGGAAATCAGTATCGCGCTTCGCGGCGGACGGCGGCAGTGGAGTGCGGGAAACGTTGGTCGGCGCATACGCGATGTGCACGCTCCCATCGAAGCGGGGATTGACAAGGCGGTTTGCGGATGCGCGGTGCGCTTGATGGTCGTCAGCGTGACGTAGGCGACGTGGGTGGCACGGTTGAGGCAGATTGCGTGAGGGCGCTGAAGTAGTCGCCGAGTGGGCGTGGCTCGCTGATCGGATTGACGACCGACCATCGGATGCTTCTGTCTTGATCGATCAAGAACGAGCCGCGACGTGCACAACCTCTGGATTCGTCGAACACCCCGTAGGCGCGGGCGACGGCGCCGTGCGGCCAGAAGTCCGACAGCAAGGGAAAGCCGAAGCCTTCCTGCTCGGCGTACACGCGCAGGGCATACATCGGGTCGCAGGAGACGGCGAGCAGGCTGGTCTTGAGCTTGTCGAATTCGGGAAGCGCCGACTGCAATTCGCGCAGTTCTCCGCCGCAGATCCGGGAGAACGCGAAGGGATAGAAGACCAGGAGGGTGGTGGGGTGGCGGGAGAGGTGCTCGGTGAGTGAGTGCTCGACGCCGTGCTGGTCGGGGAGGGTGAAGTCGGGCGCGGGGAGGTAGGCGGAGGTGCCGACGAGGGTGGAGGTCGGGGTGGTGGGAGTGGGTTTAGACATGGGTGTGAATGAGGTTAGGCGCGGAGGGGCTGTGGAGTGGGGATGCGGTGGGACTTGGTGGATCGTACGGAATCAGCCGGACACGTGGGGCTAGTTGGGTATGCGGGGCTTGCGGAGGTAATGGGGCGTGTGCGGTCATCGGAAGCCGCGGGGTCGTGGGGTGGGTGTTCGGGGGGCGCTGAGGGCTGCGGCTGGGAGGCTCTTGAGGGGCGTACGCGTCTGGCGGTAGCGGTACCAGCAGCGGCGAGAGTGGGAGCGGTGGCGTGGGGGTGAGAGCGAGGGTGAGCACGGGAGCGGGTGTGCGGCGTGTGGCGGAGTGTGGGAGGGATGGCGGCGCGGGGTCAGCGTGCAGCGCGTGGCGAGATGTGGGGACGTGGAAGGACGACGGGCGCGAGGTGAGGGGCGCGGGGTGCGTGCGCCGCGGCGTGCGCGGGGGCTGCCGCTGGGTCACCGCTTCCCGGCTCGGGCGCGGGGCGCCACCAGCCGGGTTCCGGCCCAGTCGCGGCCTGCGGAGACCGAGCTGGTCTGGGACAGGCCCGCAGTGGGCGCGGCCTCGCCGATGTCGCTCGGCTCGATGTGGCCGGGGCGTCCGGCCTTCGGGGTCAGCAGCCAGATGTGGCCGCCGTCGGCGAGCGGGGTGAGCGCGTCCATCAGGACGTCCACCAGGTCGCCGTCGTCCTCCCGGTACCACAGCAGGACGGCGTCCACGACGTCTTCGTAGTCCTCATCGACCAGTTCGGAACCGGTCAGGGCCTCGATCGCGTCCCGCAGCGCCTCGTCGCTGTCCTCGTCGTAGCCGATCTCCTGGACCACCTGCCCCGGGGTGAAACCCAGCCGGGCCGCGGCCTGCGTGTCGACGGACGCCGCCGGCGCCGAGTCGGGCAAGACCTGTGCAGGATCCGCGTGGTCCGCGGTCGCGCTCACTTAGCTTCCCTCCATTTTCGGGCTCGGGGCCCGGTGCGGGTCCCGAGTGGGTTCATCTTCGGTCTTCTGTCTGTAGTCCACACGTGCCGCGCCCCCCGCGCAAGTACCCTGCACCCTTCTGTGGATATCCGGGCCGGGATGGCGCTCAGCGACGGTGACGGAGTCAGGTCGCGGTGGAGTCGAGTGTGCCCTGCTGGGGGCTGTACGGGGGCGGCGCGCCGCCGCGGGGGGGCCCGCCGCGGTGTCGTTGCCGGACCGGGCAGTGCGCCGGATCGGTCAGTCTGCTGGACTGCTGGACTGGCCGGTGCCGGTTCCTGCCTGCCTGCCTTCGGTTCGGGCCTACGGGGCTACCAGCCGACGCGGGTGTGTACCCGCCTGTTAGGTCGTACGCCCCGCGACGAGGTGTGCGACGGGGTACTGGTCGTACTCGGCTCGACTATCGCGTCAGGGCCGGGGAACACCAGGCTGGTGTGGCCGTCCGGGTATTCGACCAGGTAGGGCGGCGCGCCGTTGGCGCCGCGGATCTCGATGATCCGGCCGTACTGGTCTTCCGAACCGATGTGGTTGGTATGGATGTGGAGCCTGTCGCCGATGGATGCACGCATTCGAGCCGCCTCTCGCTGCGCAACGGGGTGATGAGGGTGGAATCGGAGGGATAGGTGCCTTTCTCGCAGTCTCGGAGGCGTGGTTTACGGACGGGGGACGTCCGGTTACGCCACCGCTACGTACTGCCTTGCATTCCACCTCGAAATTTCGCCGTTGCCAACCGGTCGTGGGTCCCGTTGCTGGATTCGGGCGACCCGGGCGGCGTCCTCGCTGGACAACGGGCCGGGCCGGGCAGCGTCCCACGGATGCGCGGACGTCCGATCATCGGACTGAACGCCACTGCGGGTGGGGTTATGGGGCCCGATCTGGCTGGAATCGTCATGGTTACTGCCGAGTAGAGATGACGCCGCACCCTCCGGCATAAGACGATGAGAGGAACTGTGCGAGACCCCTCGGGCGCCGCTCGAGCGTGCGCGGTCTCCTAGGGCTGGATAGTGGTGTCGGATCAGGTCGCGGCGCATGGCGCGTACGATCGCAGGGCGGAGGGTCAATCCTCGTGCCAGGCGTACGCGGACGGTCAGGGCAATGTGGCGACTTGCGCGACAGGTGACGCGACCCCGACGTTACGTATCAAGTCGCCCTAGCGATACAGCCGAGGCCGGCGTCGCCCTCCCGCCTCCGCGCCATAAGCGCGGGACGGCCGTACGGCGCCCCAAGACGAAGTGAAGGACGAGCGTGGCTTCCGGACGAGAGCGTTTCTCGATCATCAGCGACGGTCTTCCCACCCAGCTGCCGGACATCGACCCGAACGAGACCGGGGAGTGGCTGGAGTCGCTGGACGCCGTCATCAACGAGCAGGGACGACAGCGGGCGCGCTACCTGATGCTGCGTCTGCTGGAGCGCGCACGCGAGAAGCAGGTCGGCGTTCCCGGCCTGCGCTCGACCGACTACATCAACACGATCCCGCCGGAGCATGAGCCGTGGTTCCCCGGCGACGAGGACATCGAGCGGCGCATCCGCGCGTACATCCGGTGGAACGCGGCGATCATGGTGTCGCGGGCGAACCGGCCGGGGATGGGCGTCGGCGGGCACATCGCGACGTACGCGTCGGCGGCGTCACTGTACGAGGTGGGCTTCAACCACTTCTTCCGTGGCAAGGACCACGGGGAAGCGGGAGATCAGGTCTACTTCCAGGGGCACGCGGCGCCGGGCATCTACGCGCGCGCGTTCCTCGAGGGGCGGATCACCGAGGCGCATCTTGACGGCTTCCGGCAGGAGCACAGCCACACGCCGGGCCTGCCCTCGTACCCGCACCCGCGGCTGATGCCCGACTTCTGGGAGTTCCCGACGGTGTCGATGGGGCTCGGGCCGATCAGCGCGATCTACCAGGCCAGGTTCAACAAGTATCTGTACAACCGGGGACTGGCGGATACGTCGCGGTCGCATGTGTGGGCGTTCCTGGGCGACGGGGAGACGGACGAGCCGGAGTCGCTGGGGGCGCTGTCGATCGCGGCCCGCGAGGAACTGGACAACCTGACCTTTGTGATCAACTGCAACCTCCAGCGGCTCGACGGGCCGGTGCGGGGCAACGGGAAGATCATCCAGGAGCTGGAGTCCACGTTCCGGGGCGCCGGCTGGAACGTCATCAAGGTCATCTGGGGCCGCGACTGGGACCAGCTGCTGGCCAAGGACGTGGACGGCGCGCTGGTCAACAAGATGAACACCACGCCGGACGGCCAGTTCCAGACGTACTCGGTGGAGACCGGGGCGTACATCCGGGAGAACTTCTTCGGCGGCGACGCGCGGCTGCGCCGGATGGCCGACGGGATGACCGACGACGAGCTGCGCCGGCTCTCGCGCGGCGGGCACGACTACCGCAAGGTCTACGCGGCGTTCAAGGCGGCGCGGGAGCACGTGGGGCAGCCGACCGTCATCCTGGCGCACACGATCAAGGGCTGGACCCTCGGCAAGGACTTCGAGGGCCGCAACGCGACGCACCAGATGAAGAAGCTGACCAAGGCCGAGCTCAAGGAGTTCCGCGACCGGCTGCACCTGCCGATCACGGACAAGCAGCTCGAGGCGGAGCTGCCGCCGTACTTCCACCCGGGCGCCGACTCGGAGGAGGTCGCGTACCTGAAGGAGCGGCGCGCTGCCCTTGGCGGCTACCTACCGCAGCGCGTGGTGCGTCCTAAGGCACTGAAGCTGCCGGGTGACGCGGTTTACAGCGACCTGAAGAAGGGCTCGGGCAAGCAGGCGGTGGCCACCACGATGGCCTTCGTCCGGCTGCTCAAGGACCTGATGAAGGACAAGGAGATCGGCGCGCACTTCGTGCCGATCATCCCGGACGAGGCGCGCACCTTCGGCATGGACTCGCTCTTCCCGACGGCGAAGATCTACTCGCCGCTCGGGCAGACGTACGAGGCCGTGGACCGGGAGCTGCTGCTGTCCTACAAGGAGAGCAAGCAGGGCCAGATCCTGCACGAGGGCATCAGCGAGGCGGGCGCGACGGCGTCGCTGGTCGCGGCGGGCACGTCGTACGCCACGCACGGCGTGCACATGATCCCGATCTACATCTTCTACTCGATGTTCGGGTTCCAGCGCACCGGCGACCAGTTCTGGCAGTTCGCGGACCAGATGGGGCGCGGCTTCGTGCTCGGGGCGACGGCCGGCCGGACCACGCTGACCGGCGAGGGGCTCCAGCACGCGGACGGGCACTCGCACCTGATCGCGTCCACGAACCCGGCGGTGGTGGCGTACGACCCGGCGTTCGCGTTCGAGATCAGCCACATCGTGCAGGACGGTCTGCGCCGGATGTACGGCTCCTCGACCGAGCACCCGCACGGCGAGGACGTCTTCTACTACATCACGGTCTACAACGAGCCGAACCAGCAGCCGGCGGAGCCCCCGGGCATCGACGTCGAGGGTCTGCTCAAGGGCCTGTACCGCTACCGTCCGGCGGCTGAGGGCGGCGAGGAGCGGCCCAAGGCACAGATCCTCGCCTCAGGCGTCGGGCTGCCGTGGGCACTGAAGGCGCAGCAGCTACTCGCCGAGGACTGGGGCGTCGCGGCGGACGTGTGGTCGGCGACGTCGTGGACGCAGCTGCGGCGTGACGCACTCGAGGTGGACCAGCACAACCTGCTCTACCCGGAGCAGGAGTCGCGCGTGCCCTACGTCACGCGTGTGCTGGAGAACGCACCGGGGCCGATCGTGGCCGTCTCCGACTGGATGCGTGCGGTACCGGACCAGATCGCGCAGTGGGTACCCGGCGACTACACGTCGCTCGGCGCGGACGGCTTCGGCTTCGCGGACACCCGCGGCGCGGCCCGGCGCTTCTTCCACATCGACGCCGAGTCGGTGACGGTCGCGGTGCTGGCGCAGCTGGCCAAGCGCGGCGAGGTCAAGCGCGACGCGGTTGCCGAGGCGATCAGCCGTTACCAGCTGCATGACGTCAAGGCGGCGGGTGCGGGGCCGACCGGTGGCGAGGCGTAAGTGAGCTGGAGTTAGCTGGAGCGAGTGCGGACCGCCTGTCCCGGAGTTTGGCCGGGGCAGGCGGTCGCGCGTTTGGCGGGGCGCGGTCAGCGGATGTCTTCGAGCGGCACGGTTCGAAAGCCGTCCATCTCGGTGGGCACGTTGAGGTTGCCGCTGTTCGCCGAGATGGACAGGGTCCGGATCAGGAACGCGAACACCTCGCGCAGCGCCTCGGCCTGGTCGGCGCGCTCGGTGGCGATGAAGGCCTGGAGCGTGGCGACGGTGCCGAGGACCTGCTCGTTGGCCTGGCCGAAGCCGAAGGTGATCACGTGTGGGCGCCGCTCCCAGGCCGGATCGACCAGCCGGGAGAGCGCGGCCTTCCAGATCCGCGCGTCCGCCACCGGCGGCTTGTCACCGGCCCGCATCCCGTCGGTCGGCGCGCCGTCGGTCATCAGGAACACCGCGGGGCGCAGGATCAGCCGGTTCGCGTCGCGCAGCGCCGGCACGTCGATGTTGATCCGCTCGCGCACCAGGTCGAACACCTTGGCGTACTCGGTGGAGCCCGAGCAGGCCACCCGGGGCAGCTTGGTGACCTGGCGGATGTCGGACATGGGCAGCGCCAGGTGCGGCTCGGAGTTGAACACGATGATCGACATGTGCGCGAAGTCCGAGATCTGCGGATCGTGGTAGGCCGCGCGGTGCACTCTGCGCAGGCTCTCGTTGAGTAGATCGGTGTGCGCCTTCATCGAGAACGACGTGTCCAGCACGATGTAGGTCGGCAGGCACTTGAGCCGGGCGACGCCCGGGATGACGTCGGGCGCGTCGGCGGGATCGGTGGTCATGGCGGCTCCGGTTCCGGTGCGGCGGTGGACTGGCTTCTCAGAGGACGAGTACGAGGAGTGGGATCGCCACGGCGAGGGCGATGACGGTTGCAGTGACTGTGGCGATGACGTTCCGGCGGTGGCGTCGGCGGCGCCGGGCCGGTTGCGGGCGGGCTGGTTGGGGTCGGGTCGGTACTGTGCGGGCTGGTTGCGGCTGGGCTGGTTGTGGGTGGACTGGTTGCGTGCGCGTCGGTTGCGTGCGGGGCGGGTGCCGGCGGATGTGCGGGCCCAGCGGCGGCAGCGGCTCGACGTCGTCCCAGGCGACGATGCCCATGTGGTCCGGTTTCTCCTCTGCCCCGGCGCTGGTCGGCGCGGCCGTTTCGGTGCTCTCCGCAGCCGGGTCCGCGCCGGACAGGGCGAGCTGTAGGTGGCTGATCGACAGCCGCTGTGCGCGGTCGCGCGCGGTGGCCATCTGCCGCACGACGGTCTTGAGGCGTTCGATCCGGTCGTCTGAGCTGCGCAGCGCGAGGAGGCCGGACACCGCGCGCTGCGGGTCCTTGTCGCCGGCGAGGCAGGCGGCGATCGCGATCGCGCAGCGGAACCGCTCCGTGTACGTGTCCACCTGCTGGTTCGCCGGGGTGAACGGATCGGCGAAGCCGAAGCTCTCCACCCACGGCTGCGGGCCGAACGAGCAGGCATCGACGTCGATGAAGTAGACCGTCGAGTCCTTCTGCGACCAGAAGATGTTCTTGTAGCCCCAGTCGCCGTAGACCAGGCCCTGCCGCTCGAACAGGTCCGCGACCGCGATCAGGTCCGCGCAGACGGCCAGCCTGGTCTCCAGGGACGGCACGCGCAGGCCGACCGGAGGGAAGGCGCTGTTGGGCATCGCGAGGTGCGTGAGCAGCAGCGGTACGACCTCGCGGCCGCCCTCTGGGTCCGACAGCGCTTCGTAGTACCGCCGCGGCGCCTCGGGGATCACCACGCCGACGGTCCGGCCGCCCTCGACCACCTGCGTGCGCGGCCAGCAGGTGCCGCGCAGCAGCAGGTCCCGGTCGGCCGCGGCCAGCTGCTCGGGCAGGGCGACCAGCCTGGCCAGCCGGATCTCGTCGGGGTCCTTGACCTGGTTCGGCCGGTACTCCTTGAACAGCATCCCGGGGTGGTCCGGCAGCGGGTGCACCGCCTTGCACTGGCCCGGGCTGCCGATCGGCGTGCCGAGGCGGCCGAGCGCCGAACGGTCGGTCCGCGGCTCGAACGCGTAGGCCTGAGCTGTACTCGTCATCGGGCCACGTCCCGTGCGGGCGGTGACCACACGAGAACCGCGGTGCGGTCGTCGTCCTGCCCCGGCGCGTCGAAGCACATGTCGCGCAGGAACGCCGGCAGCGACGGGGGCGCTGCCCACCGCCTGGCCAGCTCCTCGCGGGCCCCGCCGACGTCGGTGAGCACGTCGCCGAGGCCGTCGGTCATCAGGGCGAGTACCTGGCCCGCCGGGAAGTCGATCAGCGCGGACTGGACCTGGTCGGGGCTGCCCGGCAGGCAGGCCTCGAGCGTGTTGCGGTCGAGTCCGGACTTCGCGGTACCGGTCTGCTGCCGCCAGCCGCCCGCGTCGAACAGCCACGCGGTCGAGTCGGCCAGCCAGCTGAGCCAGACCTTCCGCCCGCCGTCGGGATCGGCCGCCAGCGGTATCGCCGCGACGAGCAGCGTCGTGGCGTACTCGGTCGGCCGCTGCCTGCGCTGTTCCGCCTCGCCGGTGATGGCGTACGCGACCTGCTGGAACAGTTGCTGGGCGGCATGCGCGTTGGGCTTCACCTGCTCGTGCAGCATCCTGCCGAGGGCGTCGATCGCGCCGACCGTGGCCATGTGCGCGCCGATCTCGGAACTCGTGGCGGACGAGACCCCGTCGGCGACCGCGGCCAGCAGGAATCTGCGGCGGCCGTCGAGCGCCAGCTGGTACGAGTCCTGACGCGGCCCGGCACGTTCGGGGTTGTGCCGGTGGCCCGCGCCCACGATCGACGCGGCGCGGATGACGAGGTCGCCGGCCTGCGCCTGGTCGGCGGCCACGCCCGGCTGGGCCGAGTGGCGCGGCAGCTGCCACGGCATCGAACCCATCGTCGTCTGCTTGACGAAGACCAGAGGCCGCAGGCTCTCCTCGCCGCCGGCCGACCACTGCGGACGCCACAGGTCCGGTGCCGTCGTCGGCTCGGCGCGGTCGGGCGCGGGGGCGAGCTGCGGCCCCTGCTTCCGGGACGCGGCCGTGTCCAGCAGGTCGGCGAGGCGGGTGAGCAGGCGGTCGGACAGCATGATGAGCACACCGATCATGACCATGAGGGCGAGTTGGTCGCGCTCGTACAGCCGCGCCGGGACGGCGAGGCCGATCGAGATCGCCAGGGCGGGAATCAGCCACTTGCGGTTCTGGCCGGACGGCGGCGCCTCGCGCGGCTCGCGGCTGCCGCCCGCCGCGCGCGGGGGGACGGCCGGGTCGTGGGGCATGACGTCCACGTGCGACTGCTGGCGCGGGGTCATGACGCGCCCTCGACGTCGTCCCAGGCGATGATGTTGGCGGCGTTGGTCTTGGTGGTGTTCGTGTCGGCGGTGTCGGCCGTCTTCGGCGCGGGTTGCGGCGGCCCGAGCGGCGGCGCGCCGAGGGCGGGCGGGATCGGCGCGGGACCGCTCGCCGGCGGCAGCACCCAGTCGAGGTACCGCTCCAGGTCAACGTCCTGCGCGACGCCCTTCTCGATCAGCAGCCTGCGCAACTCCTGGCGATCCTGTTCGCTGACCTGGCGGCTGTGCAGGACCAGGTTCACCGCCTCGCGCGTCGCCTCGGTGTTCTTGGTCAGGTGCTCGACCAGCAGTCCGTAGTCGCCGCGGCTGAGCGCCTCCTCCACCACCTTGCGGTTCATCGAGTCGAGGGTCTGCTGCCCGATCAGGGCGGACTGCTTGGACAGGTACGCGGCCAGCGACGGGTCGATCTTCAGCTTCGCGGCGAACCTGATCACCGTGATGCCGCCGTCCAGCGCGATGCCCGCGCCGAAGCGCTGGTTGAGCCGGGACTCGGCCACGGACCAGTCGCGCGGCGCGATCTGCGTGGTGATCTCGCGCAGCGGCGTGGACAGCGACTGCTCGATCACCGTGTCGGCGTCGCGGATGCCGCGGCGGACCACCGCGACCGGGTCGTGCACGCGCCAGGCCAGCGAGATCTCGTAGCGGAAGTAGAAGTTGTTCTCGCTGCTCGGCAGATTGTCGCCGCTCAGCCTGCTGTTCTTGTCGGTCGTGTCCACGTCGTAGCGCCGCTTGGCCGCGAACGCCTGGCCGTAGCTGAGGCGGCGCTCGTTGACCAGGTAGTCGCCGTCGGCGGTGACGTAGACGTGGGCGACGCCCGGCAGCACGTGCGGCCGGCTCATCCCGGGCTGCGGGTGCGGCCCGGTGAACAACTGGCCCGCGGGGAATCCCGGTGCCGGTGGATCGTGCGGGTCGAGCATGGCGGTACTCCTCAACGGGTCGAAGGATCAGCGGATCGACATGGGGGCGAGCGCGGCGGCGGCGCGCGGCGCGGGGCCGGCGCCGTCCCGGCCGGTCCATTCCTGGGTGAGCCGGCGCACGATCGCCTTCGTGCGGTCGGTGCCGGCGATCCCGGCGAGCATCCGGGCCAGCGCCTGGCAGCCGCGCGGATCGCCGTCGAGGCTCTTGGCCCAGGCGGACAGCACCTCGCGGGCGGTCTGGTGCAGGTCCGAGGCGTTCAGCGCGTCGGCCCACAGGTAGCGGATGACCGCCGTGTACTGCGGGTCCTGATCCAGGTGCAGGAAGGCCGGCCATTTGACGTTCGCGCCCTGCACCGATCGCTGCGTGACCAGGTCGGCGGCCGCGTACAGGAACGCCAGCCGGCCCATGGACCGCAGGTACTGCTTGCGTCCGCTCACCCACTCGCCGAACAGCGTGAAGACCCGTGCGGTCACGCCGGGGGTCTCGGTGGCGATCAGCTCGGCCAGGCTGCGCGAGACCGCCTCGGCCACCGGCCACTGCTCGACCGCGGCCAGCCGCGTGAGCAGTTCGATCGCCTCCTCGATCCGCTGCGCGCCGAAGTCCGCGCCGTACGCGCGCGCCGCGGTGGCCTGGAGCGAGACGGCGACGTCCGAATCGGGGTCCGGGTCGGCCCACTCGTGCAGCAGGGGCTTGACGCGCGGGGCGAACCGGGGGTCGGAGCCGAGCGTCTGCAACGCGACCGCCGCGGCGTCCTGCTGGTTCTGCTTCCGCGACCAGGCCCACGGCAGCACGATCGTCTGGAGCACGTGGTCGTACGAGCTCATCGCGAGCAGCACCCCGGCGGCCACCCCGGCGCCGATGTGGATGTCCTCGAACGGACTGTCGCCCAGGTCGCGCAGCCACCGGGTCAACGCGCCGCGCTCGTCGTCGTACTGCTCCCAGACGTGCGTCAGCAGCCGGCGCGGAAAGTCGCGGTTGATGTACCGGACGATCTGCCCCTGCGCCTCGCCCCGCACGCCGGGATCGGTACCCGGGGCCTGTAGGGCGTGCACGCGCGCGAGCCGCGCTCGGTTGCTGCCGCCGAAGGTGGGCCGCCTCCGCTCGTCGCGGGCCTCGGCGGTCTCCGGCGCGAGCAGCCGCTCAAGCCGCTTCGCCGCGTCCGCCACCTTCTCCTTCGCCAACCCGTTGAGCACGGCGAGCGCGATCGCGTAGAACTGGTCCCGCGGATCGTCGGCCAGCCGGTCGAACCAGGCCTCGGTCTCGCCCGCCACGCCGGCCGCCATGCCGGTCTCGGCGTTGGCAGCCATCGCCTCCGGGTCGGCCGCCGAGTCGGCGAGCAGCGTGGCCAGCCGGTCGGCGTCGGCCAGCGGCCGGTCCGGGCCGAGCCGGCGCGCGATCAGGTCCCTGACGTCCGGCCGGTCGAGCAGTGCCGTGGCCGTGGCCTGGCCGCTTGGACCGAACCGGCGCCGGAACTTGGCCGCCGCTACGGCGACCGGCTCGGGGCGGGGGCCGAGGGCTACCGTATGCGTGGCGATCTCGGCGCAGTGCCAGACCAGGGTGTCCGGCGCGGTGATGATCAGCTTCTGCCCGGCGGCCGCCAGGCCGTCCACCAGCCGCCGCAGCGTGAAGTCGTCCAGGCTCGCCGCCGCGCGGTCGGTGACGTCGGGCAGCACGATGCCGGTCCCGTTGGGCAGCGACTGGGGGGTGAGCGCCGCGAAGTCGGCGAGGTTGTGGATCAGATGGATCGACTGGCGCCCGGTCCCGGCCGCGAGCAGGTGCACCGCCGTGGCGGCCCGGCCGGAGCCGGCCGGTCCGGTCAGCACGACCAGCGCGCGTCCCGCGGCGAACCGGCTGACCCTCGGGTACTGCGGCGGCTCGACGAAGGCCAGCGCCTCGTCCACCGCCTCGGGCGAGAGCTTGCGGTAGGTCAGGGTCGCCCGGTCGGCCGCGCCGTAGTAGAAGTTGTTGACGTTCTTGTCGCCCATCACCGCGTCGTGCAGCGAGCCGCCGAGCAGCTGCCGCTGGGCCGACTGCTGGTAGCCGAGGTGCCCGGAGGTCTTGTTCGGGCTGTTCGCCGCGGCCGACGCGAAGCTGTTGCGCAGGCTCGCGCCGTCCGGGGCCTGATCCGCAGGGGCCTGAGCCTCGGCTGGGTTGGCGGCCGGGGCAGCGGCCGGCTCGGCGGCCTGGGGAGTGGCCGGGGGCGGGGACTGCTCGCTCATCGCGGCGCTCCTTCCGCGCCGTAGCGGTTGGTCTCGTGCTTGTCGCCCTGAACCACGTCGTGGATGGTCGAGTTCGTGATCGTGAGGCTGCGGGATCCGGGTGCGGCTGCCGCCGCGGCGCTCGCGGGCTGCTCGGCGGCCGGATCGAGCGGCGGCAGTCCGGGGGGTGTCGGCAGCCCGGGCACGTGAATCCACGCGGTCTCGCGCAGCTCCTTCACCGCGAGTGCGGCGGGTGCGTAGGCGGTGCGGTCGATGCGCTCGTGATCGTGCCGGACCACCGCCCGGTACCAGGCGTCTGAGACGATCACGGCGAGGTGCGAGCGCGCCGCCGCCTTCAGAACGTCGCGCAGGACCTGCGCGTCCACGAGGCGGCACGCGGTGTTCAGGTCGGTGCCGTACACGCCGAAGTCGTCGTCGGACACCTCGCCGCCGTGCAGGCAGAGGCGCAGCCGCATCTCCTCGGCCGGCGGGTCGGCGAGCGCGCGGCGCGCCAGCGTCGCGTGCAGGTGCCAGGTCAGCGCCCTGGTGATCGCCGTCTTCGGGATGACCGGCGGGATGCGCAGGATCACCCCGTCCCCGGTCTCCTTCGACTCGAGGCCGGACCAGTCGATGCCCTCCGCGCTCAGCGCCGCGGCCAGCGCGGCGTGCAGATCGGCGCGCAGCCCGCGCTGCGCCGTGTCGGTCCGCCGGCCGAACGACTCGATGTCGGCGACCGCGAGCGCCGTGTACAGCGGCGATGTGGTCATCGGGTACGCACCCGCCCTCCCGGTATACTCGGTATATTCGAATACTTATATACTTTCCACCGTGCGGGGCCGCCGTCGCGCGCGGCCCGGCGCGGCTCAGCGCAGCAGCACGCCGCTGAGCGCCAGCACCGCGCCGGCGCCGAGCAGCCACATACCTAGACGGATGAAGCGGTACTTCGTGACGGCGATCCGGCTCAGCGCGTGCGCCTCGGCGAGCAGCCATCCCTCGGGGTCGGCGCCGGCCTCGCGCGCCAGCGCCCGCAGCGCGGCCGGGTCGAACCGGCCGGGGTAGCGGTGGAAGAAGGCCAGCCGCTGGTCCCCGGAATCCTCGAAACGCGGGAACATCGCCGCGGCCAGGGCGAGGATCCCGGCCACCCAGCACACCGCCGCGGCGACCAGCGCGACCGTCGCGGCGGCGTGGTCGCCGCAGCCGCGGGCCGGCCTGCCGCCCTGGACGGTGAACGCCAGGATCGCGGTCGCCGTCGCGGCGAGCGTGGCCGCCTTGGCGTCGGCGCGCTCGATGGCGTGCTCCGCCTGCGCGGCCAGGTGCCCGGCCACCGCGGGCAGCGGCCCGAGGACGCTGCGCCGTTTCGCGACGTCTGCCATGGGACTCCGATCCGCTCGAAGGGTGCCGGTGCCACCATCGTCCGGGCCCGCGGCCTGCGGCGCTGTAGCGGATTACACTCGTGCCCTGGCTTTTTCCGCCGCGAGCGCGGCCGGCCGCCGGGCGTCACTGGAGCTGCGCGATCGCCTGGAGGGCCAGCCGGTCGGTGACCGCGACGCGCCGGTCCGCGGTGCGCACCACCCCGCGTGCCCGCAGGTCGGCCAGCGCCTTGGCCACGGCCTCGCGGCTGGCGCCGATGGCCGCGGCCAGTTCCTGCTGGGTGAGCCGGGCCGCCGCCTCGACCCGCGACCCGGTGCCGTCCAGGTCGAGCAGCAGCCGGGCCAGCCGCCGCACCACCGGCAGCGTCGCGAGGTCCTGGCTCTGGTCGTCCGCGGCGCGCAGCCGGGAGACCAGCGTGCGCGCCACCGCGGCGTACGCGCGCGGACGGTCCTTGAGATAGGCGTGGAACTCGTGATCAGACAGCAGCCGGGCCCGCACCGCCACCAGCGCGGTGACCGTGGCGCTGCGCGGGGCGCCGTCGAACGCGGCCAGTTCGCCGATCACGTCCATCGGGCCGCAGAGCCCGAAGATGACCGACCGGCCGTTGTCCGCGTCGCCGCGTACCACGGTCCAGCCGCTGACGATCACCACGACGAAGGTGTCCGGGTCGCCTTGAGTCAGGATGCGGTCGCCGGCCTGGTACGCCCGGTCCGCGCCGAGACGCAGCAGCGTGTCGCGGTCCCGCTCGTCGAGCGCGGCCAGCAGCGGCTCGCCGCTGAAGATCGCCAAGAGTGTCCCCCCTCTCACGCTCCGTAGGGGGAGTATCTTGGCAGGCCACTGACGCGGCAACCGCGTTCACGGGTTCGCAACCCGATCGTGGCCGGGTATCAGACTTTCGATTTGATGGTGATTGAGCCGGAAAAGGCCGGTACCTGCGTGTATTCCTCCTGCTCGCGGAAGTAGGCCTCAAGCAGCCTGATATCCGCGGCGTCCTTCGTCCGGTGCAGATACCGCTTCCAGGCGAGGGAATCACGCAGCGAGACGAAGCGGATACCGTCGATGATCTCCGCCTCGTCGATGAGCGAGTCGATCGGCCATTCCGGGGCGACCCAGCGGTCGAAGATCTCGATTTCCCCGTCGCCGAGGCGCACCACGCGGCCGATCCCGGACGGCGCCCGAACGGGCTTTTCGAACTTTTGTGCGATATCCCAGGCGGCGCCGCGCGCCACCACGTCCACGTCGCGCAACCGGGGCCGCAGGCCGTGCGCGTAGAGCGGGGCGCTGCCGGCGAGGGCGTAGTCGCCGGGCGGCATCCGCAGGTCGAGGACCTGCCTGATCAGTCGGTTGCGCCGGAGACTGGCAAGCACACCGCTCCCATCTGAGCACTGTCCCTCATCCGACACCGTCCCTCATCCGAACACCGTCCCTACGCGGGCGACACGGCGCCGAGGAGCCAACGGGTGGCGAGTGCCGGGGCCAGCGCCATCACCAGGCTGGTGAGGCTGCCGATGAGGAAGTACTCGGCGAACCCCTCTTCATTTCGGCGCAGCGCGGGGAATCTCGCCACCGATTTGGCGCTCAGGGTGAGCACCGCCGCGGTCGGTTGTCCGGCCATCACGAGCGAGAACATAATTGCCCGCTCCAGCCATCCGATAAGCATACCAGCGCCCACCAAAGCCTTGATCTCGCTCGGTTCTTCGGGCAGCGCGGCGGATTTGAGCCGCAGCGTTTCGGTGAACGGCTCCAGTACCAGTTCGACGATCACCGCGCCGAGGAAGATCGAGGTCAGCGCGCCGGCCGAGGCGAGGGCGATCCGGTCGTCGTGCAGGAACGCGCTCAGATATCCGCCGAAAGCGTCCGCCCCGGCGATCAGCCCGGCCCCTGCCGCGAGCGCGAGCACCAGCAGCGGGACCGCGCCGTGCCGGGGCGTGAAAATGCTGCGTATCCACGGGGTCTCGGCCGCCGCCCCGCTGCCGGGCCCGAGCCGCCAGCGCAGTGCGGCGCAGACCGCGCCGGTCAGCGCCAGCAGGACCCACGAGCGCCACTGCGGGAAGAGCGGGGCCAGGACGAACGCGCCGTACCCGAGCCCGGCGGCCGCGTGCACGCGCGCGCTGTCGCGCAGCCCGGGCACGCCGAGCGGGAACAGCGCCGCCACCGGCAGGCCGACCATCAGCCGGACCACACTCGCGCTCATCGCCCCGCCCCGTTCCCGCCCGTCATGGGCGACAAGCGTAGAGCAGGGCCGGTGCCGTGGCAGTCAGAGTTCGAGCGACATGGAGACGTTGGTCTCGACGAAGCCGAGCGACCGGTACAGCGCGCGTGCGGGTGCGTTGTGGCCGAAGACGTGCAGGCCGAGGCTGTCGGCGCCCAGTTCGCGCGCCCGCTCGATGCCCGCCAGCATGGTCGCGCGGCCGTAGCCCTGGCCGCGGTGCTTCTCGTGCACCTCGATGTCGTAGATGTAGCCCTCGAGCCGCCCGGCCTTGCCCCTCAGCGCGATCCAGATCGTCGCGACTTCATCGCCGGTGTCGGCGTCGCGCACGGTGTACAGGAACTGGCCGGGGCTTTCCACGCCCTCCGGCAGCAGGCGGTCGTGGTCTGCCTCCGACAGCGCCAGGGCCTCGTCCTCGGCCCACTCGCCGGAAAGGATCTTCTGTTGGGCGAATTCGCGGACCCCGGCCTCCCGGTACGGGCCGAAGTCCTCCTTCGTCATCGGAGCGAGCACTACCCGCCGTCGTGTTCCAGCCATGGACCGACCTTACTCGCCGCAGCGGGACCGAGGCCGCCCGTCGGTCTGCCAGAGTAGGAGCCGTGACGGAGACTGCCCCTCGCCGCACCGCCGATCCGCACCGGACCGCGGCCGTGCGGCGGCTGGAGAAGGCCACGGGCCCGCTGGCCAACGCCGCGATCGCCCGGATGGAACAAAGGTTCGCCTGGTACCGCAACATGCCGCCGGAGAACCGCTCCTGGGTCGGACTGGTCGCGCAGGCCGGGATCGCCGCCTTCACCGAGTGGTTCAGGCACCCCGACCAGAAGGCCGCCGTCTCCGCCGACGTCTTCGGCACCGCCCCGCGCGAGCTGACCCGAGCGGTCACCTTGCAGCAGACCGTGCAGCTGGTGCGCACCACCATCGAGGTGGTCGAGGACCGCATCCACGAGCTGGCCGAGAACGAGCGCGAGGAGGCGATGCTCAGCGAGGGCCTGCTGCGCTACTCGCGCGAGATCGCCTTCGCCACCGCGCAGATCTACGCTCAGGCCGCCGAGCTGCGCGGCGCCTGGGACGCCCGGCTCGAGGCGCTGGTCGTGGACGCGCTGCTGCGCGGCGAGGCGGACGACGTGGTGCGCTCGCGCGCCGCCGCGCTCGGCTGGGGCGCGCACAGCGACATCGCCGTGATGGTCGGCACGGCGCCGCAGGACGATGCCGAGGCGGTGGTGGACGCGATGCACAGGGCCGGCCGGCACGCCAAGCTCGCCGTGCTGGCCGGGGTGCAGGGTGACCGGCTGATCGCCATCGTCGGCGGCGTGGACGGCGACCCGCTCACCGCCGTGCGCCCGCTGACCGGGCAGTTCGCCCCGGGTCCCGTGGTGGTCGGGCCGGTGGTCGCGGACCTGACCGCGGCCTCGAACTCGGCGCACGCCGCGCTGTCCGGGCTGCACGCCTGCGCCGCCTGGCCGGACGCGCCGCGCCCGGTGGCCGCGGACGACCTGCTGCCCGAGCGCGCGCTCGCCGCTGACGAGACCGCGCGCGCCGTTCTGGTGGAGGAGATCTACAGGCCGCTGGCCGAGGCCGGCTCGGCGCTCTTGGAAACGCTCTCGGTCTACCTCGAACAGGCCGCCTCGCTGGAGGCGGCCGCGCGCATCCTGTTCGTTCACCCGAACACCGTGCGCTACCGGCTCAGACGGGTGACCGACATCACAGGCTTGACGCCGGCTCAGGCGCGCTCCGCCTTCACGCTCCAGGTGGCCCTGGTGCTGGGCCGACTGGCCGAGCAGGCGAAGCCCTTGTAGGGTTCCTACAAAGCCACTCACCGGATCTTCGTCGCTCTCGTCACGGCCCGACCGGGGGCGCCGTCCCGGAAGATGGAAGGGTGCTCGTACTCGTCGCTCCCGGCCAGGGTGCCCAGACTCCCGGCTTCCTCGCACCGTGGCTCGAGGTGCCCGGCGTGGCCGACCGCCTGTCCTGGTGGTCCGCCGTCGCCGACCTCGACCTGGTGCACTACGGCACCGAAGCCGACGCCGACACGATCCGCGACACCGCGGTGGCCCAGCCGCTGCTGGTCGCCTCCGGGATCGCCGCGGCCCTGGCGCTCTTCCCGCACCCGGCCGAGGCCTACGGCCGGGTCGGCGCGGCCGCGGGGCACTCGGTCGGCGAGCTGACCGCCGCCGCGGGCACCGGCGCGATCAGCGCCGAGGCGGCGATGGTGCTGGTGCGCGAGCGCGGCCGGGCGATGGCCTCGGCCGCCGCCGTGACGAAGACCTCGATGACCGCCGTGCTCGGCGGCGAGGAGGCCGAGGTCGTCGCGAAGATCGAGGAACACGGGCTGACCGCGGCCAACCGCAACGGCGCCGGGCAGATCGTGGCCGCCGGCACGGTCGAGCAGCTGGCCGCCTTCCAGGCCGACCCACCCGCGCGGGCGAAGCTGCGCTCGCTGGCGGTCGCCGGGGCCTTCCACAC